>CAXYUC010000026.1:0-34653 GCA_964292075.1 uncultured Mycolicibacter sp.
CCTCACCTAATCGCGCTCACCACGCCGTTCACAACCTGCCTGAGAGTTACAGCTACCTCAGCGGTATCGCCGCCGAGTCGCCCGGGCTTGCGGCGTCGGTGCGCGCGATCGCCCGTCAGCTGCTGCCCACCGGCACCGGGAGCCTGGAGTTGATCGCGGGCGAACTCGGCCTGCACCCCAAGGCGCTGCACCGGCGGTTGGCCGCCGAACAGACCACGTTCGCCGCCCTGGTCGACGGGGTCCGCCGGGAGGCCGCCGACGGCTACCTGCCCGACACCGCCATCAGCCTGTCTCATCAGACCCGCGAACTCGGCTACGCCGAGCAGAGTGTGCTCAGCCGGTCCTGCCAGCGGTGGTTCGGCCGCAGTGCGACCAGTCACCGCAAGGCGGTCCGCCGAGGTTAGGCTGGCCGGCGATGCCCGCCGCAGACCCCCCGCCCCCCCCCCCCCCCCGCGCCGCCGCGCCGGCCGGCCCCGCGCCCGCCGCCGTCATCGGCCCGCATGGGGTGCTGGCCTCCCACGGCGATACCGGGCGGCCGTTCTACCTCGCGTCGGTGACCAAGCCCCTGGTGGCGCGGGCCGTGCAGGTCGCGGTGGAAGAGGGAGCGGTCGACCTCGACACTCCGGCCGGGCCGCCGGGCGCCACGGTGCGGCATCTGCTCGCGCACGCCTCCGGGCTCTCGCCGGACTCCGATCGGGTCCTGGCCAAGCCCGGCACGCGGCGGGTCTACTCCAACCATGGCTTTGCGGTGCTGGCCGCAGCGGTGCAGCAAGCGTCCGGGATCGAATTCGGCCGCTACCTGACCGAGGCGGTGTTCGAGCCGCTGGGCATGACGGCCAGCCGGCTGGACGGGGGAGTGCCGGCCGCCGGTTTCGGGGGCACCTCGACCGTGGCGGACCTGGCCGCCTTCGCCGGCGATCTACTGAGGCCGGTCACGGTGTCGCCGCAGCTGCATGCCGAGGCCACCCGCGTGCAGTTTCCCGGTCTGGACGGAGTGTTGCCGGGCTACGGGCCGCAGCGGCCGAACGACTGGGGGCTGGGCTTCGAGATCCGGGACGGTAAATCACCGCACTGGACTGGTGCGGACAACTCGCCGCGGACCTTCGGCCATTTCGGCCAGTCAGGCACCCTGATCTGGGCTGATCCGGCGATCGAGCGGGCGCTGGTGGTGCTCACCGACCGCGACTTCGGGGGATGGGTCACCGGCCGGTGGCCGGCGCTGGCCGATGCCGTGGTGGCCGCGTACGGCCGGGACTAGCCAACAGGCGTCACACAAGGCACAATAGACACATACAACACTGAATACACTCCAGTTTCTGCAGCAACATTGCTCAAGCTCGGTACCACCAGGTCGTTGGGGAAGACGTCCCTCGTGGATCCGAAGGAGCAACTGATGCGCGCGACGAATCAATTCGCCGACGTGACCAGCGGCGTGGTGTACATCCACGCGTCGCCCGCGGCGGTGTGCCCGCATGTCGAATGGGCACTGACCTCGGCTTTGGGTGCCCGAAACGGCCAGGCGAAGCTGAACTGGACGCCGCAACCGGCCATGCCGGGACAGCTGCGAGCCGTGGTCAACTGGGTCGGTCCGGTGGGCACCGGCGCCCAGCTGGCCAGTGCGCTGCGCTCCTGGTCGGTGTTGCGCTTCGAAGTTACCGAGGACCCCAGCGCCGGAGTGGACGGCCAGCGGTTCAGCCACACCCCGCAGCTCGGTCTGTGGAGCGGGATGATGAGCGCCAACGGGGACGTGATGGTCGGGGAGAACCGCCTGCGCACGCTGATGGCCGCCGGCGCCGACGCGCTGGCCGCGGAGCTGGAGACGGTGCTGGGCACCGCCTGGGATGACGCGCTGGAGGCCTACCGCGACGGCGGCGACGGCGCGGAGGTGTCCTGGCTCAGCCGCGGTGTGGGGTAGCTTGCAGGATTGCTTAACTCGTCCATAGCTACTTCTTAGGGTAGATTCGCCTGCACGCTGTTCTCGCCGTCAAGGAGTTAATGATGCGTGCCCTGATGTGCTCGGCTGCGATCGCCAACGCGACACTGGTGGCTGCTGGTCTGATCACCGCCAGTCCGGCCACACCCGAGGTCGCCACGTCAAGCATCGCCGTGCAATTGACCGCCGACGGAGATCTGACCAACGTTCCGCTGAACCTGCTCTACGACATCATCAACATCCCGGCCAACGCGCTGAAGGCCCTTGACGCGCTCTCCTACGCGCTGTTCTTCTCCGGCTCCTGGCTCGTCACGAGCGCGACAAACGTCTTGGGTGTCGACCTCGCGGACGCGCCAAAATTCCTGGCAACGACCGACTTGCAGATCCCGATTCCGGCGCTCTCGAAGCCGATCGGTGAGCAGTTGGTCGGTTTCCTGGCGGCCGAAATCCCGAGCAACACTGCCTGCGCCGAAGGCGTGTTCTGCACTCTCGACGGTTGGATAGCGCTGTTCAAAGGTTACGGCCAGGTGCCGATCTCGGAGCTGCTGAACGGCTACACCTTCCCGACGGAGGGACCCTCTATCACCGACCCGTACGGCGCGGTCGAGGGTGCGTTGGGCTTCCCCGGTACGGGCATCGGTTCAGACGGCTCGGACGTCTACCCGTGGGCCGGCACGACGTTCACCTTGGATCTCGGGAAGCCGTGGGCCGATTATTGGACCAGCTTGACTGCCGACCCGCCGGCGGACCCGCTGGTGTCGATGCCCAACGTCTTCCATGTGCTGATCGACTACGCGACATCGTGGTACGTGATGCTGACCCCCTCCCTCCCGCCCGGCCCCTACATCCCGGACTCCCCGTGGCTGGACACGGACGCCCCGGCGCCCGCCGACTTCAGCACCCCGGTTGACGGGCTGGCCGGTCAACTCGGCGACCTGTGGAACTCGCTGGTCTCTTGAGACCTGTCAGGGCGCACGCAGGATCTGCAGCGCGCCCGGCACCGCCGACACCGTCACCGGCAGCGGGGCCACGTAGTCGCCGTCGGCGTAGGCATTGATCCCGGGGCACTCCACGCGAATCGACTTCGCCCGCCGGGTGCTCACCTCGTCGAGAAGCACATGGGTGCCCTTGAATACGGTGGGGAACAGGCGAATCAGCTTGGTCCGCGAACCCGAGTGCACCATGGTGACGTCCAGCAGTCCGTCGGCGTGATCGGCGCCCGGACAGATCAACATGCCGCCGCCGTAGCTGCGGGTGTTGCCGAACGCCGCCAGCGTCAGCTCGATGTCCAGCGGCTCATCGTCATCGAACGTCAGCCGGAACGGCAGCAGGCGCAGCTTGGACATCTCGGCGACCATGGCGACGTTGTAGCGCATCCGGCCGTGCGGCCAGCGCATCCGGTTGACGCGGTCGCTCACCAGCGAATCGAAACCGGCCGCCATCACGGTGCCGAACCAGGACACCGCGCCGTCGTCTTGCGCGATGCGGCCCAGATCGATCGTCTCGGTCTGGCCTTCGGCGACGACGTCGGCCGCCGCCTCGGGATCACCGGTAGGCAAGCCGTATTCACGGGCGTGGTCGTTGCCGGTGCCGGCCGGGATGATCCCCAACGGCACGTCACCGAGCGCCAATGCCTGCAGCGCCAGCGAGATGACGCCGTCGCCGCCGGCTACCACCACGGCGTCCGTTCCGGCCGCCAGCGCCTCATCGAGCAGCTGTCGTGCGTGGCGGGCATCGGAGCCGACGATGTGGTTGACGTTGACCCCGCGCTGTTGGAACCGTGCCAGCGCCCGCTCGGCGGCATGCCGGGCATTGCCGTGCCCGGCCGCCGGGTTGGTCAGCAGGGTGATCCTGCTGATCTCCCGCGATGTCATGGAATCAGTTTGCCGGGGTTGAGGATTCCGGCCGGGTCCAGCGTGGCCTTGACTGCTCGCAGCACCTGCACGCCCAGCTCGCCTACCTCTTCGCTCATCCACGGCCGGTGATCGGCGCCGACGGCGTGGTGGTGGGTGATGGTTCCGCCCGCCCGCATGATCGCATCGCCCGCAGCGGATTTCGCGGCGTTCCACTGTTCGATGGGATTGCCGCGCTGACCGGCGACCACGGTGAAGTAGAGCGAGGCGCCGGTCGGGTAGACGTGCGAGATGTGGCAGAGCACCAGCGCGGGCGTCCCGCTGTCGCCCAGCGCGGTGGTCAGCGCCTCAGTGACCGCTGTCTTGAGCGTGGGAACACGCGCCCAGTCGGTGGCGGTCTCCAGCGTTTCGCACAGCGCCCCGGCGGCCAGCAGCGAATCGCGCAGGTAGGGCGCGGAGAATCGGCCGTGCTCCCAAGCGCGCGCCGGTGCTTCGCCCAACGACGTGCCGCCGTGCGCGGCCAGCACCGCCCGGGTCTCGGCGTGCCGGCTTTCGGTGTGCTCGGCGGTGCCCTCGAACAGCGTGATCGCCAGGCAGCCACCGGTGACCTGTTGCTCGCCGATCTGCTCGGTGGTGGCCAGGTTCACGCCCGTCTCGGCTTCGTCGGACAGCCGGATCACGGTCGGTCCGGCGCTGGTCTGGGTGACCGCGCGCAGGGCGGCGGCGCCGGTGGCGAAGTCCGGGAACGACCATGCCTCATAGCGGGTGGTCGCCGGCACCGGATGCACCCGCACCCGCACCCGGGTGATGACGCCGAATACCCCCTCCGACCCCAGCAACAGCTGGCGCAGGTCCGGCCCGGCGGCCGAGGCCGGGGCGCGGCCCAGGTCCAGCACGCCGGCCGGGGTGATCATCCGCAGGCCGCGGACCATGTCGTCGAAGCGGCCGTAGCCGGCCGAGTCCTGGCCCGAGGAGCGGGTGGCGGCGAAACCGCCGAGGGTGGCGAACTGGAAGCTCTGCGGAAAGTGGCCCAACGAGAAACCGCGCTCACCGAGCAGCCGCTCGGCGTCCGGCCCGGTCACCCCGGCGCCGAATTCCGCCTCGCCGGAGACCTCGTCGAGGTTCAGCAGGTCATCGAACCGGCGCAGATCCAGGCACACCACGGCTGAGAAGTCGCCGCGGATCGGGTCGAGCCCGCCGACGACGCTGGTGCCGCCGCCGAACGGAACCACCGCGATGGCGTGGTCGCTGCAGTAGCTCAGCACTGCGGCAACCTCGTCGTCATCACCGGGAAGCAGCACCGCGTCGGGTGCGTCCTGCGGCCCGGAACTGTTGCGCCGCAGCAGATCCAGGGTGGACTTGCCGCCGGCGTGTAGCAGCCGTGCGGTGTGATCGGTGCGGCAGAATCCATCGCCGACGATCGCCGCCAACGCTGCGTGGTCAGCGTCGGTCAAGGCCGACGGCGTGAGCGGCACCTGGTTCGGATCGCGTTCCGGGGCACTCGTGCCGTCCACCCCCAGGGCTGCCTTAAGCAGTTGACGGATGCCCTCGCTCAGCGGCTTTGCCGCCGCCGGATCGCCCCAGGCGTTCCACTTCATCGGCGGGGTCAGGGCGTCCTGGGCATCGGCCGGCGTCATGCGTTACAGTATTACATATGCTGTCAACTCGTAATGACGAGCAGGTGGAGGTCGGGGAGCGCATCCTCGATGCCGCCGCGAGCTGCCTGCTCGCATTGGGAATGGAGCGGGTGACACTGGCGGCCATCGCGCGCCGCGCCGGGGTGAGTCGTCCCACGGTGTACCGGCGGTGGTCGGACAGTCGCTCGGTGATCGCCGCACTGCTGACCGCACGGATCACCGCGGCGTGGACCGAACTCGAGCAACCGGGATCCGGGCGGGAGGCGCTGGTGATGCGGATCGTCGCGGTTGCGGCGCGGCTGCGCCACGACGAGGTGGTGATGCAGGTGCTGCATCACGCACCGGACCTGGCGATGGTCTACATCGCCGAGCGGATGGGCGCCAGCCAGCGACGGCTGATCGATCTGGTGTCCGGCGAGCTCGCCACCGCCCAGGACGGGGGCGGCGTGCGGGCGGGCGATCCGCGCCAACTCGCCGCGATGTGCCTGCTGATCACCCAATCGGCGATCCAGTCCGCGCAAGTCGTCGCGCCGATCCTCGACGAGGACGCGCTCTCCACCGAACTGGCCTACACCCTGAACAGGTACCTCTCGTGATGCCCGACACCGCTGCGCTCAACGCCGCCCGCCGCACCGCCGAACTCACCGCACTGGCGGAGCACCCGGCTGTTGATGTCGTCGTGATCGGCGCGGGAATCACCGGCGTCGGCATCGCCCTGGACGCGGCCGCCCGCGGCCTGCGGGTGGTGTGCGTGGACAAGCACGATCTGGCGTTCGGCACCAGCCGGTGGAGCTCCAAACTGGTTCACGGTGGACTGCGCTACCTGGCGACCGGCAACGTGGGCATTGCGCGGCGCAGCGCCATCGAACGCGGAATCCTGATGACCCGCAACGCACCTCACCTGGTGCACGCGATGCCGCAACTGGTCCCGCTGCTGGGGTCGATGCCTCGGCGGGATCGGGTCCTGGTGCGCACCGGATTTTTCGCCGGTGACGCGCTGCGCCGGTTGGCCGGCACACCGGCGACGGTGTTGCCCCGCTCGCGGCGGGTCTCGGCCGAGCACGCGGTGGAAATGGCGCCGACCGTGCGCCGCGACGGCCTCGACGGTGGCCTGCTGGCCTACGACGGGCAATTGATCGACGACGCCCGCCTGGTTACGGCGGTGGCCCGCACCGCGGCCCAACACGGCGCCACGATCCTGACCTATGTGGCGGCATCGCAGGCGACCGGCGACACGGTACGGCTGACCGACCAGTTCTCCGGTGAATCGTTCGACATCTCTGCCCGGGCGGTGATCAACGCGACCGGAGTCTGGGCCGCCGATATCGACCCGGCACTGCGGCTGCGGCCCAGTCGCGGGACGCACTTGGTGTTCGACGCCGCGGCCTTCGGCAATCCGACCGCCGCGCTGACCGTGCCAATCCCCGGCGAGCTCAACCGGTTCGTGTTCGCCATGCCCGAGCAGCTCGGCCGGGTGTATCTGGGCCTCACCGACGAAGAGGCACCCGGGCCGATTCCCGATGTGCCGGAAGCCACTTCGGCGGAGATTTCGTTCCTGTTGGACACCGTTAACACCGCGTTGGGCACCGCGCTGAGCACGGCCGACGTCCGCGGCGCCTACGCCGGGCTGCGACCGCTGATCGATACCGGGGAAGGCCGCACCGCGGACGTCTCACGCAACCACGCCGTCGTCGAATCGGCGACCGGGGTGTTCAGCGTGATCGGGGGCAAACTCACCGAGTACCGGCACATGGCCGAAGACGTGCTGGACCGGGCCGTGCGCCTGCGCGCGCTGGGGGCCACGCCGTGCCGCACCCGGGACCTGCCGCTGATCGGGGCGCCGGACAACTCGGGATCGCGCGTTCCGGTGGCGGCGGCCCTGCCCGAATCGCTGGTGCTGCGCTACGGCGGGGAGGCGGCCAACGTGTTGGCCGCCGCCACCTGCGAGCGGCCCGCGGATGCGGTGGCCGAGGGCATCGACGTGATCCGGGCCGAGTTCGAGTACGCCGTCCGCCACGAAGGTGCGCTGACCGTCGAGGACATCGTGGATCGCCGGACCCGGATCGGTCTGGTCCCCGGGGACCGGGATCGGGTCGTGGAGGTGGCGCGGGAATTCCTTGCGGCGGCCGATTGAGCCGAGCTAGAACGGAACCGACTCGTATCGACTAAGCTGGCGCTATGGGAGCCCAGGAACCCGCGCCCGCATCGCGACCGGGGCGAAGCCCGGGTCGGCTCGACCGGTCTCGCGACCCCGCGATCCTCGATGCGGCGCTCCAGGGTGTGGCCGAAGTGGGCTATGACCGGTTGAGCATGGACGACATCGCGGCCCGCGCCGGTGTCGGCAAGGCCGCGATCTATCGACGTTGGCCATCCAAAGCGGTGGTGGTGGCCGATGCGATCGCCCATTGGCGGCGCCGGCGGGGACCGGTCGATCCGCCCAACACCGGTAGCCTGCTCGGTGACATCGAAGCGCTGGTCGCGACGGTGCCGGAGTTCGACGAATCGGGTATGGACACAATGAAAGTCATCGTCGGAGTGGCGACGGCCGCGATGCACAGCCCGGTCCTGGCCGCAGCCCTGGACGACCTGGTGCTCGACCCGCCCCGCCACCTGATCCGGGTGCTGCTCGGCCAAGCGCAGGCGCGCGGCGAGATCCCGGCCGGGCGCGACCTGAGTCTGGTCCCCGATGTGGCGCTGGGCCTCAATGTGCTGCGCGTGATGACCGGACGGCCCGTCGACCGGGTGTTCGTCCGGCGTGTGCTCGAAGACGTGATCCTGCCACTCACCGGCGCGCCGGCGCCCTGAGCGGGTTGCGCGATGCGGCTGCGTGTGCCACATTCACCTCTATACGGAACTGATTAGTTCCGAGTAATTTGGGAGGTGGCGGTGAACGACAACCAGGTTCCGGTACTGATCGTCGGCGCGGGAGCGGCAGGCCTGAGCGCCTCGGCACTGTTGGCCGAACACGGCGTGCGGACACTCGTGGTCGAGAAACGCCGCGAGGTCTTCATCTACCCGAAAGCCCGCAACCTGAGCTTTCGCAGCCTGGAGATCCTGCGCGGGCTAGGAATCGCCGACCAGGTCCACGCGGTCGCCGACGGCATTTCGGACCTGCTCACCAAGCCCTCGCTCAACAGCACCGAGGCGCGGCAGGCCTTCGACGTCGACGCGATCTTCGCACCGTTCGACGGCCTCAGCCCCGAGCCGTCCGCGCAATACTGCCCACAAAGCGCTCTGGAGCCGATTCTCGTGGAGCACATCCGCGGGCGCGGCAGCCAGGTTCGCTACGGAACCGAATTGTGTTCCTTCGAGCAGGACGACACGGGCGTCACCGCCGTTGTGCGTGACCGGGACACCGGCGACACAGAGTCGGTGCGCGCCGACTATCTGGTGGCCGCCGACGGCGTGCACAGCCCGGCCCGCGACGCACTCGGCATACCGACGTCCGGGCACGGGGCGTTGCCCATCTACGTCGTGTTCATCTACTTCCGCGGCCCCTGGCGGCAATTCGTTCCGCAACTCGGCGACGGTGACGCCATCCAGGTCGCCAACGACGACGTGGACGGCATCTTTCTGCCGGTCCGCGACGACTTCGGCATGTTCATCACCACCTATCTGCCCGGCCGCGGCGAGACCGCTACCCAATTCACCGCGGAGCACTGCCGCGATCTGCTCGCCAGGGCAATCGGCGAGCACATCGACATCGAGATCGTCGAGGTCACGCCGTGGCAGCCCTACGAGCGGGTGGCCGACCAGTTCCGCTACGGCAGAGTGCTTCTGGCCGGAGACTCGGCTCACGCCATGCCTCCGTTCAAGGCCGGTGGTGCGAACTGCGCCATTCAGAGCGCACACAATCTGGCCTGGAAGCTGGCGGCCGTACTGGCCGGGACGGCCGGTCCATCGCTGCTGGACACCTACCACGCCGAACGGCACCCGGTGGGGCGCTTCAGCGCCCGTCAGTCGCTGACCGGGCCGACGCTGCCCCTGCTGCGACTCGACGACACGGGTCCGGGCCTTCCTGCCGACGAAGAGGCGCCGATGTTCGCCCTGCTGATCGGCTACCGGTACCGGTCGGCCGCGGTGCTGACCGACGAACCGGCGCCGGCCGACCCGGACGCCGTGTCCCTGGTGTCGGACTTGCGCGGACAACCCGGCACCCGGGTCCCGCATGTGTGGCTGCAGCATGGTGGACGACGGGTTTCGACCCTTGACCTGCTTGGCCCGGGCTTCACCGTGCTGACCGGCAGTGACGGTGGACGCTGGCGGGCCGCCGCATCGCAGGCCTCGGAGGCGCTGGGAATCCCACTGGCTGTGCATCGGATCGTTGATGAACAGTGGGTCCGCGCGACCGGGCTGGCACCCGATGGCGCAGTGCTGATCCGCCCGGATGACTTCGTGGGATGGCGCGCCGACGCGCTGCCGGCCGAGCCCGACGCGGCGCTGCAGCGGGCGCTGTCGGCCATCCTGGCTCGGAGCTGCGTTCCTAGAGATACCTGCGGACCCCGGCTGCAGTAGTCGGCGTACTCGTCGCGGTAATGATCACGCATGAGGTTGTCAAAGACGTTGATGCAGAATGCGATCCCGCACCGCTGAACTGGTGTGGGGCTGCCACAGCGCCTGCAGGGGCACCAGCAGCGGCTCGTCGAGATCGACCACCGAGACGGCGCCGGCCAGCGCCGGGCCGGCCGGTGCGGTGACGAACGCGACGGCGTTCTCGGTCAGGGCCGCTACCTCGGGCGGGCAGCCCTGCACCCGACTGACCCGGTACTGCGGCTCGAATCCGGCACGGCGGCAGGCGTTGATCAGGAAGTCGCTGTAGTAGGAAGCCCCGGGCGGTGACCACAGCGCGATCATCTCCTCCGCCAAGTCGGCGATGCTGACCCGGGAGTGGCCGGCCAGCGGGTGATCGGCAGGCACGGCAACCCGCAGCGGGTCGTAGCCGATCACCGCGCCGGCCAGCAGTTCCTGGGGCACCACGGCGCGGCGCAGTCCCAACTGCACGGCGCCGTCGCGCACCCCGGCGGTCAGCCGGTCCGGAAACAGCTGCACGACCGTGAACGAGGTGTCGGGCGCCGCGGCGATCGCCGGCTCGAGCAGGGCGTAGACGTCGTGATTGCTGATCGCAGGGGAGTGGCCGACGACGAACTCGTCTGGTTGCGTGCTGGCCGCGGCCTGCGTGTGCTGAGTAAGGGTTCTGGCCGCCGCCAGCAGGACACGGCCCTCGTCCAGCAGCGTCTGGCCGGCTGCGGTCAACGTGATGTGGCGCCCGGAGCGCACCAGCAGCGTCACACCGATCTCCTTCTCCAGCTGTTGCACCGAATGCGACAGCGCCTGCTGCGACAGGTGCAGCTGCTTGGCGGCGCTGGTGAAGCCGGTGGCCTCGGCGACGGCGATGAAGTGGGTCAGGCGGCGCAGGTCCGGGGCCGGAAACATCGGCCCATCGTATCCACAAATACTACTTGTGGATAACTCGCATAACTCTGTTTTCCATTTGTGTTCGGCCGCGCTAGTTTCGTGGCCAGAGACAGAAGGGGAATTCCATGGGCAACTTGACGGGGAAATCGGCGGTGGTGGCCGCTGGGGCCAAGAACCTGGGTGGGCTGATCAGCACCACGTTGGGGAGCAACGGAGTCAACGTTGCAGTGCACTACAACAGCGACAGCTCCGAACCTGACGCCGACAAGACCGTGGCCGCGGTGCGAGACGCCGGCGCCAAGGCGATCAAGGTGCAGGGCGACTTGACCGTTCCGGCCAATGTCACCGCACTTTTCGATGCGGCGGTGGATGCGTTCGGTGGCGTGGACTTCGCGGTCAACACCGTCGGCAAGGTGCTGCGCAAGCCGATGTTGGAGACCACCGAGGCTGAGTACGATTCGATGTTCGACATCAACGCCAAGTCCGCCTACTTCTTTCTGCAGCAGGCCGGCAAGCGCCTCAACGACAACGGCTCGGTGGTGACGATCGTGACCGCGCTGCTGGGCGCGTTCACCGACGGCTACTCCACCTACGCGGGCTCCAAGAGTCCGGTGGAGCACTTCACCCGGGCGGCGGCCAAAGAGTTCGGCACCCGGGGGATCAATGTCAACAGCGTCGCCCCCGGACCGATGGACACCCCGTTCTTCTACCCGCAGGAAACCCCGGAGCGCGTCGAGTTCCACAAGTCGCAGGGGATGGGCAACCGGTTGACCCGCATTGAGGACATCGCACCACTGGTGGTGTTCCTGCTCGACGGCGGCCACTGGATCACCGGGCAGACCATCTTCGCCAACGGCGGCTACACCACGCGGTGAGCTGACGCCTACAGCGGGTTGTCCTTGTGGCGCCGGCGGCGGGCGTGCGCCTCGGCCAATGCCTGGGTGATTTTGCCGCGGGTGTGCGAGGGGTCGATCTTCTCGTCGACCACGCCGATGTCGATGGCGCTGTCCACTCCGCCGGCGATCCGCTCGTGCTCGGCGGCCAACGCCTCGTGCAGCGCCTCCCGCTCGTCATCGGGCGCGGCGGCCAGCTTCTTCTTGTGCAGGATGCCGACCGCGGCCTTGGCGCCCATCACCGCGACTTCGGCGTCCGGCCAGGCGAACACCTTGGTAGCACCCAACGACCGCGAGTTCATCGCGATGTAGGCCCCGCCGTAGGTCTTTCGGGTCACCAGCGTGACCCGAGGAACGGTGGCCTCGCCGAACGCGTGCAGCAGTTTGGCGCCGCGGCGCACCACGCCACCCCATTCCTGACCCACGCCCGGCAGGTATCCCGGCACGTCGACGATCACGATCAGCGGAATCCCGAACGCGTCGCACAGCCGCACGAAACGTGCTGCCTTCTCGGCGCTTTCGGAGTTCAGGCAGCCGCCCAGCCGCAGCGGGTTGTTGGCCAGCACGCCGACCGTGCGACCCGACAACCGGCCCAGCCCGACCACCATCGACGGCGCCCACTTGGCCTGGAATTCTTCAAACGGCGCGTCCGCATCGAGCAGCGCGTGCACCAGCGGGTGCACGTCGTAGGCGCGTCGCGCCGACTCCGGCAGCAGTGCGTGCAGGTCGATCTCGCCCGCTTCGGCCTTGTTGCGGTCGAAATGGCCCTGCTGGCAGAACAACCCGACCAGACGACGGCCCCGCTCGTAGGCGTCGAGCTCGTCGTCGGCGACGATGTGGCACACGCCGGACTTCTTGTGGTGGGTGTCGGGGCCGCCCAGTGCGGCCATGTCGACGTCCTCACCGGTCACGCTGCGCCCCAGGGCGGGGCCGGTGACGAACCCCCGGCCCCCCGGTGCCATCACGATGACGTCGGTCAGGGCCGGCCCGTAGGCGGCGCCGCCGGCGGCGAATCCGACCACCACCGAGATCTGCGGGACGAATCCGGAAGCCCGGATCATGGCCTCGAAGACCCGTCCGACCGCGTGCAGGGCACGCACGCCCTCGGCCAACCGGGCGCCGCCCGAGTGCCACAGGCCCACGATCGGGCTCTGCTCGGCGATCGCGGTGTCGTAGGCGTTGACGATGTGGTCGCAGCCCTCAATGCCCATCGCACCGCCCATCACGGTGCCGTCAGTGCAGAACGCGATGGTGCGCACTCCGTTGACGGTGCCGCCGGCGGCCAGCACGCCGGAGCGGTCACGCTCGTGCAGCAATTCCACCGTGCCGTCGTCGAAGAACGTCGACAGACGCAGCAGGGGATCGCGCGGGTCGAGCGATTCGCCCACCGTCTCGGGAGCCATAGTCGTCATCGCGCCTCTCCTTGGTCTGAATTATTGATCGCGGGTCTCGCTGTGGCGGCTATCAGTACCGACCGAAGACGATGGCGACGTTGTGCCCACCGAACCCGAACGAGTTGTTGATCGCGTACTCGTAATTGCCCGCTCGCGGCTCGCCGGCCACCACATCCAGGTCGATCTCGGGATCGAGATTCTCCAGATTCCGTGTCGGCGGGATGATCTGCTCACGCAGCGCCATCACCGTCAGGATGGATTCGACCGCCCCGACCGCACCGACCGAGTGGCCCAGTGCCGCCTTGGGCGCGTACACCGCGGCGTTGCCGCCGTGCGGGCCCAAAGCGAGGTTGATGGCGTGACCTTCTGCCACGTCACCCACGGTGGTTCCGGTGGCGTGCGCATTGACGTGGCTGATGTCGCCGGGCGCTAGGTCGGCGATCTGGATCGCCCGTGTCATCGCCCGACCCGCGCTCTGGCCGTCGGGGTCCGGCGCGACAATGTGGTAGCCGTCCGAGGTGATGGAGGCACCCATGATCCGGGCGAGGATGTTGGCCCCGCGCGCCTTGGCGTGCTCTTCGGTCTCGATCACCATCAGTGCGCCGCCTTCGCCGAACACGAACCCGTTGCGGTCGCGGTCGAACGGACGGCAGGCGCCCTCCGGGTTGTCGTTGGAGGTGGACAGCACGATGCGCATTTGGGCGAATCCCGCGATCGGCACTGCTTCGATCCGGGTTTCCACACCACCGCAGATCGCCATGTCAGCTTCGCCGAGCACGATCTGCTGCCAGGCGTGCGCGATGCCCTCGGAGCCGGAGGCACAGGCCGAGATCGGGGTGATCACCCCCGCTCTGGCATGCCGGTCCAGTCCGACCGCAGCGGCCGCTCCGTTGGGCATGTACTTCTGCACGACCAACGGCGAGACCGCCTTCAGGCCGCGTTCGCGCATGCCGTCATAGGCCCAGACAAGCTCCTCGCTGGAGCCCATCCCGGTGCCAACCGACACCATGAGGCGCCGGGTGTCGACTTCGGGTGAGCCGGCGTGTTCCCAGGCACGCCGGCTCAGCACCAAAGCCATCTTCTGCAAGTAGGAAAGCCGACGCAGCTCGGTCCGGCTCAGCCCCTCGTCAAAACTCTCAGGGGTCTCGACGAGGTGCCCGCCGATACGAACCGGCAGGTCATACTCCTCGACGAATGAATCGGTGAGCTTGCGAATGCCGCTCTGGCCGTCCAGTAGCTTCTTCCAGGTGTTCTCCCCGTCCGCGGCCAATGCGGTCGTCATGGCGTAGCCGGTGACGACAACGTTGGGGAGACCCTTTCCCGTTGCCAGCGTTGACATGGCTGTTGCGAACTTCCCTCTCCTGGTACCGAAGTGTGTCAGTACCGCCCAAAGGCGAGCGCGACGTTGTGCCCACCGAACCCAAATGAATTGTTGATGGCGTACCTGTAGTCGCCGTAACGAGGCTCGCCCGCGACGATGTCGAGGTCGATCTCGGGGTCCGGCGTCTCATAGTTCAGCGTCGGCGGGATGACCCCGTCACGCAGCGAGAGCACCGTCAGCGCCGACTCCAGCGCACCGACCGCCCCAATGGAGTGGCCCAGCGCCGACTTAGGTGCATACACCGCGGCGTGCTCGCAACCGGCTTCCCGGATCGCATTCGCCTCGGCGGTGTCACCGATCGGAGTAGCAGTTCCGTGCGCGTTGATGTGGTCGACGTCCTTGGCGGACAGGCCCGCCAACTCCAGCGACCGGGTCATCGCACGGCCGGCCCGCTTGCCGTCGGGACCGGGAGCCACCATGTGGAAGGCGTCGGAAGTGATACCGGCCCCCATCAACCGGGCCAGCGGCTTGGCGCCGCGTGCCTTGGCATGCTCTTCGGTCTCGATGATCATCAGCGCCCCGGCCTCACCGAACACGAAGCCGTCCCGGTCCTTGTCGAACGGCCGCGACGCACCCTCGGGGTTGTCGTTGCGAGTCGACATCGCCCGCATCATCGAGAACGTCGCGATCGGCAGCGCCTCGATGCCGCCTTCGACACCACCGCAGACCGCGAAGTCCGCGTCGCCCATCACGATCTGACGCCACGCGTGGGCGATGGCCTCCGATCCCGAGGAGCAGGCCGACACCGGGGTGATGACCCCAGCGCGGGCACCGAGCTGCAGGCCGACCACCGCGGCGGCACCGTTGGGCATGATCATCTGAACGGCCAGCGGTGACACCTTGCGGGGGCCGCCCTCGTTCATCAGGTCATAGGTCTCGACGATCTTCTCGCCGCCACCAAGCCCGGTGCCGACGACGACCGTGAATCGGTCGGGGTCGACCTCTGGCGATCCGGCGTTCTCCCACAACCGCCCAGCGAGCAGTTTGGCCATCCGCTGAACGTAGGACATGCGTCGCAGGTCCAGCCGGCCCATGTGGTCATCCACCGGATCCTTGAGGTGTCCGCCGATCTTGACCGGCAGATCCCACTTGGAGACGAAATCGTCCTCGAGCACGTGGATGCCGCTCTCACCGGCGAGCAGTCCCTTCCACGTGCTCTCGATGTCTGCGCCGATTGAAGTGGTGGCCTCAACGGCGGTTACCACCACACTCGGGTAACCGCCGTTGGCCGTAGAAGGCTGAGAGGACACGATTAGCTCTCGGAACCGAACTTCTCGCGCAGCGCGGCGGCAGCCTCGGGGTTCTCGGCCTCAAGCTTCTGGATGTAGCCCACCACGTCACCGACGGTGCGCAGACCGGCGAGGTCCTCGTCCGGGATCTTCACGCCGTACTTGTCTTCGGTCTGAACGGCGATCTCCACCATCGACAGCGAGTCGATGTCCAGGTCGTCGACGAAGGACTTCTCGACGGTGACCTCGCTCGGCTCGATACCGGTCACCTCTTCGATGATCTCGGCGAGACCGGCGATGATTTCATCCTGGCTGGCAGCCACTGTGTTTCCCTTCGGTTGGATCCGCACGGGGTGTGCGGGGGTATTACTTGGGTATCTGGTTGTGCAGGTTTGGAAGCGGGCGTTAGAACTCGGGCAGCCCGTCCAGATCCGCGGGAGATTTGACGGCGTGCGTCGGGGTCCCCCGAAGTTCGCGTTTGGCAATGCCGGCCAGGGTACCGGCGGGCGGGAACTCCACGATCGCCGTGACCTCGCGGGCGCGGAGCGTCTCGGTGCACAAGTCCCAGCGCACCGGCCGGGTCAGTTGCGCAACCAGGTGCTCCAACGCCTGAGCCGCCGATGTCACCGGCTGCCCGTCGCGGTTGGACAACAGGGTAGCGGTGGGCTCAGACGTGCTCACCTGCCCGGCTGCGGCGGCGTAAGCCTCCAGCGCCGGTGCCATGTACTGGGTGTGGAACGCTCCGGCGGTGGCCAGCTTGCGGACCCGGGCCTTGGCGGGCGGGTCTTCGGCGAGCTTGTCCAGCGCGTGCAACGGACCGGCCGCCACGATCTGGCCGACAGCGTTGCGGTTGGCCGGGGTCAGGTCGAGTTGCTCGAGGCGGGCCAGCACCTCGGCCTCGTCGCCGCCGAGCAGCGCAGCCATGCCGGTCGGCTCAAGTGCGCAGGCCTTGGCCATCTCGCGGCCGCGGGTGGCGGCCAGCATGACGGCGTCGTCGGCGGAGATGACGCCGGCGATCGCGTAGGCCGCGATCTCACCGACGGAATGGCCGGCCACGATGACATCGCTGCCGCTCACCGAGCCGTTGCGCCGCTTGACCAGCTCGGCGTAGGCCAGCAGGGTCGCCGCCACCACCAGCGGCTGGGTGACCGCGGTGTCGGTGATCTCCTCGGCCGTCGCGGTGGTGCCCAGTGCGATCAGGTCCAGACCACTGATCTCCGACCAGGCGGCCAACTGCTCGCGCGCGGCATCGGCGCCGGGCGCCTCCAGCCACGGCGACAGCATGCCGGGGGTCTGAGATCCCTGTCCGGGAGCGAGGAACGCAATCACGTCTTTAAGAGAACATTGTGAAGCGCGGTTTGCAGGATGTCCTAGATTATGAACATTGTCTTATGTTTTTGTGGAGACCCTACAAAACTGCCGTTCTATGCGACGTGTTCGATACCGAACTGCGACAAGTGTTCGCTGCTGGTGTGCATCTGTACATGCCCGGGGTACGCCCCGGCGGGTCATTCCGCCGGGTTGACCTGAGGGTCATCGGGGCCGGTGGAGGGCATCGGCGCGGCGGCATAGGCCACGTTGGCACTGCTGAAACTGGCTTGCTGCGCTTGGTTGGCCAGCCGCCCGACCGTGGCGGCAACCCGCAGGACATAGGCGTCGCGCGGCACGGCCGGATCGCGTCCGGTGAAGTCGGCGATCCGCTTGAGCCGGTAGCGGACGGTGTTTGGATGAACGAACAACTTGCGGGCGCAGGCCTCGATCGCGCCGCCACAGTCCAAATAGGCGTCGAGTGTCTCGGTGAGCGTCGGCCCGGCCTCGGCCAGCGGCCGCATCACGTCGGTGTGCAAGGCCGCGATCGCCGACGGATCGCCGATCAGTGCCCGCTCCGGAAGCAGCTCGCGAGCCAGCACCGGTCGCGGTGCACCGGTCCAGCCCACGACGGCGTTCATCCCCGAGATCGCCTCGCTGGCACTGTGATAGGCGGCGGTCAAGGTCGGCGCCGTCGGTCCGATCACCACTGGACCGTCGGAGAACGCGCCGAGCAGGTCGGCGAAGAACTTCTGCGTGGGCGTCAGCGGGCCCGACACGATCGCCACCAGCCAGGTGCCGTGCACGTCGGTCAGGGCCGCCCGGCCGTGGCGTTCGGCGACATCGCGGACGTCTTGGCTGGCTTTCTGTCCGGCGATGGGGGCACCTCCCGCTTGCGGGGGAGCGTCCGGTCCCGGTGGTGCGGTGCCCACCACCACGGTGGCCGGGGCGGTGGTGTCCCAGTTCAGCGCGGCCGCGCGGCTCAACAACTCCGGACCGGTGTCACCGCGGACCACGGCGTCCACCACGCTGGCCTCCATCCGAGAGTCCCAGGTGCCTCGGGCCTCCGCGGCGTCGGCGTAGGCGGAGGCGGCGGTGAACGCCAGATCCCGGCTGTACTTGAGGATGCCCACCGTCAGCGCGGTCACCTGCTCCTCGGAGCGAGCCAGCAGCGGCACGACCTCCTCGAAGAACTCCATCGTGACCCGCACCATGTCCACCGTGTGCCGCAGCGCGATGTGGCGGGTCAGCTCCTGGGGTACCAACTCGAACGCCTGCGCGGTGTGGCTGACGTTGCCGTGCGGGTCGTGCATCCACTCGGCGAAGTTGACCACCGCCGTCTGCACCACCAGTGCCACGCTGGCGCGCTGGGAGGCCTCCAGGTCGGCGAAGAACGGCAACCGGTCACCCATCATCGACACCGCTTCGGTGGCCAGCCGGCCCGAGTAGTGCTTGAGCCTGCGCAGCAGGGTGTCCGGGACGGTGCTGAGCAGGTCCAGCGTGGAACGCGGCAGGACCGGGGCCGCCGGGCTGTTGTCGACCATTTCTAAAAGCTACGCCTGATTTCTGGTCACAAGTAACAACAAGCCGCGATTTGGGCGCGATAATTCCCGCTCAGCGGGAACTATCGCGCCGAAATCCACGGGGCTGGCTATGCGACGCCGGAATCCGACGTCTGCTCGGGGGCGGCCAACACGTCGTCGATCTGATACTGCGTCGCCGCGGTCACCGCAACGGATGCGTCGATGACCCCGTCGCGGGCCAGCGCCGCCAGCACCGCCACCACCACCGACTCGGCGTCGGTGTTGAAGTAGCGCCGCGCGGCCGGACGGGTGTCGGAGAACCCGAACCCGTCGGTGCCCAGGGTGACGTAGTTGCCGGGCACCCACGGCCGGATCTGCTCGGGCACCGCACGCATCCAGTCCGACACCGCAACGACCGGGCCGGTGGCATCCGCCAGCGCCCGCGTCACATACGGCACCGCGGCCGGGCGCTCCGGGTGACGCAGCCGTTCGCGTTCGATGGCCACCCCGTCCCGGTTGAGCTCACCCCAGCTGGTCACTGACCACACGTCGGCGGCCACATCCCAGTCGGCCGCCAACAGGTCGGCGGCCCGCAGTGCCTCGGGCACCGCCACCCCCGACGCCAGGATCTGCGCGGTGTGCGACCGGGGTTCGGCGGCCTTGCGCAAGCGGTAGATGCCGAGCAGCAGTCCCTCGGGTTCAAATCCGTCGGGTTCGGCCGGCTGCACGTAGGGCTCGTTGTAGAGCGTGACGTAGAAGTACACGTTCTCCGGGTCGGGGCCGTACATCCGTGCCAGGCCGCTTTCGATGATGTGGGCGACCTCGTAGGCGAACGCCGGATCGTAGGAGACCACCGCGGGGTTGGTGCTGGCCAACAGCAGCGAGTGCCCGTCGGCGTGCTGCAGCCCCTCACCGGTCAGGGTGGTGCGTCCCGCGGTGGCGCCCAGGACGAAACCGCGGGCCATCTGATCGGCAGCCGCCCACAGGCCGTCGCCGGTGCGCTGGAAGCCGAACATCGAATAGAAGATGTAGATCGGGACCATCGGCTCGTCATGGGTGGCATACGACGTCCCGACCGCGGTGAACGAGGCCGTCGAACCGGCTTCGTTGATGCCCTCGTGCAGGATCTGGCCGATTTCGCTTTCCTTGTAGGCCAGCATCAGGTCGGCATCCACCGAGGTGTAGAGCTGGCCGTTGCGGTTGTAGATCTTCAACGACGGGAACCACGAGTCCATCCCGAATGTGCGGGCCTCATCGGGGATGATCGGCACCAATCGCGGACCTAACTGCTTGTCCCGCAACAACTCTTTGAACACCCGCACGGTGGCCATGGTGGTGGCCACCTCCTGGGTGCCGGACCCCTTCTTGACCGCCGCGTAGGCCTGCGAGCCCGGCAGTTCCAACGCTTTGGCCTGGGTGCGGCGGTGCGGCACGAAGCCGCCCAGGGCGCGCCGCCGGTCCAGCAGATAGCGGATCTCGGGTGCCTGCTCGCCGGGGTGGTAGTACGGCGGCAGGTACGGGTTCTCCTCCAGTTCGGAGTCCGGGATCGGAATCCGCATCTCGTCGCGGAAGTCCTTGAGGTCCTGCAGCCGGAACTTCTTCATCTGGTGGGTAGCGTTACGGCCGGCGAAGTAGCTGCCCAGGCTGTAGCCCTTGATGGTCTTGGCCAGGATCACTGTCGGCTGGCCCTTGTGCTCGACGGCCGCGCGGTAGGCGGCATGGACCTTGCGGTAGTCGTGCCCGCCACGCTTGAGGTGCCAGATGTCCTGATCGGACAGATTCTCCACGAGCGCCTTGGTGCGCGGGTCGCGGCCGAAGAAGTGCTCTCGCACGTAGCCGCCGTCATTGGCCTTGTAGGTCTGGTAATCGCCGTCGGGGGTGACGTTCATCAGGTTGACCAGGGCGCCGTCCCGGTCGGCGTGCAGCAGGGCATCCCATTCGCGGCCCCACACCACCTTGATCACGTTCCAGCCCGCGCCGCGGAAGAACGATTCCAGTTCCTGAATGATCTTGCCGTTGCCGCGCACCGGGCCGTCCAGGCGCTGCAGGTTGCAGTTGACCACGAACGTCAGGTTGTCCAGGCCCTCCAGCGCCCCGACGTGCAGCAGGCCGCGGCTCTCCGGCTCGTCCATCTCGCCGTCGCCCAAAAAGCACCACACGTGCTGATCGGAGGTGTCGCGGATGCCGCGGTCATGCAGGTAGTGGTTGAACCGGGCCTGGTAGATGGCGTTCATCGGGCCCAGGCCCATCGACACCGTGGGGAACTCCCAGAAGTCGGGCTTCAGTCGCGGATGCGGGTAGGACGGCAGGCCGCCGCCGGGGTGGCTGTGCTCCTGACGGAAGCCGTCGAGATCATGGGTGCTCAGCCGACCTTCCAGGAAAGCGCGCGCGTAAATGCCGGGGGAGGCGTGGCCCTGGATGAACACCTGGTCGCCGCCGCCGGGGTGGTCTTTGCCGCGAAAGAAGTGGTTAAACCCGACTTCGTAGAGCGTCGAGGATGACGCGTAGGTCGAAATATGGCCGCCGACCCCCACCCCAGGCCGCTGCGCGCGGTGCACCATCACCGCGGCGTTCCAGCGGATCCAGCTGCGGTAGCGGCGTTCGGTTTCCTCGTCGCCGGGGAACCAGGGTTCCAACTCGGTCGGGATGGTGTTGACGTAGTCGGTGGAGGTGAGCGCCGGGATCGCTACTCGCTGTTCGCCGGCGCGTTCGAGCAGTCGCAACATCAGGTAGCGGGCGCGGGCCGGACCGGACCGGGCCAGCAGTTCGTCGAAGGACTCCAGCCACTCGGTTGTCTCGTCGGAGTCGATGTCGGGGAGGTAGGACGCCACCCCCTCGCGGATCACCCGGACCCGATCGGATTCGGTTGTGCTGCTTGGCTTTTTGGCCAGATCCTGATGTACGGCCTCAGTGGTCAACGCATTGCTCCTTGGTTTGGAGGACAAGATGTGTCTCCCGGCTTGTGGCCAGGACGACACCGACCGATCGATTCGCCGGTCTCGTCTTTTCTATCCTGCCCCACCGGACACCTGACCGGCGGTGGGCGCGTGCCGCAGGGTGGGCTGATCTCGGCCTGGTGGCGGGTACGCGGTAACGTTTCAAGTTGTGCTGACCCGACGGCTGACTGCCTCGCGCGCCCAGACGCGGCGACACGCTCGGGTAGGCGCGTCGGTGGCCGGAGTGGTCGCGGCGTTGGCGATGGGGGTCGTCGGCTGTACCAGCATCATCGGTGGCACCCCGGAGGCGGACACCTCCGAAGCCCCGGCCTACCGCTCCTCGGTGTCGGCGTCGGTGTCGGCCTCGGAAGCCACCTCGAGCATTCGTGAGACCCAGCGTCAGCAGTCGATGACCACCCAGGCGGTCCGCGGCGCGTGCGGCCGGTTCGCCTCGAGCAGCAGCGACGCCGTCGACGTGGTGAACAAGTACGTCGAGGCGTTCAACAAGGGCGGGGATATCTCCGGCACCGCCGGGCCCGCGGTGGAGGCACTCAACCACAGTGCCGACGAGGTTGTCGCGGCGATCAACGAGAAGTTGTCGCCGGACCTGACTGACGCGTTCAACACCTATGCGCAGGCCGCGCGCGGCGTGGCAACCGCGATTTCATCCAAGGCGCCGGTACCGGTGTACAACGCCCGCAAGGATGAACTGAACCGGGCTCGGGACAAGGGGATGCAGTTGTGCAAAGCCTTCTGAGCCCGCTCACCCCGCCCAGCACGGCGAGCTGTGCAACGATGATTCACATCACAAGCGCTGAGGATCTAAGGAGGTCGCACGGTGGTCGCGGCGGATAACGACGCCCCGAGCTTCGCCCGCAAACTGGGCATCGAGAGCAAGCAGTTGGTCCAGGAGTTCGGCTGGGACGAGGACGCCGACGACGACATCCGTGTCGACGTCGAAGAAGCCGCCGGCAGCGAACTGCTCGACGAGGACACCGATGAGGTGGTTGACGTCGTGCTGCTGTGGTGGCGCGACGGCGATGGTGACTTGGTGGACACCCTGATGGATGCGATCACCGCCTTGGCTGACGACGGGGTGATCTGGGTATTGACACCCAAGACCGGCCGATCCGGCCATGTGCAGCCCGCCGAGATCGCCGAGGCGGCGCCGACGGCCGGCCTGATGCCGACTTCGTCGGTCAACCTGGGGGATTGGAGTGCCAGTCGCCTGGTGCAGCCCAAGTCCCGCACCGGGAAGCGTTGATGCTGCAGGTCGGCGCGCAGGCTCCTGACTTCACCCTCAAGGACCAAAACCAGCAGCCGGTGACGCTGAGCGATTTTCGCGGTCAGAGGAACGTTCTGCTGGTGTTCTTCCCGCTGGCGTTCACCGGCATCTGCCAGGGTGAGCTGGATCAGTTGCGGGACCAGCTGCCCCGCTACGTCAATGACGACAGCGTGGCTTTGGCGATCTCGGTGGGCCCGCCGCCCACCCACAAGATCTGGGCGACCGAGAGCGGGTTCCTGTTCCCGGTGCTCTCCGATTTCTGGCCGCACGGCGCCGTCAGCGAGGCCTACGGGGTGTTCAACTCCGACACCGGCTTTCCCAACCGCGGCACGTTCGTCATCGACAAGTCCGGCATCATCCGGTTCGCCGAGATGAAGCAGCCCGGTGAGGCGCGCGACCAGCAGCTCTGGCTCGACGCCCTGGGCGCGCTGAAGTCCTGACCCTTGGCCACCTTTGGCCGCGAAATCGGGCTCACGCAGGGAGTCACTCGAACTTCTGCTGCGTGAGGCCGATCTCGCGGTTTTGGGCCTGGGGTACTGGTCCGGGTAACCTGCCCGAGGCAGGGGCGCGTAGCTCAGTGGTAGAGCTCTGGTTTTACACACCAGCGGTCGGCGGTTCGATACCGTCCGCGCCCACCAAAGTTAGTGCTCAGTGCGAATGAGCGTGGCCGGCATGCTCCAAGCCCACCTGGTGAGCGTGCGGATGGCTGTGCACGGTCCCGTCGTCGTGGGTGTGCTCGTGCTCATGCTCGACGTGGTCGTGCTCATGAGCGTCGTGCGGGTGGGTGTGCGTCAGGTCGCCATGGGTGTGCTCGTGTGCATGCGGTGAATCGTGCTCATGGTTGTGGTGCGACATGGGTGGCTCATCTCCCTTGTTCGATGGCGCGCTGCCGCAATTCGGGCAACGCCTCCCCGGCCGCAGCCGGGAGGTTCTTGGCGGCGCGGTGATGCGGCGGCACCCCCGGGCCGGCATGCTCAGCGTTGAAGACGGCGTCGGTGACCAGTTGGCAGACGTGCTCGTTCTCCATGCTGTAGAAGATCGTGGTGCCCTCGCGGCGGGTACGCACCAGCCGCGCCATCCGCAGTTTCGCCAGGTGCTGTGACACCGACGGCGCCGGCTTGCCCACGTGCTCGGCGAGTTCGTTGACCGACATTTCCCGGCTGGTCAGCGCCCACAGCACCTGTACGCGGGTGGCGTCGGCCAACATTCGGAACACCTCGACGATCAGGCCGACCTGATCCTCCGGCAACCGATCCGCCGGACCAGTATCTGCATGCATACGCAGATAGTAGTTCTCGGGGGCCATGGGGTGTCAACCCTCGGCTCGTCCCAGCGGTGGATGGGGCGGTCGGTAGTGTCCAGCGGGCAGGTCGTCAACGCACTAACGGAGGTAGCCCGATGTCGACGCAGTCCATGCGCCAGCCCATTCACTCCGGGCATCTCACCATCGGCGGCCTCAAGCGCAACAGGGACAAACCGGTGCTGTTCCTCGGCGACACCACGTTGACCGGCGGCCAGCTCGCGCAGCGCATCAGTCAGTACATCCAGGCGTTCGGGGCGCTCGGCGCCGACACGTTCGGCCTGCTGTCCCTGAACCGCCCCGAGGTGTTGATGATCATCGGCGCCGGCCAGATCCAGGGCCACCGTCGCACGGCGCTGCACCCGCTGGGTTCGCTGGACGACCATGCCTACGTGCTGGCCGACGCCGAGGTCAGCGCGCTGATCATCGATCCCACACCGGCTTTCGTGGAGCGCGCTCTGGGCCTGCTCGAGAAGGTGCCGACGTTGCAACAGGTGCTGACCATCGGGCCGGTGCCACCGGAGCTCGAAGGCAAGGCCATCGACCTGGCCGCGGAGGCGGCCAAGTACGACCCGCAGCCGCTGGTGGCCGCCGACCTGGCCACAGATCACATCGGCGGCCTCACCTACACCGGCGGCACCACCGGCAAGCCGAAGGGCGTCATCGGCACCGTGGGGTCCATCACGGCGATGACGACCATCCAGCTCGCCGAGTGGGAGTGGCCGGAGCGCCCGAAGTTCCTGATGTGCACCCCGCTGTCGCACGCGGGCGCAGCGTTTTTCGTGCCGACGATCGTCAAGGGCGGTGAGCTGGTGGTGCTGACCAAATTCGACCCGGCCGAGGTGCTGCGGGTGATCGAGGAGCAGAAGATCACCGCCACCATGCTGGTGCCGTCGATGATCTACGCGCTGATGGATCACCCGGACTCGCACACTCGCGACCTGTCGTCGCTGGAGACGGTGTACTACGGCGCCTCGGCGATGAACCCCGTCCGGCTCCAGGAGGCCATCGACCGGTTCGGCCCGATCTTCGCCCAGTACTACGGCCAGTCCGAGGCGCCGATGGTGATCACCTACCTGGCCAAGGGGGACCACGACCAGAAGCGACTCACCTCATGCGGCCGACCGACACTGTTCGCCCGGGTGGCCCTGCTGGGCGACGACGGTAACCCGGTGCCGCGCGGTGAGGTCGGCGAGATCTGCGTGTCCGGGCCGCTGCTGTCGGGCGGCTACTGGAAGCTGCCGGAGGCCACCGCCGACACGTTCAAGGACGGCTGGATGCACACCGGCGACCTGGCCCGCGAAGATGAAGACGGCTTCTACTACATCGTCGACCGCACCAAGGACATGATCGTCACCGGCGGCTTCAACGTGTTCCCCCGCGAGGTCGAGGACGTCATCGCCGAGCACCCATCGGTGGCCCAGGTGTGCGTGATCGGAACCCCCGACGAGAAGTGGGGCGAGGCCGTGACCGCCGTGGTGGTGCTGCGTCCGGGTATCGACGCCGATGATGCTGCGGTAGCCACCATGACCGCCGAGATCCAGTCCGCGGTCAAAGAACGCAAGGGCTCGGTCCAGTCACCCAAGCAGGTGATCGTCGCCGAGTCGGTGCCGGTGACCGCGCTGGGCAAGCCGGACAAGAAGGCGGTGCGAGCCCAGTTCTGGTCGGGCGCAGAGCGTTCCGTCGGCTGAGATCAGCCCAGCGCCGCGGCCAGCTGCCGCCACTGCTCCCGCGGGAAGGCGCGCGGGTTGGCGTCGAGCAGTTGCACGCAGATGTGGTCGGCGCCGGCGGCCCGGTGCTCGGCGATCCGATCGATGACAGCCTCCGGGGTGCCCCAGGCGATGATCGCGTCGAACAATCGATCGCTGACTGACGCGATGTCGTCCTCGGTGAAACCTGACCGCAGCAGGTTGTTGGCGTAGTTGGGCAGTGCCAAGTAGGAACCCAACCACTTGGTGCCGATCGCGCGTGCTTCATCGCGGCTGGCGCACAAGATCGCGGTCTGCTCCGGCAGCAGCAACGGTCCCTCGCCCAGCTGCTCGCGGGCAAACCGGGTGTGCTCGGGGGTGGTCAGGTAGGGGTGGGCGCCGCGGCTACGGGAAGCGGCCAGCTCCAGCATCTTCGGGCCCAGCGCTGCGAGCACCCGTGACTCGACCGGGACGGGCGCCTCGGCGGCATCGAGCCCGTCGAGAAACTCGCTCATGGCGCGCAGCGGGCGGCGGTAGCGCCCGGGATCGCCGGCGTCGATCAGCGGAGCATGGCTGACCCCGATACCGAGCAGGAACCGATCACCGTGTGCTGCGGTCAGCGATGCGTAGGACGCCGCGACGTCGGCCGGGGCGTGCATCCACAGGTTCAGGATGCCGGTGGCGATGACCGCGGTGCGGGTGGCGGAAAGCAGGTTGCCCACCGCGTCGAACACCGGTCCGCCGACGTCGGGGATCCACAGGGCGCCAAAGCCCAGTTCCTCCAATTCCGCAGCCGCGTCGGCGGCCTCGCCCTGATCGCCGTAGCGCAGCGGCGCGCTCCAGATCCCGACACCCGAGATGTTCACCATCGCCCCAGGATGGCATAGCGCTGTCGGTGCTCTACCGGCGCCGGCCGTACCGATCGGCGAGCTTCTGCTCGACGGTCATCGGCGGCGCGGGCTCACCCGAGTCGGCCTCGCCCGGATCAGACTCAGCCGCGGAGCGCTCGGCCCGGCGTGCCCGCAGCTCGGCGAACGCGAAGTACCCCAGACCAATTGGTCCCAGGATCCCGAACGCGATCCACTGAATCCCGTACGACAGGAACGGGCCATTGTCGCGGCGCGGCAGCGCGATCACGCCCAAGCCGCCGGGTTGGCCGTCGACCAGCTGCAGGTAGGACCCGGTCAGCGGAACGCCGGTAAACGTCGCGACCTGCTCGGTGTCGATCGAGTAGATCTGGCGAAAACCATTCTCGGCGAATGGGTTTTTACCCGGAATGGCGCCCTGCGAGTCACGCAACCGCGCGGTGATGGTGACCTCGGCGTCCGGGGGCGGCGGAATCTCCGGCCGCCGCGGACCGCCACCCTCGGTGTGCACGTAGCCGCGATTCACCAGCACCGTCGGCCCGTCCTTGACGGTGAACGGCGTCAGCACCTCCACTGCCGGCGACCCGTCGATCACTCGCAGCCGCACCAGCACCTGCGCTTCGGCCAGGTAATGCCCGGTGGCGGTCACCGGCCGCCATTGCTCGTCCGGTGCGGACGAATCTTGGTGCGGCAGCAGCGTGGTCACCGGCACGGGCTCGGCGGTCAGCGCGTGTTCGAGCTGGCTGTTCGCGCGGGACGTGGTGGTGTTCTTGCCCAGTTGCCATGGGGCGAGCACGGTGAAGCACAGGTAGGCGAAGCCCAGCACCACCGCCGCCAGAGCCAGCCAGCTCGGGCGCAGCAGGAAGGCCGGGCGTCGCATCAGCTCAGCCGCTCGTCGACCCAGGCGTGCAGTCCGGGCAAGGCGGCCGCTATCACCGTGTACGAGTCCTCGAAATCGTCCAGATCGCCGTAGTAGGGGTCGTCGACGTCAAGGGCAACCGCACCCGAGCGCGGGTCGAAGGACCGCAGCATTCGGATCCGCTCGGCCGGCGCACCGAGATCCTGCAGCAGCCGGATGTGGTTGCGGGCCAATGCCACCACCAGGTCGGCGGACGCGTGTTCATCGCCGAACTGCGCGGCGAAGTGGTCGACGGGGTAGCCGTGTGCGCGCAGCACCCGGTTGGTGCGCTCGTCGGCGCCCTTCCCGATATGCCAGCCGGCAGTACCGGCACTGCTCACCCGCACCGCGCGGTCCAAGCCCCGTTCGGCGATCTGATGGGCGAACATCTTCTCAGCCATCGGCGAGCGGCAGATGTTGCCGGTGCAGACGAAGGTGACATGAAGCAGGTCAGACACCGAGTACCTCCCGTAGTTCGGTGATGGTCTCGACTTGGACCGGACTGTCGTCGATGGCTGTGTTGTCGTAGTCGGACCGTCCATAGCCCCAGCCGACGAGCACGGTGTCGATGCCGTGTGCGGCCGCACCGTCCACATCGTGCCGCCGATCGCCCACCATGAGCACCCGCTCCGGCAGCGGCGCCAGCTGATCCAGCGCATGGGCCACCACGTCGGCCTTCTCGGCCCGCGCGCCATCGACGCTGGCCCCGGCAACCACCTCGAAATAACCGTCGAGCCCGAAATGCGCCAGGATCTTGCGTGCGGTCGGCTCCACTTTGGAGGTGGCCACGGCCAACCGGACCCCGGCGGCCCGCAGGTCGCCCAGCAGCGCAGCCACGCCGTCGAACATGGTGTTCATCTGCCACCCGCGGCTGGTGTAGTCGGCGCGGTAGGCGGCGATCGCGGCCTCGGTCTGTTCGCCGAGGCCCATCGCGGACAGCGTGTGGTGCATCGGTGGGCCGACCAGCTGCGCAGCCAGATCGCCCTCGGGAATCGGCGCGCCGATGTGGTCCAGCGCGTGCCGGAAGCTGGCGACAATCCCGGCCGCGGAGTCGGTCAAGGTGCCGTCGAGGTCGAAGATCACCAATTCGGCGGCGGCGGTGCTCGTGCGCGTCACGGTCCCATTGTCCCCGACGTGCGCGGAGAGCTCGCCGGGTGGCGCACTACTGTCTTGCAGTGTGACCGCGCGGCTGGCTGACGTCATTGACGTACTGGATGCGGCCTACCCGCCCGGGCTGGCCCACTCCTGGGACTCGGTCGGGCTGGTCTGCGGTGACCCCGACGATCTGGTGAGCTCGGTGACGATCGCCGTGGACGCCACATCGGCGGTGGTCGACGAGGTGCCCGACGGCGGCCTGCTGCTGGCTCACCATCCGCTGCTGCTGCGCGGGGTGGACACCGTGGCAGCCAGCACCCCCAAGGGCTCGCTGGTGCACCGGCTGATCCGGACCGGTCGCGCGCTGTTCACCGCCCACACCAATGCCGACGCGGCCTCGCCCGGGGTTTCCGACGCGCTCGCGGCAGCACTCGGGCTGACCGTGGAGTCCGTGCTGGAGCCGGCCGGTCCGCCCGCCGACACCGACAAATGGGTGATCTACACCCCGGCAGAGCACGCCGAGACGGTCCGGGCCGCGGTGTTCGCAGCCGGCGCGGGCCATATCGGTGACTACGCACAGTGCAGTTGGAGTGTGCCGGGCACCGGCCAGTTCCTGCCCGGCGACGGTGCGACGCCGGCAATCGGCCGAGTGGGCGAGGTGGAGCGCGTTCCCGAGGACCGCGTCGAAGTGGTGGCGCCTGCGCGGGCCCGCGGGGCGATTCACGCGGCGCTGCTGGCCGCCCACCCCTACGAAGAACCGGCGTTCGACATCTTCGCGTTGCAGCCGCTGCCCGCCGGGGTGGGGATCGGCCGGGTCGGCAGTCTGGCGACCCCGGAGCCGTTGAGCGCGTTCGTCGCCCGCGTCGCCGCCGGCCTGCCGGCCACCTCCTGGGGTGTGCGCGCCTCGGGCGACCCCGACCTGCAGGTCTCGCGGGTGGCGGTCTGCGGTGGCGCCGGGGACTCCCTGCTGGACGCGGCGGCCGCCGCCGACGCCCAGGTCTATGTCACCGCGGACCTGCGTCACCATCCGGCTGACGAGCATTCCCGCCGGTCTGCGATGGCGCTGGTCGACGTGGCCCACTGGGCCAGTGAATACCCGTGGTGCGCCCAGGCCGCCGACGTACTGTCCGCGCATTTCGATGCGACGTTGCCGGTGCGTGTCAGCACGCTGCGCACCGACCCCTGGAACCTCGCGCACGAAGGAGATCGGTCATGAAGGCTGCTGTCGCTCAACAACGTTCGCTACTGGAATTGTTGGAGCTGGATGCCGAGCTGGCCCGGAACGCGCACCGCGCCAGGAATCTTCCCGAGCAGCAGGACCGCGAGCGCATCCAGGCCGAGCACACCGCGGCCGCCGACCGGCTGGCCGCGCTGGAGTTGGCCTTGGAGGACTTGGACGCCCAAGCCGGTCGTTTCGAGTCGGAGATCGACGCGGTGCGCCAGCGTGAGGACCGCGACCGCGCCCTGCTGGACTCCGGGCAGGCCGCCGCCAAGCAGGTCGTCGATCTGCAGCATGAGCTGGAGACGCTGCAGAAGCGCCAGTCCAGCTTGGAGGACTCGCTGCTGGAGTTGATGGAGCAGCGTGAGCAACTGCAGACCCAGGCGAACGCGGAATCAACCGTGATCGAAGGCCTGGCCGCCGATTTGGCTCGGGTACAGGAAGCGCTGAACTCGGCCCTGGCCGAGATCGAGACCACCCGCGGCGAGCGCGCAGCCAGCCGCGACACGTTGGCCGCCACGATCGACGACGAGCTGTTGGCGCTCTATGAGCGGCAGCGGGCGTCCGGCGGGGTCGGCGCGGGACCGCTGCGTGGCGGACAGTGCGGCGCCTGCCGGATCGAGATCGACCGCGGTCAGCTGGCCCGGATCTCGGCAGCGGCACCCGAAGAGGTGCTCCGTTGCCCGGAGTGCAACGCGATCCTGCTGCGGGTCAAGGACTTCGGTTAATGCGCTGGCCGGTGAAGGTAGTCCGATGAAAGTCGTCGTTGAAGCCGACGGCGGGTCACGCGGAAACCCGGGCCCGGCCGGCTACGGGGCGGTGGTGTGGTCCGCCGATCGCTCCGAGGTGCTCGCCGAGGCCAAGGAGGCCATCGGGGTTGCCACCAACAACGTCGCCGAATACCGGGGCCTGGTTGCGGGATTGACCGAGGCGGCCCGGTTGGGTGCCGCCGAAGTCGGGGTGTTCATGGACTCCAAGCTGGTGGTCGAACAGATGGCCGGCCGGTGGAAGGTCAAGCATCCGGACCTGATCACGCTGCACCGGCAGGCTCGCGAGCTGGCGTCGAGGTTCGACCACGTTCGCTACTCCTGGATTCCGCGGGAGAAGAATTCCCATGCCGACCGGCTGGCCAACGAGGCGATGGACGCCGCTGCTGGGATCGACAGGCCCGCAGCGAAGTCGGCGCAGCAGGCTTCCGCGCCTGCCCCCGCGGCTCCCGGCTGGACCGGCGCGACGGGAACGGCGACTCGGCTGCTCCTGCTGCGACACGGGCAGACCGAACTCTCGGTGAACCGGCGCTACTCCGGACGCGGCAACCCGCCGCTGACCGACACCGGGCGGCGGCAGGCCGACGCGGCGGCGCGCTTCCTGGCCGAGCGCGGCGGTATCGCGGCGGTCATCAGCTCACCGCTGCAGCGCTGCCGCGACACCGCCGAGGCGGCGGCCAGGCTGCTGCGGTTGGACGTGAGGGTCGATGAGGACCTGACCGAAACCGACTTCGGGGCCTGGGAAGGGCTGACCTTCGCCGAGGCCGCCGAGCGCGATCCCGACCTGCACCGACGCTGGCTGAAGGACACCTCCACCCAGCCACCCGACGGGGAGAGTTTCGACGCCGTGCAGCAGCGGGTGCTGCGGGCCCGCGATCGAATCGTCGCCGATTACGCCGGCAACACCGTGCTGGTGGTGTCGCACGTGACACCGATCAAGACTGTGCTGCGCCTGGCGCTCGACGCCGGCCCCGCCATCTTGTACCGGCTGCACCTGGACCTGGCGTCGCTGAGCATTGCCGAGTTCTACGGTGACGGGCCCGCGTCGGTGCGCCTGGTGAATCAGACGGCCTACCTGTAGCCGCTGGCCCGCCCGTCAGTCGTGCAGGTGCACGCGTTCACCATGGGTTCCGAAGATCACGATCGCCTCGGCAGGACCGTCGACGGCACCGAACCAATGCGGTGTCCAGGTGGAGAACTCGACCGCCTCACCGGGCCCGATCAGGAAATCGTCGTCGCCCAGCACCAACCGGAGCCGGCCGGACAGCATGTACATCCACTCGTGGCCCTCGTGCACCGGCAACTCGGCTGGGCGTCGGCGGCGCACCCCGATACGGATCTTGAAGGCATGCAAACCCCCGGCCGGCCCGTGCCGGGTCAGCGGCCAATAGGTGATGCCGTTGTGGCTATGCGAGGTACCCCGCACCCGCGGGTCCTGGTGCTGCGGGGCGCGCAGCAATTCGTCGGTGCTGACCGACAGTGCCTCGGCCAGTCGGGGCAGATGGTCCAGCGCCAGGCGCCGCTTGCCCGATTCCAGCCTGCTCAACGTCGAGACGTCGATGCGGGCACGAGTCGCTACGTCCTCCAGGGTCAGCCCCTGCTGGGTGCGCAGCTCGCGTAGCCGACGGCGCACCCGTAGATCTACGCCACCGTCGTCGGTGTTTGCCTGCATAGCAAATTAGCTTGCCAGGATCTTCGGTGCGACGGCAAGCATGAGTGCGTCTTTTCAGCGACGGTGATTTGAACTCTGTCATCGCACACCGGCGATGTCATACCGTTACGCCGGAACCGCTGACGAGAGGCCGTAGATGAAGTGGTTGGGCGTGGACGGATGGGCGAACCTCGTGGTCGGTGTGCTCATTGCGCTGGCCCTGGCCGATCTGCTCCCGAAGATTCCGTGGTGAGGAAATGACGACGACGCACCCGGATTCAGACCAAGCCGACACCGACGCGATCTTCACCAGCAGGCGCCCGCTGGACTACCTGCCCGGGTTCGCCTTGTTGCTCACCGTGGGGCTGCTCGGCAAGTTCGTCCAGCGGTGGTGGCTGGCGCTGGGCCATCACTTGCACGCCACGGTGCCCGACATCGAATACGTGTTGTGGGCCATCGTCATCGGACTCGTGATCCGAAACACCGTCGGACTGCACCGGGTATTTCTGCCGGGCGTGCTGACCTACGAATTCTGGCTCAAGGTGGGCATCGTCGCACTGGGCTCTCGATTCGTGCTCGGCGACATCGCCAAACTGGGCGGGATCAGCCTGATTCAGATTCTGCTCGATATGACGATCGCCGGCGCGATAATCCTTGGCGCAGCGCATCTTTTCGGCTTGTCGGGCAAGCTCGGGTCGCTGTTGGCCATCGGCACCTCGATCTGCGGGGTGTCGGCGATCATCGCCTCGAAGGGCGCCATCCGGGCCAAGAACTCCGACGTCAGTTATGCGATTGCTGCCATCCTCGCGCTCGGGGCGGTGGCGCTGTTCGTATTGCCGCCGCTGGGCCACCTGATCGGGCTCAGTGACCACGAGTTCGGGTTGTGGGCAGGTCTGTCCGTCGACAACACCGCGGAGACCACCGCCACCGGGTATCTGTTCTCCGACGAGGCCGGCAAGATCGCGGTGCTGGTGAAATCCGTCCGCAACGCCTTGATCGGGTTCGTGGTGCTGGGCTTTGCGCTGTACTGGGCGGCGCGCGGACAGGCCGACCAGGTGGCTTCTGGCTACCGGGCCAAGGCGGCATTCATCTGGCACCAGTTCCCCAAATTCGTCCTGGGCTTCCTGGCGGTCTCGACGGTGGCCACGGTGGGATGGCTGGACAAGGCGCAGCTGGCCAGCCTGGGCAACGTGTCGCGATGGGCATTCCTGCTGACGTTCGCCGGCGTCGGCTTGTCCACCGACTTTCGGCAGATCGCCCGGGCGGGTTGGCGACCACTGGTGGTGGCGGTCATCGGCCTGGTGGTGGTGGCCACCGTGTCGTTGGGGCTGGTGCTGGTGACTTCGCGATGGCTGGGCTGGGGTGTGGCCGCCTCCTAAGAGCGGTCGCCTCAGGTGTCGTTTGCCTGGATAGCAAACGAGCGTGCTGTTTTGCGATGCGGCAGGCATGCTCGATGCATGAGCGAAATCTGGGATTGCATCGTGGTGGGCGGCGGCGCGGCCGGCCTTAGCGCCGGTCTGGTGTTGGGCCGGGCCCGGCGCAACACCCTGCTGATCGACGGGGGCCAGCAGAGCAACCGCAGCGCGCACGGAATCGGCGGGCTGCTGGGCCACGATGGCCGCCCGCCGGCCGAGTTCTATGCGCTCGGCCGGGACGAACTCGCCTCGTACGGTGTGCAGATCCGGTCTGGCGACGTGGCGGACATCGAGGGCGCCGACGGCGAGTTCGTGGTGCGGCTTGGCGGCGGCGGGGAAGAACGAACTCGCCGCGTGCTACTGGCCACCGGGATGAGCTACCTGCGGCCGGATCTGCCCGGCATGGCGGAGCTGTGGGGCCGTTCGGTGTTCCACTGCCCGTTCTGCCACGGCTGGGAAGTGCGGGATCTGCCGTTGGCGGTGCTGGCCGACGGCGCTCGGGCCGTTCATCTGGCTCTGCTGCTGCGGTGCTGGAGTGACGACATCGTGGTTCTCACCGGAGGCCCGGCCGAGCTCGGTGCGGACGAGCGCAGCCTCCTGACCGGCGCCGGCATCCGGGTAGGCGAGCGGCCGGTGGCGGGGCTGGACGCGCACGACGGAGAGCTGGCGGGGGCGGTGTTCGCCGACGGGGAGCGGGGGCGCAGGCGGGGGCTGCTGGTCGCGACGGCCCTGCAGCAGGGCAATCAATTGGCCGAGCGCCTCGGCGTGGCAATCGCGGCACCCGGTCGGGTGGCCCACGACCCGGTCGACGTCGATCCGTTGTGCCGCACCTCGATTCCCGGGATCTTTGCCGCGGGGGACCTGACGGGGGAGATGCCGCAGGTGGGCGCCGCGGTCGCGGGGGGCGCCCCCCCCGCCGCGGCCGGGGGGGCGGGGCCGGCCGCGCACGGCCCCGGAACTCCCGCGG
>CAXYUC010000027.1:0-34630 GCA_964292075.1 uncultured Mycolicibacter sp.
CTCACCACCCACCTCTCCCACCGAAATTGAAGCAGGTCCTCCCTATGGAACCATGCCTCGGGCCCCGCCCCCGCCGAACTTGAAGTTGGCTTCACGCTCCCACGTCGGACGTGAACCCAACTTCCCGCTCGACGAGAGGAACGGGCCACGGGTGGCTCCCAGCTCAGGGTTGGTCGCGGCGGGCCACGGCGGTGGGCCCGGCGGTGCGCCAGTCCTCGACATCAGGCGGCAACCCCAGGGGAGCCCGGTTTTCGTTATGAGCCGACCAGTGCGCATGGCCCAGCTGATGGATGTGGAAGCCGTGCCGCAGCGCCTCGGTGAAGCCCATCGCGTCGGCGGCGCCGTTCACCGAATCCTTGATCAGCAGCGCAGCCATGGTGGGCAGCTTCGCGATCCGCCGGGCGAACTCCAGCGTCTTGTCCGCCAACTCCTCGGTCGGAAACACCTTGGACACCATGCCCAGCCGGTGTGCCTCGTCGGCATCCAGCGAGTCCCCGGTCAGCAGCAGCTCCTTGGCCTTGCGGGGGCCGAATTCCCAGGGGTGGGCGTAGTACTCCACGCCCGGCATGCCGAGGCGCACTCCGACCACATCGGAGAACCGGGCATTGTCGGCGGCCACGATCAGGTCGCAGGCCCAGATCAACATCAGGCCCGCCGAGATGGCATTGCCCTGGACCTGCGCGATGGTGATCTTGCGCAGGTCCCGCCACCGGCAGGTGTTCTGGAAGAAGAAGTGCCACTCCTGCAGATACGTCTTCTCCACGACCGGCTCCCGGGTGGCGCCGTGGGATTGGAACGTCGGGTGCTGCGCCGGGCCGGGGCGCCGCTCGAGCAGCGTGGCCTCCGACCCCAGGTCGTGGCCGGCCGAGAAGTTCTTGCCCCGCGCGGCCAGAATCACCACCCGGACGGTGTCATCGGCCTCGGCGCGGCCGAATGCCTCGTCGAGCTGCACCAGCAGGGTGCGATTCTGCGCGTTGTGCACGTCAGGGCGGTTCAGCCAGATCCGGGCGATGCGCCCGTCGTCGAGCGTTTCGTAGTCGACCAGGCGATCCGAAGTGTCGCCGGCCTGCTCCGATGCGGTGTCCGATGTGCCCATTGCCTCCGCCCTCGTCCTCTTCGCATCACAGGCTACGGCGGCCGGCCTGGGCGGCCCGAGCCAGGTGTGACACAGCGCGCACTTCGCTAGAGTCAAGTCATGCCTGCTAAATCCGAAGACGCCGACATCGAGGACGTGGAACCGCTGGCCGACAGCACCGCGCGCCAAGCCCGGCGAGTGGTTGCCGCCTACGCCGAAGACGCCGACGAGTGTCGGGTGTTCCTGTCCATGCTGGGAATCGGGCCCGCAACACCCGATAAGAACGGGGCGTAGATGCCGGAGTCGGGGGGCCCGGCCGCGCCGCCGCAGGGAGAGTCCGATTTCGTCGTGGTGGCCAACCGGCTGCCGATCGACATTGAGGTGCTCCCGGACGGTACGACGGCCTGGAAGCGCAGCCCCGGCGGATTGGTCACCGCGCTGGAGCCGCTGCTGCGTAAGCGCCGCGGCGCCTGGGTCGGCTGGCCCGGCAGCCTGGATGCGCCCGACGGTCCGATCGACATCGAAGACCTGCGGCTGCATCCGGTACCGCTGGACAGCACCGACATCGCCGAGTACTACGAAGGCTTCTCGAACGCCACCCTGTGGCCGCTGTATCACGACGTGATCGTGAAACCGATCTACCACCGGCAGTGGTGGGACCGCTACGTCGACGTCAACCGTCGCTTCGCCGAAGCCGCATCGCGGGCCGCCGCGCCAAACGCCACGGTGTGGGTCCAGGACTACCAGCTGCAGCTGGTGCCCAAGATGCTGCGGGATCTGCGCCCCGACCTGACCATCGGCTTCTTCCTGCACATCCCCTTCCCGCCGGTGGAGCTGTTCATGCAGCTGCCGTGGCGCGCGGAGATCGTCGACGGGCTGCTCGGCGCCGACCTGGTCGGCTTTCACCTGGCCGGCGGCGCCCAGAACTTCTTGTTCTTGGCCCGTAACCTGGCCGGCGCCGTCACCTCGCGAGGCTCCGTGGGGGTGCGCAGCCGGTTCGGCGAGGTGCGACTGACCGACCGCACCGTGCGCGTCGGCGCCTTTCCCATCTCGATCGACTCCGGTGAACTCGACCGCAAGGCGCGGGAACGCGGGATCCGTCGGCGCGCCAAGGAGATTCGGGCCGAGCTGGGCCATCCGCGCAAGATCCTGCTCGGCGTGGACCGCCTGGACTACACCAAGGGCATCGACGTCCGGCTCAAGGCGTTCAACGAGCTGCTGGCCGAGGGACGTGCCAAGCGGGACGACACCGTGCTGGTGCAGCTGGCGACCCCGAGCCGGGAACGGGTGGAGAGCTACCAGATCCTGCGCGACGACATCGAACGGCAAGTCGGCCACATCAACGGTGAGTACAGCGAAGTCGGCCACCCGGTGGTGCACTACCTGCACCGCCCGGTCCCCCGCGACGAACTGATCGCGTTCTTCGTGGCCAGCGACGTCATGCTGGTGACCCCGCTGCGCGACGGGATGAATCTGGTCGCCAAGGAATACGTGGCGTGCCGCAGCGACCTGGGCGGTGCCCTGGTGCTCAGCGAATTCACCGGTGCCGCAGCGGAGTTACGTCAGGCCTACCTGGTCAACCCGCACGACCTCGAGTGCGTCAAGGATGTCATCGAGGCAGCGGTCAACCAGGCCCCCGAGGAAGGCCGCCGACGGATGCGCGCGCTGCGCCGTCAGGTGCTGGCCCACGACGTCGACCGGTGGGCCCGATCCTTCCTTGGCGCGCTCGCCGACTCCGCCGAGTAGCTCCGCCGACGGCGCCCACGCTAGCTACACAGGTGGACCGGGTTGTCCTGACAGCTCAGCGGGTAGTGGACGACCGGGTACGGCAGCGGCGAGACGAACGTCAGCGTGAACGCGCGCTTGTCCAATCCGGGCTGCAGACCACACACCGCGTTGTGCGAGTGGGTGTAGGTGCCGCGCAGCGACGTGTCGAACTGGTACATCTCGTCGCTGCCGGCGGTGCTGCCGTCGGAGCACCGGGTACCGGCCAACAGCGGCGTCTTGTAGGTCCACTGGCCGTTGGCCAGCCGGTAGGCCCCGGCCTGTCCGGGCGGGCCGTTGCTTTCGACCTGCAGCTTGCAGCCCACGGCCAAGTGCAGCGGCACCCTGCCGTCACCGACGGTCGGGACGCACAGCGGATAGATCTTCCAGGTTGCGGTCTTGGCACCGTCGTTGTAGGTGTAGACGCCCTCCAGCGTGCCTTCCGGAATCGCATCGTCGTCGGCACCGGCTTGAACTGCCAGCCCGATGGCCGCCGTCATGGACGCAGCCACCACAGCCAGACCGCGAACGACTTTCCCCATGGCGCTCATCCTTTCAGCTAGATCGGCACGATATTGCTGATCAGCCACTTGCGGTCGATCTTGCGGAAGTCCACCCGCAGCCGACTGCCCTCGTAGTACTTCTCCTTGGACTTGCCCGTCACAGTGCGGTTGACGAACACCAACACCGAACCCGAAGTCCGGCGCGCAGCCATAGCAGCGACGCCGACGACATCGACCTGATTCACCAGCTGCTTATCGCGCGCCTGCGGGATGATCTCGTTGATGGCACGAGCCTCGAATTCGCGACGGTAGTCCCCGGTGAACATCGGGTACGTCTCGGTCAGGCTGCGTTCCACGGTCTTGTACTCATAGCCAAGCACTTTGGGGATCTCGTCGGCGGTCAGCCTGACCAATTCCGAGCGCGCCGACTGCTCACCATGCGTCTCAACCCGGTTCCAGTACAGCTTTCCCGCCGATGCGCCAAGACCCACGAACGCCGCGATCAACCCCGCCAAGACAGCCAGCAACATCAACTTGCGCGTCATCGGCTGCCGTCCGGCCACTTGAGATCGTAAGCCGTCATGTTGCCCGCGTCGTCTTCATGCACGATCACCCGCAACGCGTAGGGCTGCGACGGCTTGTAGACGCCGACAACATCGGTGGAGGTAGCCCGCATCGCCACCAACACCGATGCGCTGGCAGCGATGTTGTCGTCCCCTTCCAACGCCGCGGCGTTGATGACGGCTTCCGAGCTGTGCTTGGTCTCGCGCAGCAACGCCTTGAGGTTCTCGGCGTTGGCGGCCATCGTGTCGCGCAGCGGGCCGCTGGTGCCCGCCACGAACAGGTCCACCTGATCACTGATGGTGTCGGGCGTATAGGTGTACATGTTCAGCACCGTCTGGACCGCGGTGTCGACGAATCGCTGATCCCGCTGCTGCTCTGCGTCGGCATGCCGGTGTTGCACCCCGAGCGCAGCGACCATCCCGCCCAGCAGGACCGACGCCGCCAGTCCGACGGCGCCCGCCAGTTGCGCAGTCTTGCGGGCGTTGGGCCGCCGCCGCGGCGGCGGTCCGGCCGGCCGAACCGCACGCACCGCAGCGCGGCTCGGTGCCGGAACCGTTCCCGCACTCGGCGTCGTTTCGCCGGCACCACCTGCTGGTCCCGCAGCCCGCGAAGCCCGGCGCCGGACCTTCGCGTCGTCGGGTCCGCTCACGTCTGCCTCGGTGCGAGCATCAGATCAGCCCAGTTCTCCGCGGGCAGCCACTTGTCGGAGCCGGAGACGAACACTCCGCTGTTGCCTGCCGGATCCACGAACTTTCCGGACCGGTCGTAGGTGCTGTAGGCGACACCGGTGGCCTCGGCGGGCAACGGTCCCGGAGCCGGCCCGGGAGCCGCTGCCGGAGCGGGGTCACGGCCGTAGGCGGGCAGGCCACCGTTGCCCCCAGGACCGGTCGGCAGGTTCTGGTCCGGCGGCGCGTAGTACGGCCACGGCGCTGGCGGATTCGGCCCGAGCTCGTTCGGCGGGTACGGCAGCGGGAACGGCGGGTTGGGCGCCGGGCCGGGGCCCGCGGGCACACCCGGCGGCAGCGCCACGACCGGCGGTCCCGGGTCGTAGTCCGTCGACGGCGGGATATAGGGGAACTTGTTCATCGGATTGAGCATCCGCGGATCGGTGATCGGGGTGTCGTACGGGATCGGCGGACCGCGCCACGGGTTGCTGCCGATCGGGACGTAGCCCTTCGGGTCGCGACAGAGCTGGATGGTCGGCGCCCGCTTGCCCGGGTATTCCATGCACGGGTAGTTGCGCGCGCCGCGGACCGCAGAGGGGTCGTTCTGCGCGGCTTGGCAGTACAGGTTCTTGGGTAGCTCGCGGACGGTCTCGTCGGCCGGCGTGCGCATCTCGGTGAACGGCAAGAAGCCGACGGTGCAGGGCGGCGGGTCGTGCATGTCGATCTTGAAGTCCAGCTTGGCGCCCTCATCCATCGGTACGCCGCTGCCCACGGTGATCAGCGCCGCCATCAGCGCGGGGAACACCACCAATGCCTGCTCGATGGAGTTGCGGTAGATGACCCCGACCCGCCCGAAGTTCGCGATGCTGGCCGCCAGCGTCGGGAAGGAGGCCCGAATGCCGTCGAATGTGGTGTTAGCCTCGTCGGCGACGCTGGGCAGGGTCTGCAGCACCTCGCGCAGCTGCGGGTCGGCGTTACGCACCTCGGTGGTGACCGCCGCCAGCGACCGGGCCAGTTTCTTGATGTCGTCGCCGCCGCGGATCTGGGCGTCCAAGAACGGCTCGACCTGGTCGATCAGCGCCGAAGTCGCGTCGAAGTTGGCATTCGCCTCGTCGATCAGCTGCCGTGACGAGGCGATCATCCGGGCCAGTTCCTGCCCTGAGCCGTTGAAGCCCTCGAACGCGTTCCGCAGCAGATCACGAAGGCGGCTGTTGGCGGCACTGTTGACCAGCGACTGCGCCTGGTCGAGCAGGCCGGCGATGTCCTGACCGATCGCGGTGCGGTCCTGGCCGATGCGTGCGCCGTTGCGCAGCACCCCGGCGGCGGCATCCCCGGCCGGTGGAACCAGGTCGATGTACTGCTCACCGATCGCGGACATGCTCTTGACGGTTGCGGTGACGTTCCCGGGGATCTTGGTGCTGCTGTTGAGCCGCATTGAGGCGTCGACGCCGTGGTCGCTGAGTTGAACAGATTCCACCCGACCCACGGTCACGCCGCGGTAGGTGACGTTGGCGCTTTTATAGATACCGCCACCGCCGATGAAGTCGGCCGTCACGTTGTAGGTGCCGATGCCTAGCCGACTCGGGGCATGCAGATAGAGGATCGAGATCGCACCGACGGCCAGCACTGTGACCACGGCGAAGATCCCGAGCTGGATTCGAACGAGGCGGGTCAGCATCGCAGGTCATTCCTCATAGTGGGCAGCCGTGCCGGGCGGGATCTTGAACGGGTCGGCCGCCTGCCCGGACAGGTTCGCCATCTCGCCGATCAAGAAGTCGGGTGGGTTGAGGACGTCGTGCATGTGCGGCATGTTCGGGTCGAAAGCGCCAGTGGTGAAGACCGTCTCACCGAATCGCCGCAGTGTCATGTCGAAGGTGACGTAGACGTTGAGGAAGTCGCCGCGCACGGCGTTGCGCAGATACATCGACGGGAACGGGAAGGTCGGAATGAACGGGAGCGCCGTCACCAACTCGTTGGCGTTGTCGGCGAACGCCTTGATGACCGGGTACAGGTCCTTGATGTCGGCGGCGAAGTCTTCCTTGGTCTCGCTCATGATCCGCGATCCGACCACGGCCAACCGCTGCAGCGCGCCGAACGCATCAACGATGTTGCTGCGGTTGTCGTTGAGCACCTGCAGCGCCGCGGGCATGGTGTCCAGCGCCCGCGCCAGGCTGGGAGCGCTACGGGCCAGGGTCGCCCCGACCCGATTCAGGCCTTCGGCGGCCGCGATGATGTCGTGGGCCTGGCGGTCCAACGACGCGGTGAGTTCAGCCAGTCGCGGTACCAGCTCGGCGAAGGTGCCGGCCCGGCCGGCGACGGCGGCGTAGGTCTCTTCGGTGATGTCCTGCAGCGCACCGAGATTGCCTTGGTTGACCACCACACCCAACGACGACAGCACCTCTTCGGTGCTGGGGTAGCGCCCGGTCCGACTAAGCGGAATCTCATCGCCGGCGACGAGGTTGCCGAACGCCGCCTGGTCGGTCGGCTCGGCCAGGTCAATGTGCTGAGAACCCAGTAACGAGGTCTGGGCGACCTTCGCGATGGCGTTGGCCGGCAGGTGCACGTTGCCGTCCAGTGACAGCTTGACGGCCGCGTAGAAGCTGCCGTCGGGCTGTTGCACGGCCCGAATGCCCGAGACACTGCCGACGGTGACGTCGTCGACCATCACCGGTGAATTCTGCGGCAGCGTGGTCACATCCGGCAGCTGCACCGTGATGCTGTAGGAGCCGCGGCCGTGACCTGCGGTTCCCGGCATGCTCAGCGAGTTCAGCCCGCCGAACTGACAACCGGACAACACCAACGCCCCGGCACCGAGCACCGCACCGCGCCGACCGGCCCGCCGTACGGCTCCGGACATGGACTTCACGCTCATCCACCCTCCCGTGGTGCGCCGGCACCGGGCTGGGCCGGCCCCGTCGGGCCGGGCGCCCTGCCCAGCTGCCCCGGCACCGGCGGCGGCAGAAACAGCGCGGCGACATCCTCGGTACTCGGCGGCGTGACGCCCGGCGCGGGCAGCCACTTCAGGTAGGGCACCGGCGTCTGCGACTTCGCCTCGGTGGCCGGGGTGTCGTAGATGATCTGGCCCTTGTAGGCGGTAATCGAGTTGATCGGGTGGAACAGCAGCGGGACGAAGTTCATCGACCAGCGGCGCATGACCGGACCCATCCGTTCCTTGCAGATCTCCGCCCGTTTGAAGTTGTCCGGCACCGAACCGACGTCGAAGACACCACCGCAGATGAACTGCACCGGGTTGGCGAAGTCGGGCAGGGACAGCAGGCCGCTCAAGGTGCCCTGTGCGGGGTTGTAGATGTTGTAGAAGTTGACCAGGCCGTGCGGGGTAATGTGCAGCACCTGCTCGAGGTTGTCGCTCTGATCCGACAGCATCTCGGCGAACTCCGCCAGCTTGTTGACCTGCCCGATCAACGCATCGTTGTTGTCGTGCAGGAAACCTCGAACATCACGCAGCGCCTGACTGAGGGTGCCCAACGTGACATCCAGGTCCTTCGAGCTGTCTGCCAGCACCGCCGACACCCCGGCGACATGGTCGGTGAACTGGACGATCTGCTCGTTGCTGCCGGAAAGCGCGTCGACGAGCACCTGCAGATTCTTGACGGTGCCGAACAGATCGGTACGTGAGTCGCCGAGGCGCCCGGTAGTCGCCGACAGTTCCCGCAGGGCGTTGCGGAAGGAGTCACCCTTGCCGTCGAAGGTGTCGGCGGCCTGGTTGACGAATGCGCTCAGCGCACCGTTGAGCTTGCCCTGCTCTGGTCCCAGCTGGGCACTGAGCTGAGTCAGCTCCTGCTTGACCTCATCCCATTCGACCGGGACCGCGGTGCGGTCGTCGCCCAGAACCGCGCCGCCGGCGAGCTTCTCACCTTCGGTGTAGGCCGGGGCCAGCTGAATGACTCGCGCGGAGACGATGTTCGGCGCCATCAGCACCGCACGCACGTCGGCCGGCAACGGCACGTCCTTGTTCACCGACATGGTGATCTTGACGTTTTCGGCGCGTGGCTCGATGGATTCGATGCGCCCGACCGGGACCCCGACGACCCGGACATCGTCGCCCGGGTAGAGGCCCACCGCCGAGGCAAAGTAGCCGGTGATGCGGTAGCTGCGCTGCGCGGGCAGCACCACGTATGCCGCGGCGGCCAGTAGTACAGCCAGTGCCCCGGCGAGGACGATGCGTGTAGTTCGGCGCGTCATGGTGACTTCGGCTTAATGATCGTGCGCTCGGAGATCATCCCGCGCAGGTAGTCGGCCAGGCTGTCAGGGAGCTTGCCGGGCTGGAAGAACATGTCGACCAGCACCTCCGACATGGTGGGTGGCGGCAGCCCGTACAGGTTGATCTGGAAGCCCGGCCCCGAGGCCACCACCTCGCCGAGCGTGGTGGCGTATCCAGGCAGCCGTTCCAGTGCGCCGGCGATCCGGTCCTTGCGCTCGTTCAGGTTATCCAGCACCAGGTTAAGCTTCTTCAAGGCCGGACCGATCTCCCTCTGGTTATCGGTCACGAAACCGGAAAGCTGTTGCGACACATCGTCGATGCCACCGATCAGCGCGCCGAGCGCCTGCCGGCGCTCATCTAGCGCAGCGAAGAGCTGGTTGCCGTCGAGCACCAGCCGGTTCACCTGGGCAGCACGCTGATTGAGCACACCGGTGACCACCTGGGCGTGCGTCAGCAACTGACCTAACGCCTCGTCCCGCCGGTTGAGGCTGCGCGACAGGGAAGCCACCCCGTCCAGCGCTCCGCGCAGCTGCGGGGTCGCCTCACGCATCGAGTCGGTGAGCACCTGCAGTGCTTCCTCGAAGCGCGGCTTGTCCAGATCGCGGACGTTGCCACCGAGGTCCTGCAGCGCGTTATTGAGCGTGTACGGGGCGCGGGTGCGTTCGAGCGGGATCGAGGTGACCGAACCGGCACCAGCGGGAGTGATGGACAGGGCCTTCTCGCCCAGCACGGTGTCGGTGCGGATGGCGGCCAGCGACTGGTCCCCCACCCGGACCTTGCGGTCAACAGTGAAGTCCACTTTCGCGCTGGCACCGGCCAGCGCCACCGACTTGACCTTACCCACCCGGATACCGGACACCGTCACGTCGTTGCCGGGAATGATGCCGCCGGCGTCGGCGAAATAGGCGTGGTAATTCTTGCCCTGCGGCCAGAACGGCAAACTGGTGTAACCGAACGACACCAAGACCAGGCAGGCCACCAGTGCGATGCCCAGCAGACCCGTGCGAACCGGGTTTACGCCGTCAATTTTTGACAGGAGAGCACCTCCCCTTGCTGGTGTCGTTCTGGCCACCCATGGGCAAGGTGATGTCGCTGCCCGCGGGGCCGTTGAACTTCAGGGCGACGGTGCAGTAGTTGATGTTGAAGAACGAGCCGTAGGCGCCCAGCGCGTTCAGCCGCAGATAGTTCTCTTCCAGCGGGTCGATGACGTCGTTCAGCTCCTGCTTGCGCTTGTCCAGCACAGTGGCCAGCGGCCGCGCGTTCTCGATTACGCCCTGCAGCGGCCGCCGGGTGCGACGCAGTGTGTCGGTGAGGTCGTTCTCTAGCGAGGACAGCGGGCCGATCGCACCGGCGATCGCATCTTTGCCCTGGGACAGCCCGGTGATCAGCTGTTGCAGCCGGTCCACGGTGGCGTCGAACTGTTCGCTCTTGTCGTCGACGGTGGTCAGCACCGTGTTCAGGTTGTTGATCACGTCGCCGATGAGCTGGTCGCGGGAGGCCAGCGTGGTGGTGAACGAACTGGTGTTGGCCAGCATCTGCGTCAACGCACCGCCCTGACCCTGCAACAACTCGATGAGCGCATTGCTGATCTCGTTGATCTTGCCGCCGTCCAAGCCCTTGATCAGCGGGCGCATCCCGCCGAGCAGCGCATCCAGGTCCAGGGCCGGCTGGGTGTGGTCCCGGGCGATGGTGCCGCCCGGCGGCAGCTTGCGCAGATCGCCGGCCCCGGAGGCGATCTCGAGATACCGGTCGCCGACCAGGTTCTCGTACCGGATGAGCGCGCGGGTCGAATCGTAGAGCTGGTAGCGCTTGTCCAGATCGAAGGTGACCTCGACGGTGTTGTCCGGCGTCAGCTCGACGCGTTTCACCGTGCCCACCGGAATTCCGGCGATCCGGACGTCCTCGCCGCCTTTGAGCCGGGAAGCGCTGGAGAAATCCGCGTGGTAGGTGTGATTCGAGGTGAACCGGAACTCGCCGAACACCACCACCAGACCGGCAGACACCAACAGCATGGCGACGGCGAAGACCGCGACCTTGATCAGCGTGCTGCGTGAGTTCATCAGTATTCATCCCGTTCCGCGAAGGCGCCGTTGAAGAGGAACTGCGCGGTGGAGGGAGCGTCGAACTGGACCTCGGTGTTGGGCTGGAACGGGATGTAGGCGCTGTCGGTCACCAGGAATGGTGACCGGAACCAGGAGCCGCCGTACTGCTTACTGGGGATATCCGGCAAGCCGCGACAGTTCGGCCCGCCGGTCGCGTTGGCCACCGGCAGGCTCTCCGGGTAGGTATAGGCCGGTGCGCCCGGGATGAAGCTGGACTGCACGTACAGCGCAGGTTTCGTGCCGCCCAGCGACGGACCGAACCGCTCCAGCGCCTGCTGGATCCCCTTGAACAGGCAGCCGAACTCCGGCGAGTATTCGGCCAGCAGGCTGCTAGTGGCGCGGAAGCGCTGGACACCCGCGATGAAGTCGTCAGCGGCCGGAGCGAAGGTGTCGTAGCCGTTGTTGGCCAGCCCAGTCGTCGCCAGCAACGCCTTGTTCAGGTTCTCCCGCTGGTCGACCAAGGTCTTGCTGATCGCCGGGATGTTGTCGAAAGTGGTCGCCAGGTCCGGGGCGGCATCGCCGTAGATATTGCCGACGACCGCGGCCTTGGCGAAGTCCGACTGTAGTTGGGGCAGTTTCGGATTGAACTTCCCGAGGTAGCTGTTCAGTCCGGACAGCAGCGCGCCCAGGTTGTCGCCGTTGCCCCGCAGGCCTTCGGCCAGCGCGCTGACCGACCCGTTGAGCTGCACCGGGTCCAGCTTGTTCAGCAGGTCGGTCAGCTTCTGGAACAGCGTGTTGACTTCCAGCTGCACGGCGGATGCCTGAACGTTCGCGCCGTTGCGCAGCGTCGCGCCGGAGGGCACCGGCGGCGGCACGAACTCCACCGACTTGGCCCCGAAGATGGTGTTGCCGGCGATGTGCACCGCGGCGTTCGACGGGATCTGATGCATCGCAGAGCTGTCGATGGCCAGGGACAGTTTGGCCTGGTCGCCCTGGTACTTGATCGACTTGACCTTGCCGACCTGGATGCCGCGGTACTTGACCTTGGCGTCCTGCTCCATCACCAGGCCGGCGCGCGGCGAGGTGACGGTCACCTTGTCGGTGGAGGTGAAGATGGACACGTAGGAAAGGTAGGTGAACACGGTTGCGGCAAGCAGGATCGCAGCAAGGACTGCCGCGGCAATCCGCACCTGGGTACGACTCGATCCCGTTTGCACCTGTATTCCCTTGCTATCCCGAGAGGTTGAAGTTACCGGACCCGCCGTAAACGGCAAGTGAAACGAACAGCGTGATGACAACGACGACGACCAGTGAGGTCCGCACCGCTTGACCCACTGCGATGCCCACTCCGACGGGGCCGCCGGCCGCGTTGTAGCCGTAGTAGGTGTGCACCAGCATCACCGCGATCGACATGATGATCGCCTGCAGGAAGGACCAGAGCAGATCGGTCGGGATCAGAAAGGTGTCGAAGTAATGGTCGTAGAGGCCGGGCGACTGCGAGTTGATGAACACCGTGGTGGACCGGGCCGCAAAGAACGCCGCCAACACCGACAGTGAGTACAGCGGGACGATCGCGATCAGGCCGGCCACCAACCGGGTGGACACCAGATACGACACCGCATGAACCGCCATCGCTTCGACGGCGTCGATCTCCTCGGCGACCCGCATGGCGCCGAGCTGCGCGGTGGTGCCGGCGCCGATGGTGGCGGCCAGGGCGATCCCGGCGACCACAGGCGCCACGATCCGCACGTTGAGGAACGCCGACAAGAAGCCGGTCAACGCCTCGATGCCGATGTTGCCCAGCGACGAGAAGCCCTGCACCGCGATCAATCCGCCGGAGGCCAGGGTAAGGAAGGTGGCCACGCCGACGGTGCCGCCGATGATCGCCAGCGCACCGGTGCCCATGGTGATCTCGGCGATCAGCCGGATCGTCTCTTTGCGGTATTTGGTCAACGCGTTCGGGACGTAGCGGATGGAGTCGGCGTAGAACAGTGCCTGCTCGCCGAAATCGTCGACGGCCTTGGGCACCCAGCGGAACAACCGCCGGAAGCGCAGCGTGGCGTCGTAACTCATTTGACCAGCACCCGCACACTGATCGCGGTCATGACGACGTTGATGACGAACAGGCAGATGAAGGCGTAGACGACGGTCTCGTTGACGGCGTTTCCGACCCCTTGCGGACCACCCTTGGCGGTCAGCCCGCGGTAGCACCCGATGAGTCCGGCGGCGGTGCCGAACAGCAGCGCCTTGACCTCCGCCATCACCAGCTCGCCGAGCCCGGTCAGCACTGTGAGCCCGTTGATGAAGGCGCCCGGGTTGACGCCCTGCAGGAAGACGGAGAACACGTATCCGCCGGTTATGCCGATCGCGCACACCAGCCCGTTGAGCAGCAGCGCGACGAACGTCGACGCCAGCGCCCGCGGCACCACCAGCCGGTGGATCGGATCGATCCCGAGCACCCGCATCGCGTCGATCTCTTCGCGGATGGTTCGTGCGCCGAGGTCGGCGCAGATGGCGGTGGCACCGGCACCGGCCACCACCAGCACGGTGACGACCGGGCCCAGCTGGGTGATGGTGCCGAACGCGGTCCCGGCGCCGGACAGGTCGGCAGCGCCGATCTCCCGCAGCAGGATGTTGAGGGTGAACGTCACCAGCACGGTGAAGGGGATCGCGACCAGCACGGTCGGCAGCAGCGACACCCGGGCGATCATCCAGGTCTGGTCGAGGAACTCGCGGTACTGGAAAGGCCTGCGGAACATAGCCCGGAAAGTGTCCAGCGACATCTCGACGAAGCCGCCCACGGCCCGGGCCGGAACCGTGAGCTGTTCGATCAAGGCTCGTCCTTCCCTCAGGTCGGGCTTGCAGGGCATCGGTGGTCGCAAAACTGTATCCGGCAACCTCGCGCGAACGGCGTCATTCGTGCAATTCAGACGTCGCCCCACGTGAGCCGGATCATATTAACTAGAACACGTTCTCAGTGTCAAAGGACACGTTTCACTGAGTGAGACAGGTTATTTTGCCTGGTCACAGCGCATTGTGACCCACGCCTCGCTGTAACGCGTTCTAATTCTGTTCTAATCGCCGGACATCAGTTCGGACGCCGAGAAAGTGCGCGCCGGGTCCCGGCCGGCGAAGTAATTGGCCAGCGTGTCGGACAGTCCGGCCGGGTCCCATGCCTGCCCGTCGGCGCTGAACTTCCGTTCCACTGTTGGCGCGGCCATCAGGGTTACCTCAGGTCCGTAGACCACGAAAACCTGACCGTTGACCGCAGCCGAGGCCGGGGACGCCAAGAACCGGACCAAGGTCACCACGTGCTCGGGCGACAAAGGATCGACATCTCCCGCAGCGCCTTCCGGGGCCTCGCCGAACACATCGGCGGTCATCGCGGTACGGGCCCGCGGGCAGATCGCATTGGCAGACACGCCGTAGCGGCTCAGTGCCCGGCTGGCCGAAAGCGTCAGTGCGGTGATCCCCGCCTTGGCCGCGCCATAGTTGGCCTGCCCGACCGGACCCATCAGTCCGGCCTCCGAAGAGGTGTTGATGATGCGGCCGTAAACCGCACCTTCAGCGCCTGCGCTATCTTTGGCCTTCTGCCGCCAGTAGGCCGCCGCATTGCGGGTCAACAGGAAGTGTCCACGAAGGTGCACGGCGATCACGGCGTCGAAGTCGTCGTCGGACATGTTGAACAACATCCGGTCGCGGGTGATCCCGGCATTGTTGACGACGATGTTCAGCCCGCCCAGGCCGTCGGCGGTGCTGACGAGCTCGTCGGCGGTGGACCGCTGACTGATGTCACCGGCCACCGGCACACCCTTACCACCGGCCGCGGCGATCTCGTCGATCACGTCGGAGGACTCCAGCGCCGGAGCGATGTCGTTGACGACCACCGTCGCCCCGGAGCGGGCCAACCCGATCGCCTCTGCTCGGCCCAGGCCGGCGGCCGCGCCGGTCACCACTGCGACCTTGCCGGTCAGGTCGATCGTGTTGTCAGTCATGTACGCCACTCCTCTTCATCGCTGACGCTCTGCATCGTCACCGGTGGTTATGAATACCTCTAGTCGTTGCCCGTGGGGGGCTAGTCGTCGACGCGGCGCAGCGCGGCCCGCGGGCACTCGGCGATGGCCTGCTCAGCGTGGGCTTCCCGGTCGGCCGGGACCGGGGCGAGCTTGACCTCGGCCTGCTCGTCATCGTTCAGATCGAACAGGTCGGGGTCGATTCCGACGCAAATCGCGTTGCCCTCGCAACGATCCAGATCTACCTCAACTCGCATGACATTCTCCTGTAAAAGCCCTGCGCCGACCGAGCGTTTCCGGCCGCCGTCATCCACTAGTGTCACCATACGATCCGACAGCTTCCCCACACGAGCCGCTAGGGCCGTTGGACCCCGGGACTAGAACGTGTTACAACGGGCTGTCGAACCAGAATCTTATCGTGACACCGATCACCAGCGAAGGACTCCCCCGATGCAGATCAGCTACACGCCGGCCCAAGAAGAGCTGCGCAGCGAACTGAGGTCCTACTTCACCACGCTGATGACGCCGGAGCGTCGTGAAGCCCTCAGCTCGACCCAGGGCGAGTACGGCACCGGCAACGTCTACCGCGAGACCGTGGCCCAAATGGGGCACGACGGTTGGCTGACGCTGAGCTGGCCGAAGGAGTACGGCGGCCAGGCGCGTTCGCCGATGGAGCAGCTGATCTTCACCGATGAGGCCGCGATCGCCGGCGCCCCGGTGCCGTTCCTGACCATCAACAGCGTCGCGCCGACGATCATGGCATTCGGCACCGAAGAGCAGAAGAAGTTCTTCCTGCCCAAGATCGCCGCCGGCGAGCTGCACTTCGCGATCGGCTACTCCGAGCCGGGCGCCGGCACCGACCTGGCCTCGCTGCGCACCACCGCGGTCCGTGACGGCGACGACTACGTGATCAACGGCCAGAAGATGTGGACGTCGCTGATCGCCTACGCCGACTACGTGTGGCTGGCGGCCCGAACCAACCCGGAGGCCAAGAAGCACCGCGGGATTTCAATGCTGATCGTGCCGACCACGGCCGAGGGTTTCTCCTGGACCCCGGTCCACACCATGGCCGGCCCGGACACCAGCGCTACCTACTACCAGGACGTGCGGGTGCCGGTGACCAGCCTGGTCGGCGAAGAGCACGCGGGCTGGAAGCTGGTGACCAACCAGCTCAACCACGAGCGCGTTGCCCTGGTCTCGGCGCAGCCGATCCTGCTGGCTCTCGAAGAGGTCCGGGAGTGGGCGCAGAACACCAAAGACGCCCATGGCAACCGCATCATCGACTCGCAGTGGGTGCAGCTCAACCTGGCCCGGGTGCTGGCCAAGGCCGAAGTTCTCAAGCTGATCAACTGGGAGCTGGCCTCAACGGACAAGGCCGCGCCGTCCCCGGCGGACGCCTCGGCAGCGAAAGTGTTCGGCACCGAGTTGGCCACCGAGGCCTACCGCCTGCTGATGGAGGTGCTCGGCACCGCCGCCACCGTGCGCCAGGACTCCCCCGGCGCACTGCTGCGCGGCCGCGTGGAGCGGATGCACCGGGCGTGTCTGATCCTGACCTTCGGCGGCGGCACCAACGAGGTGCAGCGCGACATCATCGGCATGGTCGCTCTGGGCCTGCCCCGTAACCGCTGACCTATTACCCCAAGGACTTTGGAGGCAAGTACTCATGGACTTCACCACTACCGAAGCATCTGACGACCTCTCGGGTCTGGTCGGCACCATCGTGGACGCGGTGTGCACGCCGGAGCGCCAGCGTGAGCTCGACGCGTTGGAGCAGCGCTTCGACACCGAGCTGTGGCGCAAGCTGATCGACGCCGACGTCGTGTCCAGTGCGGCGAGCGAGTCGCTGGGCGGCGGTGGTTTCGGCGTGCTCGAGCAGACGGCGATCCTGACCGCACTCGGCCGTCAGCTGGCCGCGGTGCCATACCTGGAGTCGGTGGTGCTGGCCGCCGAGACGCTGGCCAAGTTCGGCTCCGCGGAGCTGCAGCAGGCCTGGGGCGCCCCGGCCGTGGCCGGCGAGAAGATCCTCACCGTCGCGCTCGACGGCGACATGGGCGAGGGCCCGGTCCGGGCGGCCGCCGCTGGTGAGGGGTACCGCCTGACCGGGACCCGCACCCAGGTCGGTTTCGCTTCGATCGCTGACGCCTTCCTGGTGGCCGCCGAAACCGATTCCGGCGCAGCGGTATTTCTGGTTGCCGCCTCCGATCCCGGCGTGACGGTGACCTCGCTGGCCACCACCGGACTGGGCAGCGTCGGCCACCTGGAGCTGTCCGGGGTCGAGGTGCAGGCCGGTCGCCTGATCGGTGGCGCCGACGTGCTCGACCACCTGAGCAGCGTGGCGGCCCTGGGCCACAGCGCCTACCAGCTGGGCGTGCTGGAGCGCGGCCTGGCCCTGACCGCCGAATACGCCCGCGAGCGCGAGCAGTTCGACAAGCCGATCGGCAGCTTCCAGGCGGTGTCGCAGCGGCTGGGCGACGGCTACATCGACGTCAAGGGACTGCGGCTCACGCTGACGCAGGCGGCCTGGCGAGTCAGCGAGGGACTGCCCGCGACCACCCAGGTGGCCACCGCCGCATTCTGGGCGGCCGAGGCCGGACACCGGGTGGCGCACAGCATCGTCCACATTCACGGCGGGGTCGGCATCGACATCGACCACCCGATCCACCGCTACTTCCTGGCCGCCAAGCAGACTGAGTTCGCAGTTGGCGGCGCCACCGGGCAGCTGCTGGCGATCGGCCGCGAGCTGGCCGAAACCCCGGCCTAGCTAGCTTCAGCGGTTCAGCGCGTCGCCGAACGTCACCTTGAACCCGGGGATGTCCGACAGCGGCACGGTGGCGTCGTAGGTGCGCTGGTAGCCGGTGGAGCTGATCTTCCAGCCGTCGGCGGTACGCCGGTAGGTGTCGTGGTAGAACGCCGCGCCGATCAGCATCAGGTTGGCGTCGGGCACGATCACCCGGTCCTGCAGGTACCAGATGCCGCTCGCGGAGTCCGGGCCGGTGAGGGTGATCTCGGGATGGTTGACCCGGTGTTCGCTGATCAGGTTCGCCGGCATGACGGTGCGCATGAACGTCACCAGCGAGTCGCGATCGGCGAACTTGTGGTCGCTGCCCATCGATTTGCCGTAGTCGGCGCTGACGTCTTCAGTCAGCGTGTCCGCGAAGTCGTCCCAGTGCTTGGTGTCCAGCGCTCGCAGGTAGCGGTACTTGACTTGCTTGATGGCTTCTATGGCTTGGTGCGAATCAGTCACCGCTCTATTGCAGCACTAATCTGATCACCATGTCAGCACCCGCCAATATCGACCAACAGTCCACCGTCACAGCACTGCTGGCGCAGGTGGCCGAGGTGGACGACCGCGGTGTCTTCTACGAGGACACCTTCGTCAGCTGGCGAGATCACATTGCTGCGGGTGCCCGGCTCGGTGCCGCGCTGCGGGCCCGCCTCGATCCGGACAAGCCACCGCATGTCGGTGTGCTGCTGGGCAATACGCCGTTCTTCTCCACGATGCTGGTGGCGGCGGCACTGACCGGCATCGTGCCGGTCGGCTTGAACCCCACCCGCCGGGGTGCAGCCCTGGAGCGCGACGTGGCCCACGCGGATTGCCAGCTGGTGCTGGCCGACAACACCGCCGACGCACGAGTTCCCGGCATGATCGATGTCGAATCACCCTCGTGGCAATCGGAATTGGCCGGCTACGACGACGCACCGGTGAGCTTTCGGGAGGCCGACCCCGACGAGCTGTTCATGCTGATCTTCACCTCCGGCACCAGTGGTGACCCGAAGGCGGTGCGCTGCACGCAGTGGAAGGCCGCGTTCCCCGGGGTGATGCTCTCGCAGCGGTTCGGGTTGGGGACCTCCGATGTCTGCTATCTGTCGATGCCGCTGTTCCATTCCAATGCGGTGATGGCGGGCTGGTCGGTGGCGGTGGCCGCCGGCGCGTCGATCGCGTTGCGGCGCAAGTTCTCCGCTTCGGGGTTCATTCCCGACGTACGCCGCTTCGGCGCCACCTACGCCAACTACGTGGGCAAGCCGCTGTCGTACGTTTTGGCTACCCCGGCTCAGCCCGACGATGCCGACAACCCGCTGCGGCTCCTGTACGGCAACGAGGGGGCGCCCCGCGACCTGGAGCGGTTCGCGGTTCGGTTCGACTGCACCGTGGTCGACGCGTTCGGCTCCACCGAGGGCGGAGTGGCGATCGGACGCACCCCGGACACCCCGCCGGGCGCGCTGGGACCGTTGATCGACGGGAACACCATCATCGACGTCGAGACCGGCGTGCAGTGCCCGCCCGGGGTGGTCGGCGAGTTGGTGAATGCCAGTGGGCGTGGCCAATTCCGCGGCTACTACCGCGATCCCGAGGCCGAGGCGCAACGAATGGCCGGCGGGATCTATCACTCCGGCGACCTGGCCTACCGTGACGAGGCCGGCTACGCCTACTTCGCCGGCCGGCTCGGCGACTGGATGCGGGTGGACGGCGAGAACCTGGGTACCGCACCGATCGAGCGGATCCTGTTGCGCCACAACGCCGTCGCCCAGGTCGCGGTCTATCCCATCCCGGACCCCGCAGTCGGTGATCAGGTGATGGCCGCGCTGGTCCTGGCCCGCGGGGCGTCGTTCGACGCCGAGGACTTCCGCGCTTTCCTGACCGAGCAGCCCGACCTGGGCCCCAAGCAGTGGCCGTCGTATGTACGGGTGGCCGAGGAGTTGCCGCGCACCGAGACGTTCAAGGTACTCAAGCGGGTGTTGACCGCCGAGGGCACCGAGTGCGCCGACCCGGTGTTCCGAATCCGCTAGAGCCGACATCGCATCGCGTCGTCGCCGTTGAGATTGCGCTCGGGGCTGTTGTTTGAGCCAGCGACATCACGACCGTGGACGCAATTTCAAACGTACAGCTGTGGACAGCCCCGCCGCGTCACCACAGATTGCGCGGCCCGGCGCGCAATACTGAATCAATGCCCTTCGCCCGCCGAGTGCTGATCACGGTCCTGGCCGCCGCGCTGGCCTTACCCCTGGCCCTGGCCTCCCCCGCCTGCGCAGCGCCGCTGCAGACCAGCTTCGCGCAGCTGGCCAACACCATCCCGGCCAACATCGGCATCGCCTACGCCCCGGCCGGCCAGAACGGCGCCGGCACGCTGGGCACCTTGCAGACCGGAGTGGCCTGGTCATCGATCAAAGTGCCGCTGGCGATCGCGGCGCTGCACGCCAACGTCCCGAACGCCCAAGACCTGGCGGCCCGTGCCGTCACCGCCTCCGACAATGACGCCGCCGAGAAGTTGTGGTCCGAACTGGGGCCCGCACCCCAGGCAGCCCAGCAGGTGCAGGCCGTCCTGCGGGCCGGCGGCGATGCCGGTACGGCGGTGGAATCCCGACGGCTGCGGCCTGAATTCAGCGCGTTCGGTCAGACCCAGTGGCCGCTGGCCCGCCAGGCCGTGTTCGCCGCCCACCTACCCTGCATGGCAGTTGCCTCACCCGTTGTCAGCCTGATGCGCAACACCGTGCCCGACCAGCGCTGGGGACTGGCAAGCCTCAATGTCCCCAGCAAGGCGGGATGGGGTCCCGGCCAGGGTGGGGGCTACCTGGTGCGCCAGTTCGGCGTGGTGCACGCACCGGCCGGCGATCTCGGGGTGGCACTGGCCGCCGAACCCAAGGACGGCAGCTTCAGTTCCGGGATTGCGGCACTCAACCAGATGACCCAGTGGCTCAGTGCCCATGCCGCCGAGCTACCGGGTGGCCGCTGCGCGGGGTAGTTTGGCGGCTAACCACGTGTTACCCGCGAGTAGGAGATCACCCATGCCCGCCCCATCCGTCGCAGACTTCGACCGGCTCCGCCAACTGTCCGCCATCGACGACATCGATGCCCGGCAGTCGAAGACCATCGACGAGGTTTTCACCGGTAAGCCGCTGACCACCATCCCGGTCGGCAACGCCGAGGACGTGACGGCGGCCTTCGCCAAGGCCCGCGCGGCGCAGCGCAGCTGGGCGGCGCGCAGCGTCAAGGAGCGCAGCGCGATCATCGAACGCTACGGCGACCTGGTGATCGCCAACCGGGACTTCCTGATGGACGTCTGCCAGGCCGAGACGGGCAAGGCGCGTTCGGCGGCCCAGGAGGAGATCCTCGACATCATGCTCAACGCGCGCTACTACGCGCGCCAGGCCACCAAGCTGCTGGCCTCCAAGCGGGTACCGGGGCTGTTGCCCGGCATCGTCAAGACCGTGATCAACCACCACCCTAAGGGCGTGGTGGGCGTGATCGCGCCGTGGAACTACCCGATGACGCTGTCGCTCTCCGATGCCATCCCCGCACTGCTGGCGGGTAACGCGGTGGTGGTCAAGCCGGACAGCCAGACCCCGTACTGCACGCTGGCCAACGCCGAACTGCTGTATCAGGCCGGTCTGCCGCGCGACTTGTTCGCGGTGGTGCCCGGCCCGGGGTCGGTGGTCGGCACCGCGATCGTGCAGCAGTGTGACTACCTGATGTTCACCGGCTCCAGCGCCACCGGCCGCACCCTGGCCGAGCAATGCGGCTCCCGGCTGATCGGTTTCTCCGCCGAACTGGGCGGCAAGAACCCGATGATCGTCACCAAGGGCGCCAACCTGTCTGAAGTCGCCAAGGCCGCCACCCGCGCTTGCTTCTCCAACGCCGGGCAGTTGTGCATCTCGATCGAGCGGATCTACGTCGAGCGCGACATCGCCGACGAGTTCGCCGAGAAGTTCGCCGAGCAGGTGCGCGCCATGAAGCTCTCGGCCGCCTACGACTTCACCGCCGACATGGGCAGCTTGATCTCCGAAGACCAGATCAAGACCATCTCTAACCATGTCGATGACGCGAAGGCCAAGGGCGCCAAGGTGATCGCCGGTGGAAATGCCCGGCCGGACATCGGGCCGCTGTTCTACGAGCCGACGGTGCTGACCGACGTCACCGACGAGATGGAGTGCGGGCGCAACGAGACGTTCGGCCCGGTGGTCTCCATCTACCCCGTCGATAGCGTCGAAGAGGCCATCGCGAAGGCCAACGACACCGAATACGGTTTGAACGCCAGCGTGTGGGCCGCCAGCAAGTCCCAGGGTGAGGCGATCGCCGCGCGGATCAAGTCCGGCACGGTCAATGTCGACGAGGGTTACGCGCTGGCCTTCGGCAGCGTCGCCGCCCCGATGGGTGGCATGAAGGCCTCCGGCGTGGGCCGTCGCCATGGCGCCGACGGGATTCTCAAGTACACCGAGTCGCAGACGGTTTCCACCGCTCGGGTTCTGAATCTGGACCCGCCGCTGGGGATCTCCGGCCCGGTGTGGCAGAAGCTGCTGACCCCGATGATCCGCGCGGTGCAGGCGCTGCCCGGCCGGTAGCGCTCAGCGCCGGCCGGTCCGGTTCTTCCCCCGGCTGATATCGCGCTCCAACTCGGCCAGCGCCGGCTCGATCGCATCGGCCATCTTGTGGATGTCCTCGGCGATCTCCGGCGTGGTCACGAAACCGAAGTCCAGGTGGTCGCGGTAGGAGAAGCAGGTGATGTTCAGCGCCACATCCATCACCGGCGGGCCGAGCGGCACCAGTGACTCCAGTTCCGCCCCGGCCATGTAGATCGGAATCGGCGGGCCCGGCACGTTGGAGACGACGAGGTTGATCGGGGCCAGCCGATTCGACAGCCCGGTCGCGGTGTAGGCGCGGGCGGCCAGCTGCAGCAGCCCGGGCGGGGTGGTATCTGTCAGTCCCATGATCTGGTGCGCCGACAACGCCTTGGCCATCTGCTTGGCACTCTGGGTGCTGGCGTGAATCGTCTTGAGCCGCTGGGCCGCCCCCTCGATGTCGGTCGCCATCGACACCGTCATCGAACTGACCTTGTTGCCGACCTCGCCCTGGCTCTCCTCGGTGCGGGTCGATACCGGTATCTGGGCGACGAGCGGCTTGTCCGGCAGCTCCCCGCGTTCGCCCAAGTACTGCCGAACCGCGCCGGCGACCATGGCGAGCACGACGTCGTTGAGCTTCACCCCGTAGGCGTCCTTGACGGCCTTGATCCGGGCCAGCTCGACCCGGGCGGCGCTGATCCGCCGGTGCGGCGAGACGCTGGCGTTGAACCGGGTCACCGGGGCGTCGAAGTAGCGCGGTGGTTTGCGGGGCAGTCCCAGTCCGACGGTGGCAATCTGCTGGCGGACGGTCTGCTGCAGCAGTCGGCCGATGCGGTACGGCGTCTTGACCGCGACGTTGACCAATTCCTCGACGATCCGGCGCTCGTAGCTGGGGATGGCGGATCCATTCGATGACCCGATCGTCTCCGGCAGTGGCGGTCGCGGCTCGGGCGTGATGTCCAGCATGATCTCGAACAGTCCCGCGCCGGAAACACCGTCGACGATCGCGTGATGCATCTTGGTCAGCGTCGCGACCCGGCCGCCGCTGACACCTTCGATCACCCACATCTCCCACAGCGGGCGAGAGCGGTCCAGCTTGTAAGACATCAGCCGTCCCACCAGCTCTTCGACCTCGCGCCGCCCGCCGGGAGCGGGAACGCCGATGCGCCGCAGGTGGAAGTCGATGTCGAGATGCTCGTCTTCGACGAACCACGGCCGGTCCAGCCCCATTGGCGAAGGACTGACCCGCCAGCGCAGCTGCGGCAGTTGCGGTAATCGCTCGATCAGAAGCTGGCGAACCCGCTCAAAGCTGTAGTTCGGCGCATTGGTGGTGTCGCAGATCGCCAAACCACCGATGTGCATGTGCCAGCCCGCCGTTTCGGCAGACCAAAACGCCGCGTCGACGCCCGAAAGTCGCTGCATCGACAGAGACTAGCCCGGACACTGGGTCACCGGGAGCGGCTCACCGTCAAAAGGTTCGGTGAATTAGCTCTCGGCCGCCACATGCTTGGCGTGCACCTCGTCGGCGGGACGGGCTTCGGTCTGCTCCTTGGCCCAGCGGTAGTCGGGTTTGCCAGCCGGCGAACGCTTGACCTCGTCGACGAACCACAGGCTACGAGGCACCTTGTAGCCGGCGATCTCGGTACGCGCGCAGGCGTTGATCTCCTCCAGCGACGGCCGGGCGTCGCCGCGCGCCTGCACCACCGCCGCCACATGCTGGCCGTAGCGGGCATCGGGCACCCCGACCACCAGCGCGTCGAAGACGTCGGGGTGGGTCTTGAGGGCGGCCTCGACTTCTTCGGGGTAGATCTTCTCGCCACCGGAGTTGATCGACACCGAACCGCGACCGAGCATGGTGACGCTGCCGTCGGCCTCGACCTGTGCGAAGTCGCCGGGGATCGCGTAACGCACGCCGTTGATGGTGCGGAACGTCTCGGCCGTCTTCTTCTCGTCCTTGTAGTAGCCGACCGGGATGTGACCGCGCTTGGCGATGATGCCCCGCACGCCGGAGCCGGGCTGGACCTCGTTGCCGTCGTCGTCGAGCACCACGGTGGTCTTGTCGATGGTGACCCGCGGCCCGCCGGTGTGGGCTTCGCCCTTGGCGACGATGCTCGTCCCACCGAAACCGGTCTCCGAGGAACCGATGGAGTCGGTGATGATCCGGTTGGGCAGCAACTCCAGCAGGCGTTCCTTGATGCTCGGGCTGAACAGCGCCGCGGTGGATGCCAGCAGGAACAGCGACGACAGGTCGTACTCGTTACCAGCATCTTGATGGGCCAACAGCGCATCCAGCAGCGGGCGCGCCATCGCGTCGCCGGTGAAGAACAGCAGGTTGACCTTGTGGTCGTGGATGGTGCGCCATACCTGATCTGCGTCGAATTCCGGTGCCAGCACTACGGTTTGGCCGCTGAACAGCGACATCCAGGTCGCCGACTGGGTGGCGCCGTGGATCATCGGCGGGATCGGGTGGCGGACCATCGGCGGGTTGGCGACAGCTTGCTTGGCCAGGTCGTACTCGTCGGCGATCGGCTCACCGGTGGCGAAGTCGGTGCCGCCGAACAACACCCGGTAGATGTCCTCGTGGCGCCACATCACGCCCTTGGGGAACCCGGTGGTGCCGCCGGTGTAGAGCAAGTAGATGTCGTCGGCACTGCGCGGTCCGAAGTCCCGCTCCGGCGAGCTCTGCGCCAGTGCGGCCTCGAACTCCACTCCGCCGTAGCGCTGGTAGTCCAGATCGCTGCCGTCCTCGACCACCAGGATGGTCTTGACGTTGGGGGTGTCGGGCAGCACGTTGGCCACCCGGTCGGCGTACTGACGCTCGTGCACCACCGCGACCATGTCCGAGTTGTCGAACAGATAGCGCAGTTCGCCCTCGACATAGCGGAAGTTGACGTTGACCAGGATGGCGCCGGCCTTGATGATGCCGAGCATCGCGACGACGATCTCGTTGCGATTGCGGCAGTACAGGCCGACCTTGTCGTCCTTCTTGACGCCCTGGCTGATCAGGTAATGAGCCAGCCGGTTGGCCTTCTCCTCCAGCTGCCCGTAGGTCAGCTGATCAGGCCCACAGATCAGGGCAACCCGATCCGGTACGGCGTCGATGGCGTGTTCGGCTAAGTCGGCGATGTTGAGAGCCACAACACACAAACTAGAACGTGTTACATTTCGATTTCAAGTCGAGGATCCAACCTCAGAAAGGCGGACGCCGGTGAGCGAGTCGTCAGAACAGCCCCACGCCCTCGTTGAGCAGCGCGGACACACGCTGATCGTCACGCTGAACCGGCCGGAGGCTCGCAACGCTCTCTCCGGCGAAATGCTCGCGATCATGGTCGAGGCCTGGGACCGCGTCGACAACGACGACGACATCCGCTCGTGCATCCTGACCGGCGCCGGTGGTTATTTCTGCGCGGGCATGGACCTCAAGGCGGCCAACAAGAAGGCACCCGGCGACTCCTTCAAAGACGGCAGCTACGACCCGTCACGTATCGACGGCCTGCTCAAGGGTCGCCGGCTCACCAAGCCGTTGATCGCCGCGGTGGAAGGCCCGGCCATCGCCGGGGGCACCGAGATCTTGCAGGGCACCGACATCCGCATTGCCGGGCAGAGCGCCAAGTTCGGCATCTCCGAGGCCAAGTGGAGCCTGTACCCGATGGGCGGCTCCGCGGTGCGGCTGGTCCGTCAGATTCCCTACACCATGGCCTGCGACCTGCTGTTCACCGGTCGACACATCACCGCCGCCGAGGCGCTGGAGATGGGCCTGATCGGACATGTGGTGCCCGACGGTTCCGCGCTGGACAAGGCGCTGGAGATCGCCGAGCAGATCAACAACAACGGCCCGCTGGCGGTGCAGGCGATGCTGCGCACCATCCACGAGACCGAAGGCCTGCACGAGAACGACGCATTCGCGATCGACACCAAGATCGGCATCAAGGTGTTCTTGAGCGAGGACGCCAAGGAAGGGCCGCGGGCGTTCGCCGAGAAGCGCAAGCCGGAGTTCAAGAACCGCTGATGCGGGTCGCAGTCACCGGCGGCACCGGCTACCTCGGCGCCCACACGGTCAAGACACTGCTGGAAGCCGGACACTCGGTGCGGCTGCTGGTCGCCCCGGGCTGCGGTGACGAGCCCGTCATTCCCCGACTGCGCGAGCTGGGCGCGCTGGAGGTGCTCGACGGCGACATCCGCGACACCGCGGTGGTGGCTGCGCTGTTGGACGGCTGCGACTCGGTGCTGCACGCCGCCGGGGTGGTCGGCACCAACGACCGCCAGGAAAAGTTGATGTGGGACATCAACGCTTACGCCACCGAAGCGATCCTGACCCGTGCCGTGGCCGCCGGTCTGGACCCGGTGGTATCGGTCAGTTCCTACAGCGCGCTCTTTCCGCCGCCGAACGGGATCATCGGCCCGGACTCGCCCACCGTGCCCGGGCGCAGCGCCTATGCCCGGACCAAGGCCTACGGCGAGCGGGTCGCCCGCCGACTGCAGGACGACGGTGCTCCGGTCGTGGTCACCTATCCCTCCAGCGTCGTCGGCGCGGCGTTTCACACCGCACCCGGCGTCACCGAACGGGGCTGGGCGCCCATCGTGAAGTATCGGGTGGCGCCGGTGGTGCGCGGCGGCATGGCGATGGTCGACGTCCGCGACATCGGCCGGGTGCACGAGGCGCTGATGCGGCCCGGCCGCGGCCCGCACCGCTACCTGTGTGGCGGAATCATGGTCAGCTTCGACGAGATGATCGCCGCGGTGGAGCAGGGTTTGGGCGCCCCGGTGCGGCGAATCCCTATTGCTCCCAGCCTTTTCAAGGGCATCGGCCGGGTCAGCGACCTGGCCAGCAAGCTGCTGCCGCTGCCCGAGTCACTGAGCTACGAGGCGGCCTGGCTGCTGACCTCGGCCACCCCGACCGACGACTCGGCCACGCTGGCCGATCTGGACCTGGTGTGGAGTTCGCCCATCGAGGCGATCGTGGAGTCGCTGCGGGCCAGCGCCGCGAGCGTGTAGTCCGCCCGCCTCCCCGCTCGCCCAACGTGTAATCAGCCCGACTTTTCGGGCGATTTTTCTTCTCTGAGTACACGCTCGGCGTTGGTGTCGGTGGTCGTCGGCAGACTCCCGGCATGGGGCAACCATTCCAACCCTTCCAACCCTTTCTAGGCAGCGAGGCCGTCGCCGCAGCACGGTTGACGAAATACGCGCTGAGCAGCCGGTTCGTCGCAATCCACCACGACGTCTACGTGCCGCGCGGCACACAGCTCACCGCTGGGCTGCGGGCGAAGGCCGCATGGCTATGGTCACGTCGTCGCGGGGTAATCGCCGGCCAGTCCGCCGCTGCGCTGCATGGAGCTAAGTGGGTCGAGGACCGCGCCGCCGCCGAGTTGCTCTTCGACTGCCGGCGCCCGTCCCGCGGCGTGCGGACCTGGTCAGACCGAGTCGAGGACGACGAGGTGCAGCTGATCGAGGGTACGCGGGTTACCACCCCCGCGCGCACCACGTTAGACCTCGCCTGCCGCTATCCGGTCGGAAAGGCAGTCGCGGCCATCGACGCGCTGGCTCGTGCGACCCGCCTCGAGATTCCCGATGTCGAGTTGCTAGCCGAGCGGTACCGAGGCCGCCGGGGTATCAGGCGTGCACGAGTAGCGCTGTCACTCGTCGATGCCGGGGCCGAGTCGCCCCGCGAAACCCGGTTGCGGCTCTTGCTGATTCGGGCGGGCTTCCCGCCGCCCCAGACCCAGATCCCGGTCTACGACAAGTGGCAACAACTGGTGGCTGTGCTGGATATGGGTTGGGAGGAGATCAAAGTCGGCCTCGACTACGAGGGTGACCACCATCGGACCAGCGCACGGCAATTCAACAAGGACATCCGTCGCCACGAAACAGTGACCGGTCTTGGCTGGATCGACGTGCGGGTGACCCGCGAAGACACCGAAGGCAGCATCATTGGCCGAGTCAGCGATGCCTGGGCTCGCCGAACGTGTACTGAGACCGAGAATCCGGCAGGTTTCTCGGTCTGATTGCACACTCGGCGAGGGCGACTAAGCCAGCAGCGGTTTACTCGGGGTGAACACCACCGGCATCGACTCCAGGCCGCTGACGAAGTTCGCCGGGCGCAGCGGCAGCGCGTCGCCGGAAGCCAGCCGCAGATCCGGCAGCCGTTGCAGGATCCGCTGCGTCATCAGCCGCAATTCCAGCCGGGCCAGCTGGTTGCCCAGGCAGAAGTGCGTGCCGAACCCGAATGCCACGTGACTGTTGGGGTCTCGGGTGATGTCAAAGCGTTCTGGCTCCTCGAACACCGACTCGTCGAAGTTGGCCGACTCGAACAGCAGCAGCATCTTCTCGCCCTCGCGCAGCTGCGTGCCGTGGAACTCGGTGTCGCGGGTCAGGGTGCGGCACATGTTCTTCACCGGCGAGGTCCACCGCAGCATCTCCTCGATCGCCACCGGCAACCGATCGGGTTCGCGCCGCAGCAACTCCCACTGATCGCGGTGGCGAAGCAGCTGCGCCGTGCCACCGGAGAGGGTGTGCCGAGTGGTCTCGTCACCACCGATCAGGATCAACAGGGTTTCGAAGATGATCTCGTCGTCGGTCATCTGTGCGCCGTCCACCTCGGCGTTGACCAGCACGGAGAACAGGTCGTCCGTGGGCTCGGCCCGACGTTTCGTGATGGTGTTCCTGGTGAATTCGGTCCAGCCGGCGAACGCCGCCATGACCGCCTGAGCCGTCGCCGATTCCGGATCCAGGTGTGAACTCAGGCCAGCCACCAGGTCGTCTGACCACCGCAGCAGCATCGATCGTTCTTCGGGCAGTACCCCGAGCATGTCGCCGATCACCGCCATCGGCAGCGGCGCCGCGATGTCGCGGACGAAGTCGCATTCACCGCGCTCGCACACCGCATCGATGAGGGTGTCGCACAACGTCTCGATGGACGGCAGCTGGGCGTGCACCCGCTTGCGGGTGAATCCGGCGTTGACCAGCTTGCGGCGCAACAGGTGCGCGGGGTCGTCCATGTCGATCATGTACGGGAAGCCCGGTTGGTCGGGACGGATGCCGCCGGCGTTGGAGAACACCTCGGGCGTGCGTTCGGCGTCGATCACCGCTTGGTAGGTCGACGCCGCGGCCAGCCCGTTGCGGTCCCGGAACACCGGCTCGTTGGCCCGCATCCAACCGTAAGCGCCCCGAGCACCACCGTCGGCGTAGAACGTGCCGTCGGTCAGGTCGACGTCCGGCTTGGTGGTCGGCTTCGCATCGGCCATTACCTCGGTCATTGGCGTCCTCCGGATTACAGTGGGAGTCATGGCTCTTTCACAGCACACCATCGCTGGCACTGTGCTTACCATGCCCGTCCGTATCCGTCATGCGGATGTACATTCCGCAATGTTTTCGGTGCCCGCGGACGCCGCACAGGCGATGATCGACTACAGCGGTCTGCAGGTCTTCCAGCAGCAGCCGGGACGCGCCGTGGTCAACCTGATGCTGGCCCGCTACATCGACGGCGACCTGGGCCGCTACCTGGAATTCGGCACCGCGGTGATGGTCAACCCGCCGAGTTCGTGCGGCGGCTCCAGCTTCGCCTCTCCTCCGTCGCGCCTCGCTCAACCGCCGGGCACCGGGGCCAGCGGCTGGCGAGCACTGGGCTCGGCCGGCGCATTCATCCACCACCTGCCGGTCGACCAGGAGTTCACCCTCGAGGCCGGACGCACCATCTGGGGATTCCCGAAGATCATGGCGGACTTCACCGTTCGCGACAGCCAGCAATTGGGCTTCGATGTCGCCGCGGACGGCCAGCACATCGCTACCATGGAATTCGGTCGCGGGCTACCGGTTCCAGGCCTGTTCACGTCCCGGCCGCGGGTCCTGCAAGCATTCAGCCACCTCGACGGCGTTACCCGGCAAGTACCTTGGGAGATGCGAATTTCGAAAGTGCGCGGGTCGCTGGGCGGTACCACGCTGCGGCTGGGCACCCACCCGTACGCCCGCGAGCTGGCCGCGCTGGGCCTGCCTAAGCGGCCGATGATGTCGTCGACCGTGGGCCGCGTCGAGATGACCTTCGGCGACGCTCAGGTGGTGGGCACCTAGATCTTGGCGTCCCGCCCCGCCCAGTACGGGTCGCGTAGCTTGCGCTTGTACAGCTTGCCGTTGGGGTCGCGCGGCATCTCCGCGATGTAGTCAATCGACCGGGGCAGCTTGAACTTCGCCAGCCGTGCAGCCGCGTACTCCATCAGCTCGGCGGTCAGCGCGTCATCTCCGGTCACGCCCTCGGCCGGCTGGACGACGGCCTTGATCGCCTCACCCCATTCCTCGTCGGGCACCCCGAACACCGCGACATCGAGCACCTTCGGGTGAATGATCAGCTCGTTCTCGATCTCGGCCGGGTAGACGTTGACCCCGCCGGAGATGATCATGTTGGTCTTGCGGTCCTGCAGATACAGGTAGCCGTCTTCATCCAGGTAGCCGACGTCACCGACGGTGAACAGGTCACCGGCCCGGTTCTCCTCGGTCTTCTTCTGGTCGTTGTGGTAGGCGAAGGTGGAGCCGCCCATCTGCATGTAGACGGTGCCGACCTCGCCGGACGGCAGCTCATTGCCTTCGTCGTCGAGCACTTTGACCACCGAATACGGCCAGGCCTTGCCCACCGAACCCGGGTGGGTCAGCCACTCGGCGCCGCTGATCTTGGTGCCGCCGCCCTCGGTGGCGGCGTAGTACTCAGTGATCACCGGACCCCACCACTCCAACATCTGACGCTTGACCTCGGGCGGGCACGGCGCCGCGCCGTGGATCATGTTGCGCAGCGAGGACATGTCGTAGCGGGCGCGCACCTCGGCGGGCAGCGCCAACAAACGACGGAATTGGGTGGGCACCATGTGGCTGTGGGTGACCTTGTGCTCGGCGATCAGCGCCAGCATCTCTTCGGGGTCCCACTTGTCCATCAGCACCACCTTGTGGCCCAGCTGGATGGAGATCGACGAGAAGTTCAGCACCGCAGTGTGATACAGCGGCGAGCCACAGATGTGTACGTGGTTGTCGAACGGCAACAGGTCATAGAGCGCGAAGAAGCCGGCCGAGGCAACCGGAACGGCGTCGGGGTCGGCGCCGGTCAGCGGGCGCTTGACGCCCTTGGGCTTGCCGGTGGTGCCGGAGGTGTAGAGCATCGCGGCGCCCATGGTGCGCACGTCGGGCCGGGTGGCCGGCTCGTCGGCGCCCAACGTGGACAGCGGGGCGAACCCCTCGATGTCGCCGACGGCGAAACGCCCCTGCGCGGGCAGGCCGGCCTCGTCCGCGGCGATCTTGGCTGCCTCAGCGAACCGCTCGTGGGCGACAACGACTTTGGCGCCGCTGTCGGAGAGGATGTAGCCGATCTCCGGGCCGGTGAGGTGCCAGTTGATGGCCACGATGTAGAGCCCGGTCTGCATGGCGGCGAAGTACACCGCGAGCGTGTCGACGATGTTCGGCAGCACCATCACCAGCACGTCGCCGGGCTCTAGGCCCATCGCCTGCAGGCCGCGGCCGTAGCGGTCCGCGCGGGCGGCCAGCTCCCCGTAAGTCAGCTGACCGCCGTGGACGTCGACCACGGCGGCGGCGTCGGGGGTGTCACGGGCAATGTTCCACAGGCCGGCTTCGCTCATTCGGCCAATCTAGAACGCGTTCTAGTCTGCCCGCAAGGTGGAACCAGCGCCGCGCGCCGAACCGGACTAGACCAGCGAGGCCAGCTGCTGAATCTGCTCGGTGCTGCGCCCGGTGACGACCATCATGGTGACGCCGGCGGCCTCCCAGACCTTGATCTGCTTACGGACGTAGTCGACGTCGCCCACGATCGCGGCGTCGTCCACCAGCTCGTCGGGGATGATCTCGCCGGCCTTGTCCTTTTGTCCGCTGCGGAACAACTTGGTCACGTCGTCGACGACCTCGCCGTAGCCCATCCGGCGGTAGACCTCGGCGTGGAAGTTGGTGTCCTCGGAACCCATGCCGCCCATGTAAAGCGCCAGGTAGGGCTTCATGGCCGCGAACGCCGCGGCGCGATCGGAGGTGATGACGATGTTGGCCGTCGCACAGATCTCGAAGGTTTCCCGGGTGCGCCGCGCGCCCGGTCGAGCGAAGCCCTCGTCGAGCCACTCGTTGTACATGTCGGCCAGCCGCGGGGCGTAGAAGATCGGCAACCAGCCGTCGGCGATCTCGGCGGCCAGCGCGATGTTCTTCGGGCCTTCGGCGCCGAGCATCACCGGGATGTCGGCCCGGCGCGGGTGGGTGATCGGCTTGAGCGCCTTGCCCAGCCCGGTGCTGCCCTCGCCGCTGATCGGCAGCGGGTAGTGCGGGCCGGAGCTGGTCACCGGAGCCTCGCGGGCCCACACCTGTCGCAGGATGTCGATGTACTCGCGGGTGCGCGCCAGCGGCTTACCAAAGCGCTGGCCGTACCAGCCCTCCACCACCTGCGGGCCGGACACGCCCAGGCCCAGGATGTGGCGGCCACCGGAGAGGTGGTCCAAGGTCAAGGCGGCCATCGCGCAGGCGGTCGGGGTACGTGCCGACAGCTGAACCACCGAGGTGCCCAACCGAACCCGTGATGTCGACGAGCCCCACCACGCCAGCGGCGTGTAGGCGTCGGAGCCCCACGCCTCGGCGGTGAAGACCGCGTCGAAACCGGCGTCCTCGGCTGCGCCTACCAGTTCGGCGTGGTTGGTCGGCGGCTGCGCGCCCCAATATCCGAGTTGCAGTCCCAGCTTCATCCTTGGCTCCTCGCTTGCCTGCTTGCCACCATTGTTAGAACCTGTTCTACTCGATGCCGTGACTGCCAGCCAAAGCAACCGCGCGCAGATCGATGAGCATGAGCCCCCCCTCTCTGCGCCGCTGAAGTTGTCCTTCGACTACACACGTTCAGTCGGGCCCGTTCTGGGCACGTTCTTCACCGCTCTGCGTGAGCGCCGCATCGTCGGCGTACGTGGCTCCGACGGTCGGGTGTACGTGCCGCCGGCCGAGTACGACCCGGTCAGCTACGAACCGCTCACCGAGATCGTACCGGTGAGCAGTGTCGGCTCCGTGGTGTCGTGGTCCTGGCAGCCAGCCCCGTTGGAGGGCCAACCGCTGGACACCCCGTTCGCCTGGGCGCTGATCAAGCTCGACGGCGCCGACGTGCCGTTGCTGCACGCGGTGGCGGCCGACAGCCCCAAGGACATCAGTGTCGGCACCCGGGTGCACGCGCACTGGGCCGACGAGACCGTCGGCGCGATCACCGACATCGCCTACTTCGCGATCGGGGAGGATGCCGAACCGGTGGCCGACACCCCCGATGAGCGCGACCCGGTAACCATGGTGGTGATTCCGTCCAGCCTGGAGATCCAGCACACCGCCTCGCTGCCGGAGAGCGCATACCTGCGCGCCCTGCAGGAGGGCAAGCTGCTCGGGGCACGCACCGGCGCCGAGGGCAAGTTGTACTTCCCGCCCAAGGAAGCCGACCCGGGCACCGGCCTGCCGTTGGACACCTTCGTCGAGCTGCCCGACCGGGGCACCGTCACGACGTTCGCCATCATCAACATCCCGTTCGCCGGGCAGCGCATCAAGCCGCCCTACGTGGCCGCCTACGTGCTGCTCGACGGCGCCGACATCCCCTTCCTGCACTTGGTGTCTGACATCGACGCGCACGAGGTTCGGATGGGTATGCGCGTCGAGGCGGTGTGGAAGCCCCGCGAGGAGTGGGGCTTGGGCATCGACAACATCGAATACTTCCGGCCCACCGGCGAACCGGACGCCGACTACGACACCTACAAGCACCACCTGTGAGGGGCAGCATGACGCAACGCGATGTCGCGGTGGTGGGCTTCGCCCACGCCCCGCACGTTCGCCGCACCGACGGCACCACCAACGGCGTCGAGATGTTGATGCCGTGTTTCGCTCAGCTGTACTCCGACCTGGGCATCGCCCAGACCGACATCGGCTTCTGGTGCTCGGGTTCCTCGGACTACCTTGCCGGACGGGCTTTCTCGTTCATCTCGGCGATCGACTCGATCGGTGCAGTTCCGCCGATCAACGAGTCGCATGTGGAGATGGACGGCGCCTGGGCGCTGTATGAGGCCTACATCAAGGTGTTGACCGGCGAGGTCGACACCGCGCTGGCCTACGGCTTCGGCAAGTCCTCGGCCGGCCAACTGCGCCGGATCCTGGCCCTGCAGACCGACCCCTATACCGTTGCGCCGCTGTGGCCGGACTCGGTCTCGATCGCAGCCCTGCAGGCCCGGCTCGGCCTGGAAGGCGGCCAATGGACCGCTGAGCAGATGGCGCGGGTGGCACTGGATTCGTTCGCGGCCGCCGACCGGGTGGATTCGGTGGAGTCATCGACCAACCTCGACGACTTGCTGGAGCGTCCGTTCTTCGCCGACCCGCTGCGCCGCCACGACATCGCACCGGTCACCGACGGCGCTGCCGCGGTCGTCCTGGCCGCCGGCGACAGGGCCCGCGAACTGTGCGAAA
>CAXYUC010000028.1:0-32387 GCA_964292075.1 uncultured Mycolicibacter sp.
CGCGCCCCTGTGGCCCGGCCCGGAGTCCAGTTCCGGCCCGATGCGAACCGTCGCCGCTCCCGTCCCCCCGTCGCCGGCGGCGATCCCCGCCTGCACCGGGGCCGCACCCCGCCAGGCCGGCAGCAGGGAAAAGTGCAGGTTGACCCAACCGTGCGTCGGCACCGCCAACAAGGCGTCGCGCAGCAGCGCCCCGTAGGCGACCACCGGGCAGCACTCCGGCGCCAGTTCGGCCAGCTCGGCGACCGACTCGGGCGCATTGGGCAGGGCCGGGCGCAGCACCGGAATGCCGTGGTCAAGAGCCAGGCGGGCCACCGGAGACGGCTGCGGGCTCCCCCGCCGGCCGGACGCCGCGTCGGGCCGGGTCAGTACCGCCACCACCTCGTGGCGCGGCGAATCGATCAGCCGTTGCAACGACGGCAACGCGGTGTCCGGGGTGCCGGCGAAGACAATGCGCACCGGGACAGTTTAGGGAAGTGGGTCCGGCCCAATCCGGGCGCCGCGTCTCGGCACGCCGGGCCCGGAACTGTCATGGCTGACGCCGGCAGCGATCACACAGCACCCTAGCAGAACTATACTATTACCTATAGCAACTATTTCATGTATCAATAAATTGGACCGAGGCGTGCGGAAGATCGCGGCCCATCCTCCATGACAACGACGTCGAAACCCTGGCTTGTCCCATTGACTGGAGACCCCGATGACCGTTGACAGCACCACCGCCACCACCGCCACCACCGCCCGAGACACCCTGGCGGCCATTCATCGCGCCATGTGGGCGATGGGCGACTACGCCTTGATGGCCGAGGAAGTAATGGCCTCCATCGGTCCGGCGCTGGTCGCCGCGAGTGGCATCGGTGCCGGCGATCGGGTACTGGACGTCGCCGCCGGATCCGGCAATATCTCCATTCCGGCCGCCAGAACGGGCGCCACCGTGGTTTCCAGCGACCTCACTCCGGAATTGCTGCAGCGGTCCCGCCTGCGGGCCTACGAGCAGGGCGTAACCATGGAATGGCGGGAGGCCGATGCGCAGGCACTGCCGTTCGACGACGGAGAGTTCGACGCAGTGCTCTCCGGGATCGGCGTGATGTTCGCACCCGATCATCAGCGCGCCGCCTCCGAGCTGCTTCGAGTGTGCCGCCCGGGCGGAACCATCGCCCTGGCGAGCTGGACACCCGAAGGCTTCTTCGGCCGCATGCTCAGCGCAATCAGGCCATATCGGCCCACCCAGGTACCCGGGGTGCCGCCGGCCGCGCTCTGGGGCCGCGAGGACTACTTGACACACCTGTTCGGCGATCCGGCCAGCGTCGTCCACGCCCAGCGCTGCGTGTTACGGGTCGAACGCTTCCTTAAGGCCCAAACGGTGCACGACTACTTCAAGGCCCACTACGGTCCGACGATCGACGCCTACCGGACCATCGGCAGCAGTCCCGCGCTGATGACCGCCTTGGACACCGAGCTCGTCGAACTAGCTCAGCGCCACCTCTACGAGGGTGTCATGGGGTGGGAATACCTGCTCGTCACCGCCCAGAAGCGGTGAGTCTTCGTGGTCAGGGGTAAGGCATCGGCGCCCCCGCACACCCTCACCGGGTGGGATCCCGAGGATGTCCAGGCCTGGGAGGGCGGCAATCACGCCATCGCCCGCCGCAACCTGCTCTGGATCATCGCGTGTGACCACATCGCGTTCGGAGTGTGGACGTTATGGCCGGTGTTGCCGCACGCCACCTGGACAACCTCGACCACACCACTAGGGCGAGTCACCTGCGCGACGCGCTGTCCAAGGCCGACGCTGGGGTGCTGGGCCTGCTGTACCTGGGCAGCTTCGGGTCGTGGATCGGCGGCAGACTCGCGGATCGACTCGGGGGCAGCCGAGTCACCATGGCGGTATTCGTCGCGATGTCCGTCGTCACCGGCGCGCTGGTCGCGATCAGTCTCGCCGCCGAGCGCCACGGTCACAGCTCTGCGCTGATGGGCGCCTACATCGTCACGTTCATCGGGCCCGAATAGCCATCGAACCGGGCAACGGCCCCCGGTGCGCTCGATGTTCAATCGGCAAGGCGTGCGCGGCTATTCGCGCGGCGACGACTCTGCCCCTCAATCCTCTTCAAGGATGAGTGCCATCTCCGGACAGGCGGCGACACCGTCGCGGATCGCCTCCTCGTCCTGGGAGCGCACCGCGTGTTCTTCCACGAGGGAGTAGCCGGACTCGTCGATCGGAAACAGCACAGGGTCAACGGCATAGCACTGCGCGTGACCCACGCACCTCGCTCGTTCGAGACGAATCCGCATGGCCACCCTCTTCCCCTGGACCGGTGAGCGCAGGGCCGCCTGGCCGAATACGCATCACAATCCTAGAAGACCCTGCCTCGGGATGCCGGCGTCTACGATGTTGACGATCGCCAGGCGATTGCGAAACACGGGAGCGGACAACGGGCTATGGGCACCTCCGACGCGGATCGAACCGGGGCATTTCACCTGCCCCGGCTGGAATACGCGAGCCTGCCGATGGCCGCCGACCGCGCTGTCGGATGGAAGACTCTGCGCGACGCCGGACCGGTGGTTTTCATGAACGGCTCCTACTACCTGACTCGCCGCGAAGACGTGCTCATGGCATTACGCAGTCCGACGGTCTACTCAGCGCGGCTGGCTCTACAACCTCGCAACAGCCCACTGCCCTTGGTGCCGCTGGCATTCGACCCACCCGAGCACACCCGGTACCGCAAGATCCTCACCCCGCTGTTCAGCCCGCACGCCTTGGGCAGATCGCTCCCCGTCCTGCGGCGGCACGCCGTTGACATGATCGAAGGCATCGCCGGCCGCGGAGAGTGCGAAGTGATGGCCGAGCTGGCGACGCTGTATCCGTTTCAGGTGTTCCTTGATCTCTATGGTCTTCCGCTCGAGGACCGCGACCGGATTATCACCTGGAAAAACGCGATCACCGCCGACAAGCCTTACCGGACCGAGCCTGACCTCCTCGCCGCCCGTGAGTTGTTCGGCTACCTCGCCGCCGCCATCAACGAACGACGACAGAACCCAGGCACCGACATGCTGTCGGACATCATCACCGGCGACGGAAACTTCAGCGATCTCGAACTGCTCGGAATGACGCACTTGTTGCTCTTGGCCGGTCTGGACACCGTCACCGCGGCAATCGGCTTCGCGCTGCTCGAACTGGCTCGCCGGCCTCAGTTGCGCACCCAGCTGCGCGGCAATCCGCAACAGATCAGAGCGTTCATCGAAGAAATCGTCCGACTGGAGCCGTCGGCGCCGGTCGCGCCCAGGGTCACCACGCAGGTCGTCACCGTTGGCGGGATGACGCTTCCGGCCGGCACGCCAGTGCGGTTGTGCATGGCCGCCGTGAACCGGGACGGAAGCGACCCGACGTCGACGGACGATCTGGTCATGGATGGCAAGGTACATCGACATTGGGGCTTTGGCGGTGGAGCTCATCGCTGCCTCGGCTCACATTTGGCGCGACTGGAACTCACCGTTGTCATCGACGAGTGGTTACAACGCATCCCTGAGTTCGAACTGGCCGCAGGATATACACCAGAGATCGCGTTCCCGGCGATGACGTTCGCGCTCAAGTCCCTGAAACTGCGAATCCCCTGAGCGGTCGAGCTACCCCAACAGCATCACCTGACGCCGACCGCACTGGTCAGCTGGCATTCCCAACGCGAAGTCCCCGCCGTTTGACCTGCCGGGTCGGTTAGCGGGAGCTGTCAGATGACTGAGAGCTGTGAGGCCTATTTAACCTACGCGTTACTGCGGATCACCTAACTGAAATGCCTGGTTAATAGCGTATACAGCATGTCGACACCCCTGGCTACAACCGACGTCGCCCCCAGCCGGGCCGACGTCGTCTACCTCGCGCTGCGGCCGGAACTGATGAACGGCGAGGTGGCATTCGGAGAACGACTGACCGAGCCAAAACTGGCGGCGAGATTCCGGTGCTCACGCACGCCCATACGTGAAGCCCTGGCCCGGCTCTGCGCGGACGGCTTGATACAGCGCGAGGAATACGGCTTCAGCCCGGTGCGGCCGAACATCGCTCGGATTCGGGACCTGTACGAAGTACGGCTCACGTTGGAAATGGCGGGCATTCAGCGCGCGATTGACAACCCAGACGTGGTGCACGACCGGCAATTGTTGCTGGAACAGCAGCAGTTTTGGGAATCGCTGCGCGCAGATCCGCCGGTTCAAGAGCCAGGATTCGTGGTCGTCGACGAGGAGTTTCACGTCGCGCTGTTGAAAGCAGCCGGTAATCGCGAGCTGGTGAGCGCACTGTTGTCGGCGAACGCCCGGATACGCCATGTGCGGATGTATGACTTCATGGTCAATAACCGCATCGAAGTGACCATCAGCGAGCATCTGGCGATCCTCGAGGCCGTCCTGGCCGGTCAGCTGGAGCACGCCCGCGACCTGCTGCGCGCCCACATCGGGGCGTCGTTGACCGTGGTATTCAACAGAGTCAGCCGAGCAATCCTGGCGATGTCGGTGGCCGAGCAAGAGAAGTGGACGGCACGTTGAACTTCGATACCGTTCTGATCGCCAACCGTGGCGAAATCGCTTGTCGCATCATCCGCAGCGCACGCACGTTGGGCCTGAAGACCGTCGCGGTCTATTCCGACGCCGACGCCGCTGCCGCTCACGTGCAGATGGCCGATTCCGCGGTCCGGTTGGGCCCGCCGCCGGCGGCGCAGTCCTACCTGCGCGGCGATCGGGTCCTGGAGGCGGCGTTGGCCACCGGTGCAGGCGCGATTCACCCCGGTTACGGATTCTTGGCTGAGAGTGCCGATTTTGCGACTGCCATTGCCGACGCCGGAATCGCCTTCGTGGGGCCGACCGCCGAACAGCTGAAGATCTTCGGCAACAAGCACACCGCACGGCAGGCAGCGCTCGCCAGCGGGGTGCCCCTCGTCGCGGGCAGCGGGCTGCTCGAATCCGCCGATCATGCTATCGCCGAAGCCGACCGCATCGGGTACCCGGTGATGCTGAAGGCAGTCGGCGGGGGCGGCGGAATCGGTATGCAGGCCTGCTTCACCGCCGACGAGTTGCGGGCTGCCTACGATCGGGTACAACGTCTGGCTGCCTCGCATTTCTCCACCGACGGTGTGTTCCTGGAGCAACTGATAACCGTCGCCCGGCACGTCGAGGTCCAGATTTTCGGTGATGGCGGTGGCCGCGTCATCAGCCTCGGAACCCGGGACTGCTCATTGCAACGACGCAACCAGAAAGTGATCGAAGAGGCACCTGCCCCGGGGTTGCCTACGGAGCTGGCGGACGAACTTCTGTCGGCCGCACGCGCCCTGGCCGGCTCGGTGAACTACCGCTCGGCAGGAACGGTGGAGTTCGTCTACGACGCCGAACGAGAGACTGCCTCGTTCCTGGAGATGAATACCCGCCTGCAGGTTGAACATCCCGTCACCGAGTCCATCACCGGAGTCGATCTTGTGGCATGGATGTTGCGGCTGGCCGGCGGTGACTCCACCATGTTCGACGGTGTTCCCGATACCGGTCCGGCCGCAACCGGTTGTGCGGTGGAAGCGCGCGTCTGCGCCGAGGATCCGGCACACGACTATCGGCCAAGTGCCGGCCAGATCACCGCGGTGCGGTTTCCCTCCGACACTCGCGTCGACACCTGGATCGACACCGGTAGTGATATCAGCCCGTTCTACGACTCACTGCTGGCCAAAGTCGTCGCCGCTGGAAGCACCCGCGACGAAGCCCTCGCCAATCTGGCCGTCGCCTTAGCCGAAACCCGGATCTACGGTGTCCGCACGAACCTGGCTCAGCTGCAGGATGCATTGCAAAATACAGATTTTCGCTCTGCCACGCACACCACCGCAACGCTGGCAACGGTCTGCTCGTCGCAGCGCCGCATCGACGTCCTGCGAGCCGGCACCATGACAACCATTCAGGACTATCCCGGGCGGACGGGCTGGTGGCATGTCGGTATTCCGCCGTCGGGTCCGATGGACGACCTGTCCTTCACACTGGCCAACACCGCTGTCGGGAATCCGCCGGGCACGCCGGCTCTGGAATGCACCCTGGTGGGCCCCCAGCTTCGCTTCGCCGAAGCCGAGGTGGTGTGCGTAACGGGAGCCCCCGCCCAGGTCACCGTCGACGGTGAACCGATCACCATGTGGGAGCCTGTCGTCGTAGCGGCAGGATCGGTCCTCGATATCGGAGCGCCGGAAGACGCTGGACTGCGTACCTACGTCGCCATTCGAGGCGGTATCGATGTTCCGCTCTATCAGGGCAGCGCCGCGACCTTCACTCTCGGCGGTTTCGGCGGTATCACCGGCAAGGCACTCACCGAGGGCGACGTCCTCGACACCGCCGCCGCCGATCCCGACTCACTTGGTGCGGCACGCACCATTCCGCCGGAACAGCGGCCACGGATCGGCCACCACTGGCAGCTAGCAGTCCAGGCCGGCCCACAGACCGCACCCGCCTACTTCACCGACGCTGATATGGCGCAGTTCTACTCTGCCGCGTGGCGCGTCAGCAGCCATGCCAACCGCACGGGGATCCGGTTGGAAGGCCCCAAGCCGGACTGGTCCCGTGAAGACGGCGGCGACGCCGGACTGCATCCCTCCAACCTGCACGACAATCCCTACAGTGTCGGCGCCATCAATGTGACTGGCGATACTCCCGTGCTGCTCGGCCCCGACGGCCCGAGCCTGGGAGGCTTCGCGTGTCCACTGACCGTGGTGCAGGGCCATCGCTGGCAACTTGGTCAGCTCAGGCCCGGTGACACGGTCAGCTTCACCCCCGTCGATGAGGCGACGGCCGCGGAGTTGCGTACCTCCATCTCAACCCGAGCCACCGGCACGGTAGTCGACAACGCAACACTGCAGGATGACCGGGGAATCCTCGGCATAGTCGAGGGCGACACCGATCGGCCGCGTGCGCTTTACCTGCGCGGGGGCGACGACAACGTTCTCGTCGAATACGGCGACATGGTCTTGGATCTGGGCTTGCGGATGCGTGTCCACGCGCTGACCGAAGCACTCGCCGCCGCCCAGATTCCGGGGATCATCGATGTCACGCCGGGCGTCCGATCGCTGCACATTCACACCGACCCCGCGGCCTTACCCCAGTACCGACTGGTCGGCCTGCTCACGGAACTGGAGAAGCAGCTTCCCGAGACCGCGGACCTGCAGGTGCCCAGTCGAACCGTCCGCCTCCCCATGTCATTCGACGATCCCTCGATTGCCGAGGCGATCGAGCGCTACCGCAGCGGAATTCGGGACACCGCGCCGTGGCTGCCGTCCAACCTCGAGTTCATCCGCCGGATCAACGGACTGGACAGCATCGACGATGTGCGCCAGACCGTCTTCGGTGCCGAGTACCTGGTACTGGGCCTCGGCGACGTGTATCTCGGCGCACCATTGGCGGTTCCGATCGATCCCCGGCATCGATTGGTCACGACGAAGTACAACCCAGCGCGCACGTGGACGCCGTCGGATGCGGTCGGGATCGGCGGAAAGTACCTGTGCGTCTACGGCATGGAGTCTCCTGGGGGCTACCAGTTGGTGGGCCGCACCGTGCCGATCTGGTCGAGCTACCGTCAAGCCGCCCCGTTCGAGAATGGAACGCCTTGGCTATTCCGATTCTTCGATCGCATCGTCTGGGAGCCGGTGACACCGGACGAGCTTCAGGAACACCGGGCAGCCGCCCAGGCGGGCCGGCTGGAGGTCGAGATCTCCGACGGCACCTTTGCCCTGGCTGAACACCGAGAGTTCTTGGCCCGCAACGCCGAATCCATAGCTGCTTTCGAGTCCCGCCAAGCGGCCGCCTTCGCCGCGGAACGCACATCTTGGTACGAATCGGGAGAATTCGATCGAGCGGTCGTTGAGGACATCGCGACGACCGAACCCAGTAGTGCCACGATGGCCGATGTGCCGCCCGGCGCATCAGTAGTCAGCGCACCGATGGTGGGCAACGTATGGAGGATCAACATCGAAGAGGGTCAGAACGTTGGGGAAGGTGACACGGTCGCAGTGTTGGAGGCCATGAAGCTGGAGCTTCCGGTGCCCAGTCCGATATCAGGAACTGTGCTGCGGGTACTGGCCTCGCCGGGCAGCCAGGTCGAGCCTGGAACGCCGCTCGCTCTGATTGGAGCCGGCGCGTGACATCCTTCAGCCACACCCCCACCAGCCGGGTGACTGCCGCCTACCGGCGTATCGCCGAGACCGATCGGCCCGAGGTGTGGATCTCGTTGCGCGCAGAGGCAGATGTGCTGATCGATGCTCAACGCGTCGAAAAGCGTCTCGCCGCTGGTGATGACCTGCCGCTCGCCGGGTTGCTGGTCGCTGTCAAGGACAACATCGACGTGGCCGGGCTGCCCACCACCGCTGCCTGCCCGGAATACGCCTACACACCCGATACCACCGCACCAGCGGTGCAGCGCCTCATCGACGCCGGGGCGATCATCTTGGGCAAGACCAACCTTGACCAATTCGCCACCGGGCTGGTCGGTACCCGCAGTCCCTACGGCGCCGTCCGCAACGCACACTTCCCGGAATTGGTGTCGGGTGGGTCGAGTTCGGGTTCGGCAGTAGCTGTCGCGCTGGGCATCGCGGATCTCGGCATCGGCACGGACACGGCGGGCTCGGGACGAGTTCCGGCGGCCCTGCACGGCATCGTCGGGATCAAGACCACCTGCGGCATCGTCCCTACCCACGGGGTAGTACCGGCCTGCGTCGACTATGACACCGTCACCGTGTTCGCCGCGGATCTCGACCTCGCGACCGCTGCCACCGCAGTCATGGCAGGCCCCCATCCAGCCGATCCGCGCAGTCGCAGCTGGCCGGCCGACGTCGCCCTGTCGGCGCCGCAGGCGCCCACCGTCGCGATCCCGGAGCCAGCAAACCTTGCCAACCTGACCGATGCATACCGGGATGCCTTCGAGAGAAGCGTCAGCGCCCTTACCGATGCGGGTATCAAGGTCGAAACTCTCGATATTTCGATACTGCTGGACGCGGCCCGGCTGCTCTACGACGGCGCCATTGTCGCCGAACGTTACGCCGCGGTGGGCGAATTCCTTTCCACCGCTCCGGCAAACGCCGATCCCACCGTTCGGGCGATCATCATGGCCGCCCGCGAAACCAGCGGGCACGCATTCGCAACCGATCTGGACGCGCTTGCACACGCCCGCGCCGCGGCCGCCGAACTGCTCACGGCATATGACGCACTGCTGTTGCCCACCACCACCGAGCACCCGAGCATCTCCGCGGTCGACGCCGATCCAATTGCGATCAACCGCCGCATGGGCACCTTTACCAACTTTTGCAATCTGCTCGACCTCGCCGCGGTCGCCGTCCCCGGCGAACCACTGAGTTCCGGTGGCCCATTCGGAATCATGTTCGTGGTGCCAGCTTTCGCCGACCAGGTCGCCGTCGACATCGCCGCGAAGTACCTCAACCAGACGTCGCCGCTGCTCGTCCAGAGCGGAGTGGATCTCGCGGTGTTCGGCGCTCACCTACGCGGCCAGCCACTGCACTGGCAATTGGAGCAGCTCGGTGCGCGCTATCGCGGCGACATCCGCACCAGCGATGCCTATCGCCTCACCGCATTGAACACCACTCCCCCTAAACCCGGACTGATCCCCACTTCCCCCGGCGAGGGCGCGTGCATTGACGGCGAGCTGTACCGCATATCGGCGGCAGGCCTGGGACGCTTCCTGGCTGCACTGCCCGCTCCGATGGCACTGACCAGCATCGAACTCGAATGCGGAAGCACGGTAGTCGGTTTTACCGCGACACATGACGCTGTTTCGACCGCTGTCGACATTACCGAACTGCGTTCCTGGAAGCGCTATTTGGCGGTGCGCTCTCCAGACACCGCAGCCGAACCCTAGCGTCCGACGAAGAATGCCCGGGTTAACCGTCCATTTGCTGAATATGGGCGGGCAAGAAAGCTGACCACTATTCACATGACGGCGTCGGAGGCCGGCCGCCTCTGACCCAGTGCTATCGAAATCGGTGGTGGAATGAAACATACTGCGCTACATAGCTTTACCGAGTTTCCGGACAGCGTCGCCCGCAGACTGTCAGAATTCATGTTGCCACTGAACGCATCTGATACATGTGCATCACGGCGGCAGCAATGAGGACTTCCGAAAATGGTGTCCACATTGGTGCCGTAATACCCACGCAGACATGGATGGCCGTCGACTACGGCATTCTTCCGCCTGAAGTGAATTCGGGCCGGATGTATTCCGGCCCGGGTCCCGCCCCGCTACTTGCGGCCGCGGGAGCATGGGACGCGCTCGCCGGAGAGCTCGGCGTTGCGAGCAGTGGCTACGGTTCGATCATTACTGCCCTCACCAGCCTGGAATGGTCGGGCCCGTCCTCGGTTGCGATGTCCAGCGCGTTGGAGCCGTACGTGGACTGGGTCAGTGACTTAGCCGTTCGCGCGGAACAAGCAGCGATGCAGGCCAGAGCGGCCGCGGCGGCCTACGAAGAGGCATTTGCCGTCACCGTGCCTCCGCCCGCCGTCGCCGCCAATCGGGTCCGGCTGCTGACGCTGATCGCGACCAATTTCTTTGGGCAGAATCTCCCAGCCATCGCAGCGACCGAGGTCGAATACGCGGAATTCTGGGCCCAGGACGCGACCGCGATGTACACCTATGCCGCCTCGTCGGCGGTTGCGTCGACGTTGACGGCCTTCGCCCCACCACCCCGCACCACCAACCAAAGCGGATTGATGCAACAACAGGCGGCGGTCGGCAAAGCCGAGGCCACCGCGACCGGTGCCGTGCAACAAGCGCTGAGCTCGCTGCCGCTGCCGGGTCTGGCCACCTCACCCACGACGACCGGGGGTGCTTCGTCACTCTTGTCGACGCTGGCAACCGACCTTTCCAGCCTGACCTCCACCGCCAACCTCAACATGATCGTCAACACCTGGGGGCTCAGCTATTTCGGCGCCGGCGTTGTCCAGTTGGGAATGTTGTTCGCGCAGACCGTGATGCCAGAATCCCTTGCCGCCGCCGGGCTACCGCCCGCGGTGGATCTAATCGGTGCCAATGCAGCTGTGGTCGCGGGTGCCGGCCCGGCGCCGGTCAGCGCGCTCGTCGGGCATTCCCAGAAGATCGGGCTGCTTTCGGCGCCGACGAGTTGGGCCGCCAATGCCACCGAACCCGCCCCCGCGGAAATGGGAGCCACCGTACCCGCTGCGTCCGGCGGCCCGACGCACCCCGCCAGCGGTCCGATGGCGGCGCCCCCGCTCCGCGGGCCCGCGCGGGCGGCGAACTTCACTCGGCGGCGATACGGGATCCGCCACAAAGTGGTTCCGCGACCAAAGGGGGTCGGATAGCGCGTGACCCCGCCGGCCGACCACTACCCGAGATCACCCGATCTTCCAGCGAAAGACGAGACGAACAGATGACCAGAGAACTCCAACGGCCCCATCTATTTTCCGCGGCGGGATCGCCGACCGCGCCTGAGCGCGGTACTCGACAGGAGAGGTGACGACGATGGACTACGGAGCGCTACCACCGGAAGTCAATTCGCTGCGCATATACACCGGTCCGGGAGCGGGATCGTTGACGGTGGCCGCATCCGCCTGGAGCACCCTGGCCGGTGAGCTGACGTCGGCGGTCAACGGCTACCAGGCGGTTGTCGACGGATTGCAGTCCGAACAATGGATCGGTCCGTCCTCAGTGACCATGGCCCAGTCATTCAAACCGTACGTGGCGTGGATGCAATCGACCGCCGCTCAGGCCGAGCGGTCCGCCGGCAAAGCCCGCGAAGCGGCCGCAGCCTACGAAGCCGCATTCACCGCGACGGTCCCGCCTCCGCAGATCGCCGAGAATCGGGCGCTGCTTGCGACGTTGGTCGCCGGCAATGTCGTGGGGCAAAACACCGCGGCGATCGCAGCCGCCGAAGCCCAATACAGCCAGATGTGGGCTCAAGACGCTGCGGCGATGTACCAGTACGCGGGGGCAGCTGCGGTGGCATCGGAGCTGGCGCCCTACGCGTCACCGCCGACGACCACCAGTGCCGCCGGGGCGGCTACCCAAAGCCAGGCGGTAAATCAGGCGACTGCGAACGCAGCCGGCAATGGGCAATCGCAGATCTCCCAGCTGCTGTCCCAGCTGACGACCGCGCTGCACAACCTGGGCTCGCCGATGTCTGCATCAGCTACCGCCGGCACCCCGGTGGACCCGGTGGAACAGTTCATGAACTGGTACGGCCCGTTCGGAAACTTCTTCTACGACACCGCGGGCCTGCCATTCTTCGGCGCGGGCATCACCAGCTTCTTCACCGGGACCGCGAAAGCCGCAGGTCTGATCGGCGCGGAGGCACCCGCAGCAGCAGCAGCATTGCCCGCGGCTGCGCTGACGTCCGCCTCGGCTGCTCCGGCAGCGGCATCTGCTTCCGGTGTCGGGCCCGTTTCGGCGCGGCTGGCCAGTGCGACAACGGTCGGGAAATTGGCTGTTCCGCCCAGCTGGGCGGGGTCGACTCCGATGACAACGCCCTCCCATTTGCCGGAGTTCGTCAGCGATGTCATTGAACACGAGGAAATGACTCCGTCCGGAAACGTCATCGGCGGTATTCCGCCCACCGCCGGTTCGGGCAGGAACTTCGCCGGATCCAGTCCCCGATACGGGATGCGACCGACCGTGGTGGCCCGTCCACCGTCGGCCGGCTAGCAGCCCGCCCGCCCACTACCAGCCAGAGAGGTTCCACAGGTGACAAGCGACAAGGCCGGCCTCGACAGACTCGATGCCGGCAAGGAGACACTCGAGGACTACACCCTGCGTTTTGCACCGCGCAGCTACCGCAAATGGTCCGCGCCGGTCGTGGGAATCTCGGCCCTGGGCGGAATCGCTTACCTGGCCGACTTCGCCATCGGCGCGAACATCGGTATCTCCTGGGGCACTGCGAACGCCCTGTGGGGGATTTTCGTCTTCACGTTGGTCGTCTTCACGACGGGATTTCCCCTGGCCTACTACGCGGCTCGCTACAACATCGATCTGGATTTGATCACCCGCGGCAGCGGATTCGGCTATTACGGGTCGGTGGTGAGCAACGTGATCTTTGCGACGTTCACGTTCATCTTCTTTGCGCTCGAGGGCTCCATCATGGCGCAGGGCCTCAATCTCGGACTGGGCATCCCGCTGTGGCTTGGCTACGCCGCCTCGACCCTCATCATCTTCCCGCTGGTCATCTACGGCATGAAGGTTTTATCGCAGTTGCAACTGTGGACAACCCCCATCTGGCTGATTCTCATGGTGGCCCCGTTCGGTTATCTACTCGTCAGCCATCCGGAGTCGATCGGCGAATTCCTGGCGTACGCCGGCCAAGACGGCAACGGTGCGGTGAATATCGGCTCGGTTCTGTTGGCCGCCGGGGTCTGTCTGTCGCTGATCGCCCAGATCGCCGAGCAAATCGACTACCTGCGCTTCATGCCGCCGCGGACACCATCGAACGCTCGCACGTGGTGGACATGGACGGTCCTTGCCGGGCCTGGCTGGGTTGTCTTCGGCGCACTCAAGCAGGTGATCGGCTTGTTCCTTGCGGTTTATCTGATCTCGAACGTGCCCGGCGCCACGACGATCGCCAACCAGCCGGTGCACCAATTCGAGAAGATCTATCGGAACTTCATGCCGGGCTGGCTGGCGTTGACGCTGGCCGTCCTGCTTGTGGTCTTGAGCCAAGTCAAGATCAATGTGACGAATGCCTACTCAGGCTCGCTGGCCTGGACGAATTCCTACACGCGCGTCACCAAGCACTATCCGGGAAGGGTGGTGTTCCTCGGGGTGAACTTGGCAATCGCGTTGGCCCTGATGGAAGCCAACATGTTTGACGTCCTCAATACGATCCTCGGCTTCTACGCCAACTGCGGGATGGCATGGATCGTGTCGGTGGCGTCCGACATCGTGTTCAACAAATACCTGTTGAAACTGTCGCCGAAAGCTCCGGAGTTCCGGCGTGGAATGTTGTACGCCATCAACCCCGTGGGGTTCGGATCGATGCTGTTGGCCGCGACCACGTCGATCATCGCGTTCTTCGGCGGCCTGGGAGAAGCGCTGCGGCCCTACTCGCCTCTGGTCGCGGTCGCGATCGCGCTGGTGATGCCTCCCATTTTGGCGCTGGCCACTAACGGGAAGTACTACCTGCGACGCACGCACGACGGTATCGACCAACCGATGTACGACGGACACGGCAATCCCAGCGCCGTGCTGATCACCTGTCACGTCTGCCGGCATGACTACGAGCGACCCGACATGCTCGCGTGCCAGACGCACGATGCGCACGTCTGCTCGCTGTGCGTGTCCACCGACAGGAGGTCTGACCATGTGCTCAGTCGTATGCACCCTCCCGGCCACCGAGCCACGGTGCCGGTGACTTTGAGCACTGACGGCACTGTGGTGTCACTTCACGAATAACCACACCGCCGACGGCGATCTTCAGCGCAGCGTGCGCGGTCCCACGACCCCGCCCCAATAGTGCTAATAGCAACAATGCCGCCATGTAACAATAGCTTCTAGTGATGAAGCTCGTCGCGCTGACGGGCCTGAACCGAGGAAGCGCCGATGGCCAGCACCGACGTGGCGGCTCACGACGACTCCGTCGACGCGATCACCGACGCGCTACTGACCGCCTCGCGGCTCTTGATAGCAATCTCGGCGCACTCGATCGCCCACGTGGACGAAACCATCACGATCCCCCAATTCCGGACGCTGGTGATCCTCTCCCACCGTGGTGCGATGAACTTGGCGACGCTGGCGGGCCTACTCGGGGTACAGCCCTCAACGACCGGGCGCATGGTCGACCGACTCGTCGGCGCCGGGTTGATCGATCGCCTGCCACACCCCACGTCGCGCCGCGAACTGGTGGCCGACCTGACACCGCGCGGGCGCGACGTCGTACGCCAGGTCACCGCCCAGCGGCGGGCCGCGATCGCCGGCATCGTTGAGACGTTGCCCGCCAAGGAACGTCGCGGACTGGTAAGTGCGCTCACCGCGTTCACCGCGGCCGGCGGTGAACCCGCCGCGCACGTGGACGACATCGATATCTGACTGCGTTACCCCTGCGGCCGAATCGCGGCGCGCCACAGCTCCCGAGCCTCCCGCACCGTGGCGCGGTAGGCGATATAGAAATCCCGCAGCGACGACGGCGCCGTGTCGCCCGAGAGGGCGGCGTAGCGGTCCAGGAGGTAATCGCCGAGATCCTGGCGGCCGAGGAATTCCAGATCCATGGCCAGGAAGGCGGCGGCGTCGATGCGGTCGACGAAGCGCAAGTCGTCACTGAACTCCAGACAGTCCAGCAGCACCGGCCGGTTGTCCGTCCAGAAGATGTCGTCGGCGAGCAGGTCGGCATGGCCGTCGACGATGCAGCCTTCGTCGATCCGCTGAGCGCACAGATCCGCCCGGCCGGCAAGGTATGCGGCGGCGAGGCCCTCAACGCGGCGCACCGACTCGGCCGGCTTCTTGGCCTTGTAGGCCCGATCGCCGGCCAAGACCACCACGCCGGAGTGTGTTTCATGGGACGCGACGTAGGGCGGCGCTTTGGACGCACCCGTGTCGCCGTGTGTCGCGAACTCCATGGCTTCCAGTGTTACCAGGGCCGGGAATGGTTCACCGACCGCAGCCTGTAGCCCAACATCACTTCGCGTCCGGGCGCACCACGATCACCGGAATCCCGGCGGCCTGGACAACCGCTGAACTGACCGACCCCAAGAGCTGACTGGTGAATCCGCCGCGGCCGTGACTGCCGACGACCATCAGTTGAGCGTGTTCGGCCGCCTTGACCAACCAGCGGGCCGGCTGGTCACAGACCACCCGCCGCTCGACGGCCACATCCGGATACTGCTCTTGGTAACCCGCAAGGCGTTCGGCGAGAATCTCGCGTCCCTGGACTTCGTAGTCGCGCGGGTCCATGGTGAGGATCGGCATGACCCCGACGTCACTCCAGGCGTGCAATGCCACCAGCGGCACACCGCGGCGGGAGGCTTCGTCAAACGCCAGCGCCGTTGCTTTCTCCGATACCGGCGATCCGTCGATCCCGACCACCACGGGTGCATCTGTCGCGCAATCGCGATCGGTACGAACGACCGCGATCGGACCGTGCCCGTGGTGAATCAGACTGGTGCTCACCGAGCCCAGTAGCAGGCGGCCGAGCGCCCCCAATCCCGTTGAGCCGACGACAGTCAGCCAGCTGCCCTTGCTGACACCGATCAACGTCGAGACCACCTGGGAGTGGGCCATCTCGGCGTGCACCTCGGGCGAGGCGGCGTCGCCCCGGCTGGCGTCGACCACGTTGCGGGCCCGCGCGAGGATCTTGTTCGCCTGGTCGGCCTGCCAACTGGGTATCCCCTCGGCGACCGGCCCCGGGGGCCATCCGGTCTCCAAGGGCGTCACCACATGCAGCAACGTGAGCGGCAACTGGCGCATGATCGCCTCATGCGTCGCCCAGGTCACCGCCGCGTCGGATTCAGGCGATCCGTCTACACCCACCACGATTCCGGGTGTCGTTCTGACTTGTGACATCGCAGTCCTCCAACCGTGTTGATCGGCCGGCCAGCCGGCTAGCCGGCTAACCTTCAACATTACTGCGAACCGGGCCGATGCGGCAGGGTCCGTTGGACCCCAATCGAGTGTCCGTCGGCCCCCTATCTTGAGATCGCGGCCTGCAAACTCTTGCGACAAAACCGATTCCGGTGATCAAATATCGATATACGATCTAATACGGCAGCTGCCGAGTCGACAGCCACCGCCCGTCAAACGGAGGCCCAAAACATGGTCCATCGCAGCAAGCACAAATAGCTACGCGCCGGTTCTCGCGAGTACTGCAATCGTTTGGGATCAGCTTCATTTCGCCGCTGCACATACCTGCGAGTTGCCCATCCTGCTCACTGGTGCGGACCGGGAACCACACGCTGACGCGACAAACAGTTCCGGCGGAGACAAACATCCACCGCCCCGCCCGTGCTCATCTCGTTGGGTCAATTGTCAATACAGGCAACGGTGGCGACCTCCCCATCAACGGCCGACGACGGGCACGGTCGGGACCAGAACGGAGGACCGTGCCATGTTCACCCTGACTGCGAACTACCACAGCGCCACAGTCGCCGCCGTTGCCGCGATCGCCTTTGCAATGCTGCCGTCCGGTGTCGCGGCGGCGGACCCGAGCCAAGACGATCAATTTTTGGCGGTGCTCCAAAATGAGCAAATCCCCGCCATGGAAAACATCCCGACGGTGCTCGCCGCTGGCCGTCGGGTGTGCCGCAAACTCGACGACGGTATACCGGCGCGCACCGTACTGGACGGATTGACCAACGATGCGTACGGCATGAACCCCGCCCTACGCGACCAGTCGGATCGACTGTCGGCAACCATGAGCCGATTCATCGCGGCGGCGGTCGAGGTCTACTGTCCGGGAGACCAAGGCAAGATTGCTGCACTGGCGGCCGGCCGCACCTGGCAGTCCAACGGACCAGCGCACCTGTTCGCAGTAGCGAATTACCGAACGACGACCGTCTCGGGTGGCAACACCGCCGACGCCCATGGTGCGATGCTCGGCTCACCGGTCGGGACCTTAGCCACCGGCGACGCGTCGCAGCCGAAACCGCCGAAGATCCCACCGCCGAAGGCACCCGAGGCCAAGATTCCCCGGTCCCCCGGCGCCGTCACGAAAGCACCACCCCGACAACAGCCGCCACCACCACCGCAAGCTCCACCGCCACAACAACCGCCACCACCACAAGCTCCACCGGAGCAGCTACCGCCACCACCACCGCAAGCTCCACCGGAGCAGCTACCGCCACCACCACCGCAAGCTCCACCGGAGCAGCTACCGCCACCACCGCAAAATCCTCCGACCCCTGGAGGTCCGCAGTCCGGCAGTGCGACCGACGGTAACGGCTCAGGGAACGGCGGTGTAGGTGGCGGAGGCGCCGACAACGGCAGGCCCGCCGAGCCTCCGCCAGCACCGCCCAGGGCGCCCGGCATGATCCAACTCCTGCCTTGGTGAGACCGGCCCGGCCGACCCGCTAGCCGACGTGCAGCGGATCGATCTGCACCCGCACCGGGTGGTTCGACCCGCGCGCACTGAGCACCCCGATGCCGTGGCGCAGCGCCGAAGCCAACGACAAGCCGTGATCGCGGCCCACCCGAACCAGCATCCGGATGACGGTCAGCTCGTCAGGGACACCGGCCGGACGCCGCACCCCCGGCGGCAGCGGCACCGGCCCCAGCAGGTCGGCGCCGTCGGGCAGCCGGGCCTGCTCCAGCAGCGTCGTCACCGACTCCGGATCACCGTCGAGGGCCGCGATGTGCACCGCGGGCGGTAGCCCCACCTCGGCTCGGGTGGCCAACTCGGCGTCGGCGTGGCCGACCGGATCCCACCGGATCAGGGCCTGCACCGTCGGGATCGACGATTCGGCGACCACCGTCACCAGCCCGCCGGACGCCTGGTCACGCACCAAAGCCGCCGCGCCCATCCACCGCCGCAGGGTGTCCTCGGCGGCACGCAGATCCTGGCGCCCCAGCAGCGCCCAGCTATCCAGCAGTAGCGCCGCCCCGTAGCCGTGCGGGGCCCGGGGTTCGGCGCCGGGAGTGGCGATCACCAGGGCTGCGCCATCCTCGACGCGGTCGACGATGGTGTCACCGGCGGAGGTGACGACCGGGGTGCCCGGAAAGGCCCGGCCGAGTTCTTCGGCGGTGCGGCGGGCACCGATGATCACCGCCCGCACGGCATCCGACCCGCAGCGTGCACACCGCAGAGTCGGATCGACCCGGCCGCACCAGCGGCACAGTGCGGCACCGCCGCGCTCCGGCAGTGATAACGGTCCGGTGCAGTGCCGGCAGCGGGCGATCGCGCGGCAGCGCCCACAGGCCAGCGACGGCACATAGCCACGCCGGGGCACCTGCACCAGCACCGGCGCCCCGGCGGCCAGTGCGCTGCGCGCGCTCTGCAACGCGACCGTCGGCAATCGAGCGCTGCGCGCTGCGGCGTCGCGTTCTTCGGCATATCCGGTGTCGTCCAGGGCGACCACCCGCGGCGCTGCCGTCCGCAACTCCGCCCGCGGGGCCACCACGTCGTGCGCCCACCCACTGCCCACCAGGGCGTGCGCTTCGGCGGTGCGGGCGTACCCGCCGATCACGGCGGCGCAGCCCGCCAGGTGCGCTCGCAGCATCGCCACCTCGCGGGCATGCGGGTAAGGCGCCCGCGGCTCCGCGAGGGAGTCGTCACCGTCATCCCAGACCATCACCAGGCCCAGGTCGGCCAGCGGGGCGAACACCGCGCTGCGGGTACCGATCACCAGCCGTGCCCCGCCACGCAGCACCGACAGCCAGCGCCGGTAACGGGTGGCCGGGCCCAATCCGGCGGACAGCGCCACGACCGCCGACTCGTCGATGCGGGCCGTCGCGGCACGACACAGCGCGTCGACGTCTCGCTGGTCGGGCACGATCGCCAGGGCGGTGCGGCCGGCGCGGATCGTCTGGGCGGCGGCGTCGACGAACCGGTCGGTCCAGGAGTCCCCGGGCAGCACCTGCCACACCGCGCGCGCCGCCCGGCCTTCGCCCAGCGCGGCCAGGAACGATCCGCCCGCCCCGTACCGCTGCCAACCCGCGGGATCGACCGGGGCGATGACGGGCGGTTCGGGCGGCGTCAGCGCTTCGCGTTCCACCCGGGCGTGCCGCGGCGGAACCGCCAGCCGCAGCACGTCGGCCCGGCTGCCGGCGTAGCGGGCGGCCACCGCCTCCACCAGTCGCCGTACCTCGCCGGTGAGCACCGGTTCGGCGGAGATCACCCGCTCCAGCCGGCCCAGCCGGCCGACATGGTCGGTGTCGGCGCGACGCTCCCAGACGAACGCGTCGACCAGTCGACCGTGAAAGCGCACCCGCACCCGCGCCCCGGGCCGGGCATCCTCGGACTGCTCCGGTGTGACGAGATAATCGAACTCACGGTCCAGGTGCGGCACCGAGAGCATCGGCAGCACCCGAGCGATGGGCTCGCTGGGTTCGCTGGGTTCGCCGTCGACACTCACCACGCAGGTCTAGCAGACACCGCCGACCGCGGCAGACGGCGGATCACAGGCCTGACGGGCTGTGTATCGGCGGGCGCACTCCCACCTGCGCTGAATTACGTTGCTGCGGTATGCCCGAACAGTGCGGGGCCCACGCGGTCGCGGTGCACAGCCGCGAGGCGTACCTCGCCGCACAGCTGCAGGTTGCGGAGCTGACCGATCGCGTGCTGGCCGCCACGGTGCACGACGCCGCCGCGCACGCCCGCGTGGGCCGTCGCCACCTCGACGCCATCGACGGCGAGATCCGCGACGCGTTGACCGATCCCCGGGCATCGGTGTGGGCTACCCCGGCCGGCGCCCGCCAGTTCCTGCTCTTCCTGGCCGCCAAGGCTCGAGAGATCTGTCGGGTGGTCGGCGATGCCCTCGCCGACAATCGATTCCAAGCGGTGCGGTTGCGGTCGATCGGTGCCGGCTATGGCGTACCGGCCCGGCTGCGTGACCGGATCAACCGGCAGGCGCTGGCCGACGATATTCACCGGGTGGCCGACGCGACGGCGGCGCCCAGTGCTGCCGAGATGGTGCGCTATGAGAACGCACTACGGGTCCGCGACGGACTGACCGTCAACACCGGTGACGGTGCGGTCCCGGTGCTGCTGCTCAGCTATGAACCGGCAGCGTTCGGCGGTCGCGGGCGGGCCGCGATCGCCATCGGTGATCCCGACACCGCTGACAACACCACCGTGCTGGTGCCCGGCGCACACAGCAGTGTCCGCGATGGCTACCTGTCGCATCCGGACGGGCGCAACGTCTATCGCGAGGTGGTCCGGTCCGATCCGGATCGCACCAATTCGGTCGTCGTGTGGATGGGTTATCGCGCACCGGACAGCCTGTTCGATCGGGAGGTGGCCGGGCCGGCCGCCGCCCGGGCCGGGGGCCGACTTTTGGCCGCCGACGTCAATGCCCTGCTGGCATCGCACATCGGCGCCTCACATGTCACCGTGGTCGGCCACTCCTACGGCTCGACAACGGTGGCCGACGCGGCGGCCTCGGCGGGGTTGCGCGCCGACGACGTGGTGCTCGTGGGTTCACCGGGAACCGATCTGGCCCACGGCGCCAACGACTTTCACCTGCCGTCGGGAGGGAACGTGTACGTGGGGGCGGCATCATCGGATCCGGTCACCGGTTTCGGTGGCCAGCCGCAACTGTCACTGCCCGGAACGTCGGCGACGGTCGGGCTGGGTGTCGACCCGGCCGCCGACGGGTACGGGTCCACCCGATTCAAAGCCGAAACCCACGGTGTGACGTTGCCGATGAGCGGCCACAGTTCCTACTTCGATCCCGGCGGCGAGTCGCTGTTCAGCATCGGCGACATCGCTTCGGGTCACGGTGACGCGTTGGCGAACCACCACATGACCGCCGCGCACCGCCGTCGACTGCCCGCGTTCGATCCCGAACGACTGCGCCCCGGGACCGGGAATCACCGGCATTGACCGATCTGGCCCGGCAGCGAATCTCAGTCCGGGGCCGCCTCTTCGGTGGCGGTGGACCGGCCGAAGAAAAACCCGGCCGTGATCAGCAACTGTGCCGCCGCATAGGCCCACCAGATCGGCACCGCCAGCAGTTCATTGCCCAAGACGAACTGGCTGGCTCCGATCATGGCGTCCGACACGGCGAAGCACACCGCGCCGACCGCGGTCCAGGGCGTGGGCAGTTTCGCCAGCAGCGCGACGCAGACCATCGCACCGAGCACGCCGACGTACACCGTCACCGGCACCGTCATGCCTTCTCGGGCCATGCCGGGCCAGAACCACGCCAACAGCACCAGGCAGCTCACCGCGACCAGGCCCGCCCCGACCAGTCGACCGCGCGACACCACCGCCAGCGGCAGCAGCGCGCCCAAAAAGCACAGATGCGCCACCAGGAAAGCGGCCAGACCCGCGACGAAGGACGGTTCCCACCAGGGGATGGCCAGCAACCAGTCGCCGGTCGCCGAGAAGATCAAAGCCGGGATCAGCCAGCGCGCCTCCCGCAGGATCGGGTGTGCGGCCGCGGCGAAGGCCAGCAGCACCGCCATCGCCGCCTTGAAAGCCGGCTGCCCGACCCAGTGCCCGGTCAGTGCCTCGCCCGGCGCTGAGCGCAACGCCACCACCGTCAGGAAGATGCCGTAGGCCACTCCGAGCCATCCCGCCGCAGCCCACGCGGTGAAGACTCGTCGGGTTGCGTACGGTGTTTCTATGCCGGCAATCGACCCCATAGTGCTGAAGGTACTGGACGCCATCCCGTTCCGATTGACCCTGGACGACGGCGTCGAGGCAGCGCGTCGCGCGATGCGCGACCTGCCCCATCGACCTGTGCACCCGGAGCTGCCCAGCGAGGACCGGGTGATCGACGGACCGGGTGGCGACCTGCCGATACGTATCTACCGGCCGGCGGGCACCGAATCGGGTGCCGCTGGCGTGGTGGTGTTCTTCCACGGCGGTGGCTTCGTCGCCGGTGACCTCGAAACCCACGACGGCACGGCCCGCATGCATGCCGGCGACGCGGGCGCGGTCGTGGTGTCCGTGGGCTACCGGCTGGCCCCCGAGCATCCGTTCCCGGCCGCTGTCGAGGACGCGATGGCGGCCACCGAGTGGGTGGCGGCACACGCCGCCGAGCTGGGTGCGGATCCGGCCCGGCTGGCCGTGGCTGGCGACTCGGCCGGTGGCAACCTGGCCGCGGTGGTATCCCAGCTGGCCCGTGATGCCGGTGGACCGGCGATCGCCTTCCAACTGCTGTGGTACCCGGCCACCACGTATGACGGCAACCTGCCGTCGTTCACCGAGAACGCCCACGCGCCGATCATCGACAGCGCCGCGATCGCCGCATTGACGCGGGCCTACGTCGGGGACGAGCTCGACCTGTCCAACCCGCCCGCAATGTTGGCCCCGGCTCGGGCCGCGAATCTGGCCGGCCTGCCGCCGGCCTACATCTCGGTGGCCGGCCACGACCCACTGCGCGACGACGGCATCCATTACGGCGAATTGCTGGCCGCCGCCGGGGTCCCGGTGCAGGTACACAACGCCGAAACCATGGTTCACGGTTACCTGGGGTACGCCGGGGTGATCCCGGCAGCCACCGAGGCCGCCGACCGCGGGCTGGCGGCGTTGCGGGCTGCCCTGGCGTGATGCGATGCGGCTGAACCAGGTCACCGTCGGCAGCACCGACCTGGACCGCACCGAGCGGTTCTACCTGCTGCTGGGCCTGCGGTTGATCGTCAAGACGGGTAACTACCTGCGATTCGAGTGCCCGGACGGGGGCAGCACCTTTTCGGTGGAACGCGTCAGCGAGGTCGCGGCCGGTGCGCAGGTGACGATCTATTTCGAAGCCGACGATCTCGACGAGCAATACCAGCGGTTGCGCGGGTCGGTTGAGTTCACCCAGCCACCGACCGACATGCCGTGGCTGTGGCGCGAGGCCCGGCTGCATGATCCCGACGGCCACCGGTTGTGCCTGTTTCACGCCGGTGAGGCCCGCCGCAATCCGCCGTGGCGGCTCGAGCCCCGGGATTTGCCCTAGCTCCGCGGTCAGGAGCGCTACGGTCAGACCGTGAGCGAGGAACCCGACCACGAGATTCTGATCGTCGGCGCCGGATTTTCCGGCATCGGGGCAGCCATCAACCTGGACCGCGCCGGGATGTCGGATTTTTCGATCACCGAAGCCGGCGACGGGGTTGGCGGCACCTGGCATTGGAACACCTATCCCGGTATCGCCGTGGACATCCCGTCGTTTTCCTACCAGTTCTCGTTCGAGCAGAGCCCGGACTGGTCACGCACCTACGCCCCTGGCGGGGAGCTGAAGGCCTACGCCGAGCACTGCGTCGACAAGTACGGTCTGCGTTCGCGAATCCGGTTCGCCACCAAGGTGCTTGCCGCGGAGTTCGACGAAGAACACGGCTGGTGGCGGGTGCAGACCGAAGCCGCCGGTGGTTCACCCGGCGACCAACTCACGGCGCGGTATCTGATCAACGCCAGCGGGGTGCTGACCACCCCGAACCTGCCTGACATCGCCGGTGTCGACACCTTCGCCGGGGTGACGATCCACACCGCCCGCTGGGACCACGCGCAAGACCTGACCGGCACGCGAGTGGCGGTGATCGGCACCGGAGCCTCCGCGGTGCAGGTGATCCCGGAGATCGCGCCGAAGGTTTCCTCGCTCACCGTTTTTCAGCGGACACCGATCTGGTGTTTCCCGAAATTCGATGTGCCGCTGGCCGCTCCGATCCGCTGGGCGATGCGGGTTCCCGGCGGCAAGTCCCTGCAGCGGCTGGTCAGTCAGGCCTACGTCGAGGCGACCTTCCCCATCGCGGCGCAATATTTCACGGTGTTTCCGCTGGCCAAGCAGATGGAGTCGGCCGGGCGGGCATATCTGCGGCGGCAGGTGCACGATCCGGAACTGCGTAAGCAGCTCACCCCCCGCTACGCCGTCGGCTGTAAGCGCCCCGGCTTCCACAACACCTACCTGTCGACGTTCAACCGCGAAAAAGTTCATTTGGTGGTCGACCCCATCGACCGGATCACCCCCACCGGCGTCGTCACCGCCGACGCGACGTCCCACGAGGTCGACGTGCTGATCTTGGCCACCGGGTTCAAAGTGATGGACAGCGACAACATTCCCACGTTCGCCGTCACCGGGGTCGGGGGCCAGACCCTAGCCCAGTTCTGGGACGAGCATCGGTTGCAGGCCTACGAGGGGGTCAGCATCCCCGGATTTCCCAACTTGTTCAGCGTCTTCGGCCCGTACGGCTACGTCGGGTCGTCGTATTTCGCGTTGGTCGAAGCGCAGACCCACCACATCGTGCGGTGCCTGAAGAGCGCCCGCGGCCGTGGGGCGACCCGGGTCGAGATCACCGAGGCGGCCAACGCCCGCTACTTCGACGAGATGATGAGCAAACGGCACCGGCAGGTGTTCTGGCAGGACAGCTGCAAGTCGGCCAACAGCTACTACTTCGACAAGAACGGTGATGTTCCGTTGCGGCCCACCACCACGGTGGAGGCCTACTGGCGCAGCCGCCGCTTCGACCTCGACGACTACCGGTTCAGCGCCTGAGTCGTACCGCGCGAGCAGACACAAAATCGCACGCCGCAGTGGCCGCGGGTGCGATTTTGTGTCTGCTCGGCGGAGTTAGATGGCGCGCTTAAGGTCGTCGACCTTGTCCAGCTGCTCCCACGGCAGTTCGATGTCGGTGCGGCCGAAGTGACCGTAAGCCGCCGTCGGTGCGTAGATCGGGCGCAGCAGGTCCAGGTCCCGCACGATCGCGCCCGGGCGCAGGTCGAAGACCTCGGGCACGATCTTCTCGATCTTGACCGGGTCAACGGTGGCGGTGCCGAAGGTCTCGATGAACAGACCGACCGGCGCGGCCTTGCCGATGGCGTAGGCCACCTGGACCTCGACGCGCTGCGCCAAGCCCGCGGCGACGATGTTCTTGGCCACCCAGCGCATCGCGTACGCGGCCGAGCGGTCCACCTTCGACGGGTCCTTGCCGGAGAAGGCGCCGCCGCCGTGGCGAGCCCAGCCGCCGTAGGTGTCGACGATGATCTTGCGGCCGGTCAGCCCGGCGTCACCCATCGGCCCGCCGACGACGAACTTGCCGGTCGGGTTGATCAGGATGCGAGTCGACGAGGAATCCAGCGTCTCGTGGGCGAGCTCGGCCAGCACGGTGGAGATGACGTGCTCGCGCAGGTCGGGGTCCAGGGTGTTGACCAGGTCGATGCCCTCGGCGTGCTGGGTGGAGATCACCACGGTGTCCAGCCGGGTCGGGACGTCATCCTCGTACTCGATGGTGACCTGGGTCTTGCCGTCCGGGCGCAGGTAGTCCAGCGTGCCGTTCTTGCGTACCTCGGTCAGCCGCCGGGAGAGCCGGTGGGCCAGCGCGATGGGCAGCGGCATCAGCTCCGGGGTATCAGCGATCGCGTAGCCGAACATCAGGCCCTGGTCGCCGGCGCCCTGGGAGTCCAGCGGGTCGGCTGCGCCCTCGACGCGGGCTTCATGCGCGGTGTCGACGCCCTGGGCGATGTCGGGTGACTGCGCGCCGATTCCGATGTTGACGCCGCAGGTAACACCGTCGAAGCCCTTGTCCGACGAGTCGTAGCCGATCTCCAGGATGCGCTCGCGCACCGTGTTGGTGATGTTGGCGAACGCTTCGCGGGCGTTGGTCGTCACCTCACCGACCACGTGCACCTGGCCGGTGGTGACCAGGGTTTCCACCGCAACACGTGAACGGGGGTCATCGGCGAGCAGTGCGTCGAGCACCGAGTCGCTGATGGCGTCACAGATCTTGTCGGGGTGGCCCTCGGTCACCGACTCACTGGTGAACAGCCGTCCCTTTTCGCTCACAATGTCGCCTTCCGGGTAATCGATCCAAAAGTTAGCTCGGGCTAATATAGCCGTGCGGTCCTCGGGAGAGCCTGGCAGCCCAGTCCCCTCCCCCGTGCCACGGGCCGGGTTATGGCGGCGCTGCCCCGCGTCCAGAAAATTCTCGACAACATCCCCCACGACGAGAATCCTGAACGACTCGGCGCTGCGACCGCCTACTCTACCGTCCTGTCGCCGGTGTCGACGTCTCGGCCAGGACCGCCCAGCCGACCAAGGACCGCAGATAACTCAGTACCAATTCGTCGGGGTGCGCTCGCCGGTCGGTGAGGTGGAGCAGCGCGAGTTCTTCCAAGGCCGACAACAACAGCCGCGTCGTCACACCGTCAGCGTCGATCGGGTGGCCTGCTAACCGAGAGAGCTGCCCCGCAGCGATGGTTCGGGCATAGCGACGGCCCGCTTCCGTGCGGGCCCCTACCTCCGGCGGGGCGCCGGCGGGCGGGCTGAGGATGATGCGCCAACTGGTGGGCGCCGCATGCAGATACGCCAGGATGCCGCGGCCGAGCGCATCCGGGTCATCGCCCAGCGGACCCTCGACGCTGCGCATTCCGGCGAAGGCAATCGCTGATTCGCGGTCGAGCAGCGCCGTCATCAGTCCGGCCAGGTCGCCGAAGTTCTGGTACACCACGGTCCGGGTGACCTGCGCCGCGCGGGCTACCCGTTCGATGGTCACCGCGGTGAAACCCTCGGCGGCGACGATGTTGCGGGCGTGGTCGAGTAACTGCATCCGCCGCGCTTGTGCCGACATCCGCCGCTTCGGCTCCGGCTGCGCGCTCACTGCGACGCCGGTAGCTCGAGCAGTAACTCCACCGCGCGGGCCGCACTCTGCGCGGCGCTCTCCATGGTCGCCGACCAGTCAGTACGGGTCCAGTCGCCGGCGAGCACCAGGCTCGGGACCGACGTGCGCTGATCCGGGCGCAGCCCATCGGTGCCCACCACCTGCGAAAAAGTGGCTTTGGGCATTTTGACCACCTGCGCGGCCACCACGTTCGCCTCGACCGCGGCCGGATAGTAGCGGCGCAGCATGTCCAGCTGTTCGGCCACGATCTGCTCGTTGGACCGGTGAATCTGCTCGTAGGCACCACTGGTGGTCAGGCAATACAGCCAGGCACCGTTTGGATCGCGGCGCTGCATCCGCTGCCGGTCGAACACCTCATCGATGACACCCGTGCCGCCGATCACCGATTCCATCGCCGCCTCGGTGCCCAACGGCCGGTCCAGGTAAAGGTTGGTGCTCACGATCGGTGTGTAGTGCAGTTTTTCTGCGGCAGCGTAAATTTCGGCGTGTTCGGGCAGGTCGTCGAGCAAGCCGGCGATATTCGAGTTGGGCACCGCACACACCACCGCGTCCGCCGCCAGCTCAGTGCCATCTGCCAACTGCACGGCGCGAACGGCATTGTTCTCCACCACGATTCGCCGGGCCACGGCGCGGTAGCGCACGTCGACACCACACCGGTCGAAAACGGCGAGCGCACCGGAGATGTAGAGCGTGTCGAGATCGGTGGTGGGATAACCGATGGTCACCGCGCTGCGGTGGCGTAGCCCGAGTCGGATTCCGGTGGCCAGGACATCGGCAAAGACTTTCGCCGAGCCCCGGTCCACCGGTTCGGCGGCGATGCCGAGCGCCAGCCAGTCCCACACCGCCTCCCGGGCCCGGGCGGGCATCCCGACACGGCGGAGCCACTGGTCGGTGCTGAGATCGGGCAGATCGGCGGGCTGAAACAGCGCCTCACCGGTCAGGCGCAGCGTCGCCGCGGCGGTCCGCAGCCGGTCCAGCAGGCTCGCGTCGGGATGCGGCCCGAACAGCGTTCGCACCGCACCCAGTCCGCGGGTCACCAGGGTGGTGGTGGCCCCGCCGGGCCAGCGCAGCGTTCCGCCGGTCGGGAACTCCACCATCGATCGGGTTCCGACGCTGGTCAGGTACCGAAACAGGTGATCGTAGCCGCTGGCGATCACGTGCTGGCCGTTGTCCGCGAGGTCCGCTATGCCCTGCACGTGCATCGCCTGGGTGCGTCCGCCGAGTCGCCCGCGCCGCTCCAGCAGCGTCACTGTCTTGCCGGCCTCGGCCAACCAGACCGCTGCGGCCAGCCCCGCCAGGCCGCCCCCGATCACCACGTAGCGACGATCGTCCATACCCGACCCCTCTCGGCTAACTTACGATCTGAAAGTTAGTCCGGGGAGGACGAGCGGTCAACGATCCGATGCAGTGGGGCCGCGTTATCCGCGGCTGGTGCCGAGGAACGCCGCGATCGCGTCCACGATGCGGCTGGCCATCAACGTCTTGGAGCCCGACTCCAGGGCGGACTCGGTACCGTCGGCGGCCAGCAGCCACCCGTCGTTGTGGTCGACCTCGAATGCTCGGCCGTCCCCGACCGCGTTCACCACCAACAGGTCACATCCCTTGCGGCGCAGCTTCGCCCGGGCATGGAACAGCACGTCGCCGTTCTCGTCGCCGGTCTCGGCAGCGAAGCCGACAATGGCCCGCATATTGGGCAGCTGCCCGTCGGTGCGGGCATGTACCGCGCCGGCCAGCACGTCGTCGTTGCGGACCAGTTCTATGGTCGGCTCCCCCGCGCTGTCGGGGCCCTTTTTGATCTTGGCCTGCGCCACCCGCACCGGGCGGAAGTCGGCGACGGCAGCGGCCATCACCAGCACGTGCGCCTCGGGGGCGTGTTTGGACACCGCGTCGTGCAGTTGCTGGGCGGAGCTGACGTGAACCACGTGAACGCCGGCCGGATCGATCAGGCCCGCGGTATGGGCGGCAATCAGGGTGACCTCGGCGCCGCGCTGGGCCGCCACCCGAGCCACCGCGTAGCCCTGCTTGCCCGAACTGCGGTTGCCGATGAAGCGGACCGGATCGATCGGCTCACGGGTGCCGCCCGCGGTCACCAGGACCTTCTGCCCGGCCAGGTCGTGCGGCAACGCGTCAGCCCGCTCCAGCAGCAGCGACGCGAAGGTGTTGATCTCCTCGGCCTCGGGCAGCCGGCCGGGTCCGGTGTCGGCGCCGGTCAACCGGCCCGATGCGGGCTCAAGGACGACCGCGCCGCGTTCCCGCAACGTCGCCACATTGGCGACGGTGGCCGGATGCTGCCACATCTCGGTGTGCATAGCCGGGGCGAACAGCACCGGACAGCGGGCGGTGAGCAGCGTGGCGGTCAGCAGATCGTCGGCGCGACCGGCGACCGCGCGGGCCAACAGATCGGCGGTGGCCGGTGCCACAACCACCAAGTCGGCCTGCTGGCCGATCGCCACATGCGGTACCCGGGGTACGTCGTCGAAGACCCCGGTGTCGACCGGCTGGCCCGAGAGCGCCTCGAAAGTGGCGGCCCCGACGAACCGCAGGGCGGACTCGGTCGGGACGACACGTACCGAATGGCCGGCCTCGGCCAGCTGTCGGACCACGGTGCACGCCTTGTATGCGGCGATGCCTCCGGAGACACCGACGACGACCCGTTTCTGGCCCACCGGGATGACCCGTCCTGCCCGGCTCCGGCTACTCGCCTTCGGTGTATTCGAGCAGGTCGCCGTGGATCTCGCGCAGCGCGATCGACAGCGGCTTCTCCTGCAGGCCGGGCTCGACCAGCGGCCCGACGTATTCGAGGATGCCCTCACCGAGCTGGTTGTAGTAGTCGTTGATCTGGCGCGCACGCTTGGCCGCGTAGATCACCAGCGCGTACTTGCTCGACGCCCGCTGCAGCAGCTCGTCGATGGGCGGGTTGGTGATGCCGAGGGGCGTGTCGTAACCGCCGATCGACGCCGGGTCGAACTCGTCGGCGTCGGTCACCACGGCCGAGTCGGTCTGCGAGGTACTCACTTAAAACAATCTCCTGAAGCTCTTTGGCTGGGGGCGGGTCGCGCCTACTGGTTGTCGTCCGGGTAAATCAGACCGCGCCCGGTGCGGTATCCACCAGCAAGGATACCAATTCTGAGCAGGCTGTTTCCAATCGACCGTTGACCACGACGGCGTCGAAGTCTCCCTGCGCCGCCAACTCGGTGCGTGCGGTGGCCAATCGGCGTTGCATGACCTCTGCGGATTCGGTGCCGCGACCGGCCAGTCTGGCCTGCAACGTCTCCCAGTCCGGCGGGGCCAGAAACACCGTGACAGCCTCCGGCAAGGCCTTCTTGATGGCCCGGGCCCCGGCCAGATCGACCTCGATCAGAACGGGCCGGCCGCAGCGCGTGGCGGCTACGACGGGGGCCGCCGGAGTACCTGAACGCTGCAGGCCGCCGTGAATATCGGCCCACTCCAGCAGCTCATTTTTCTCAACTAGCCGGTCGAACTCCGCCGGCGAAACAAATCGGTAGTCCACGCCGTCCACCTCCCCCGGCCTGGGTGCCCGGGTGGTGGCCGACACACTGAAATACAGGTCCGGTACCCGCTCTCGCAGGCACCGGACCACGCTCGACTTACCGACCGCGGATGGGCCGGACAGCACCACAACGCGTCCCGCGTTTCCGCTGCCCGGCCCTCCACCGGTATTCACTGCCGGGTCAGGAGAAGTCGAACTTCTCCAGCAGCGCCTTGCGCTGCCGGTCGCCCAGGCCGCGCAGCCGGCGGGTGGGGGCGATCTCCAGCTCGGTCATGATCTCCTGCGCCTTGACCTTGCCGACCTTCGGCAACGCCTCCAGCAGCGCAGACACCTTCATCTTGCCAAGGACCTCGTCGGTCTCGGCGTCCTTGAGCACCTGCTTGAGATTGGTGCCGCCACGCTTCAGCCGGTCCTTGAGCTCGGCTCGGGCCCGACGCGCGGCCGCCGCCTTCTCCAACGCGGCGGCGCGCTGCTCGTCGGTCAACTGGGGAAGGGCCACGATTCCTCCGTCTCGTCATCATCGACAACGTCGATGTTTTCCTTGTCCCGGCCAGGTACTTCGGCCAGAGACGACGACCGTACCCACGCCGTCTGACGAAATCTAACCCCACCCCCCCGTTTACGGCTACAAATGCCCAGCGTATGGGGTCTGGGCGCGGCGCCGTCGGACTCGAGTCGGCCATGATCGGACTGCCCTCCCCGGGTGAATCGCGATCCCCGGCGACGTAACCCGAAAAACCGCTCTGAACTCGCCTTTTACTCCTTCTCGCCGGCTGGATGGGATGCCTCGCCGTGGGCGCGCCGGTGGCCTCGATCATGGGACTAGACGTTCATGCCATTGACTTCGCAGCTCGCGGCGTGTCGGGCGTGTCGAAGCCGGTTTCGGCCGCCCCGGCTCCGTCTCCCTGGTGCTGCACCGCCTCCTTGCCGAGAAGATGGTCGACGCGGAACATCTGCGGCTCGTTCCTCGGCCCCGCCACTCTGCGAGCGCTACGGCGCCCCCAGCCATGGCTCCGCGTGGGGCTCAGGAGGGAGCTGAAAGCCCCTCTAGCTCCCCTTTTTTTCCAGGAGACCAGCACTAGTGGCGCAGCAAGAATCAGGAATGTAGGAACCCGATGGACTCAACAGCAACAATTAAGGGAGATTTTACATTTGCCCGATCGAAGCTGGGGAGTTAACCACTTAATGTTCCGGCCAGGTGGGTGGTCCACCCGGGGGTGTTTATGGGGGGGTATGACTATGAGCATTTCCGCTGAATACCGTTTCGGTAGAGAAAGTGGGAAATGATGGTGATGACAACAGTCGGCCGTACTGGCCGGTGGGCACTTGCGGCGGCCACGGTGTTAACCCTCGGCGCATTCGGGATCGGCGCGGCCAGCGCCGAGCCCAATGACGGAATCACCGGTGGCGCCGGCAACAACGGCGGGGTCAATGTCAACATGGGGCCCTTCGGCGGAGGTATGAATTCCGGCAACAACGGCGGCTTCAACTTCGGCCCTAACGGAATCGGCGCCGGCGGCGGGCAGAACAACGGCGCCAACGTCAACATGGGGCCCTTCGGCGGCGGTATGAATGTCGGCAGAAATGGCGGCTTCCACTTCGGCCCTAACGGGAACGGGAGGGGCCGGCGGGGCGAAAAACGCGCGCACGGCAACACGGGGCGCCACTGCGCCCGGTTAGCAT
>CAXYUC010000029.1:0-32374 GCA_964292075.1 uncultured Mycolicibacter sp.
TCCCCCAGGACATTCCTGGGATTGAGCGTGTCCAACACACGGGGTCAAGTCCCATGGTTAGACGCAGGCGTACCTTCATCACGCATTCTCGGAGCCTAAACACTTGTCGACGGTCGAGGGGTCAATCCACGGTGGGTTGACAATCCAGAATCCGCCGCTCAGGGATGTCAAGCCGACCCGGAACCCGACGCCACCGGCCAGGCTACGCCTGAACCCCCCCGGGCGGAGGTTTGATGCGACGACCACGTCAGTTCGATCAGCCGGCCCACGTGTCAAAAATCGGGACTGGATCGCGGACGGTACGGTGCGCCAGAACAAGACCGGGATCGCGCCATTGTCATCGACGACAAGAGTTGCGAGCCGACGCCCTGTGCCCGGTGAGCAGCGCCGTCCGGCGCCTAAAATGAATCTCGGTGGGCGCCGGGCCTCATGATCTTCATCAACTCGGCACGTGCCGCTTGGCGCGGGTGCGGTGACATTTCGGGCGGCGACAGTCTTCGGCTGGACTCGATGGCCAGGAAGGAGCCCAAGCGATGTTCCCAGCGATCAGCAATCCGGTAACCGGGGAGCGGATGGTCACCCGGCAGAGTCCAAACGGCCAGAACGGCTACTCGTCCATCGTCGACCTGTATGCAGCGCCCGGTGCGACGGTCAACGGTGTACACGTGCACCCGAGTTTCACCGAAACATTCACATTGCTCAAAGGGCAATTGGAAATGGATATCGACGGAAGCCAACGCGAGGCGGATTTGGGAGTGCCAGTTGTCGTGCCGCCGGGAACTCCGCACGCGTGGTGGAATGCCGGAGATGAACAGGCGCGCGTCCTGGTGCAAGCCAGCCCAGATCCAGATGATCGGCTCAGCCTCATGCTGTCGGTGTTGTTCGCGCTCGCAGGGCTCGGTGAGCTGGATCAAGACGGTATGCCCACCCAGCGATTGCTTGACGCATTTCTCGACCGCTACAAAGACGCCATCGTCTATACGAACGTCGACTACTCTCAATTAAGCCCTGCTCCTGAGGCTGTGCCTCTCCTCTCGAATCTTGAGAAGCAAGATCCGCACATGGTGGATCACCTCGAGCCGCTCCCTGGGCATACTGGGAGGCTGCGGCTAGCTGAGTACTACAACTTTGAAACCCACATGACACGAGAGGGGCGGTGACGGAATATCTCACTTCGGGACCATCTGGGCTTCGCGCGAACCCACTCCTGGCGCGTAACGCGCCCTGGCGGCCTTCGCCAACGCGCGGACCGTCCCAAACTCCAATCAACAGGAGAAAATTGGTATGACCACTGCAGCTGACACCACCGAACTGTCCAAAGCTCCCGTTCCCGATCCAGCGGAGTGCAACGCGTACTTCCCGTCGGCGTATTCACTCACTCAGTACACCTCGCCGAAAAGCGATTTCGGTGGTGCCGACTATCCTAATCCGTACACCGGAGGCAGATGGAAAATTCTGCTCATCGCCACCGAAGAGCGCTACCTCCTGACTCAGAATGGAACGTTCTTCTCGACCGGGAACCACCCGCTGGAGTTCCTGCTCCCGTTGATGCACTTCGATGCCGCAGGATTCGACATCGACATCGCCACCGTGAGCGGTAATCCGGTGAAGTTCGAGCTGTGGGCGTTTCCCAAAGAAGACGATACCGTCAAAGCGGCATTCGAGAAATTTTTACCCCAATTCAGGCAGCCGCTCAAACTTTCCGACGTCGTCGAGAACAACTTGGGGCCGAACTCCGACTACATCGCATTGTTCGTGCCCGGTGGACACGGGGCGATCAACGGCATTCCTACCAGTGAATTGGTCGGGAACACACTGAAGTGGGCAGTCGACAACGACAAGTACATCGTCACCCTCTGCCACGGTCCGGTTTTCCTCGCGTCGCTGCTGACGGTGGGGGCAGATAAAGACAACTACCCCCTCAAGGGATACGAAATCACCGTATTTCCTGACGCCTTGGACGAAGGAGCAAACATCGCCATCGGATATATTCCCGGCCGGTTGGTGCACTTGGTTGCCAAGGAGCTCGAGGAACTCGGCCTCAAAGTTCTGAACACGGGCATCACCGGGCAGGTCCATCAAGATCGGAAACTACTGACCGGAGACAGTCCGCTGGCCTCGAACAACTTGGGCAAACTGGCCACGCCGCTGTTGCTTGAGGAAGCCGGTAAGGGCTGACTCCAGTAGGGATCCGTCTATCAACGCGATGTATCCACGCGGAAGGGAACCTGATGGCTGAAATGTTAGTTGACACAACTGTTCCGCCCTCGGGCCCCGGGTGTGTCGAATGCACGGCGGCCGGCCAGTGGTGGCTGCACTTGCGCCGTTGCGCCGAATGCGGTCATATCGGCTGTTGCGACAACTCGCCCCATCAACATGCCACGCGGCATTTCAAGCAGACCGGGCACGCGGTGATTCAGAGCTACGAGCCGGACGAGGACTGGTTTTACGTCTACACCAACGACGCGTTCGCCGACGGGCCGGAGCTGGCCCCACCGTCAAGTCATCCGCTGGATCAACCGGTACCCGGCCCCGCGGGCTTGGTGCCCTTTGATTGGCAGACGAAGCTCAATGTCTGAGACCGCCTGCGTGCCAGTGTCACAAGGGTGTGAACTTAGCGCGGTGCGGGGACAGGCACGGGTCGGGTCTTCGCGGAGGATCGGGTGGTAGCGTCGCCGAAACCGGGTGACGCTGCGGCCAAATCCGAGGGTGAGGTGTTCGACTTCGTCGTGATCGGCAGCGGCGCCGGGGGTGGTCCGCTGGCGGCCAACCTGGCGCTGGCGGGCCATTCGGTGCTGCTATTGGAGGCCGGCGAAGACCACGACTGTCCTTATTACGACATTCCGATCATGCAGGCCCAGGCCAGCGAAGACCGGAATCTGTCGTGGTCGTTCTACGTGCATCATTCCGACGACAGCGCGGTTGCCGAGCAAGACGAAAAATACGTAGGTGCCAAGGGTGGCGTACTCTATCCGCGCGGCAGCACCGTCGGAGGCAGCACGGCCGTCAACGCCATGATCACGCTCTTTCCTCATCCGTACGACTGGGCCGGACTGCAACGACTTACCGGTGACGACGGCTGGGCGCCGGAGGTGATGCGTGAGCACTTCCGGCGGATCGAACACTGGCGCGGTCGCGATGCGGAGCCGCTCCCGGGGGACACGGCCGCGATTCGTGACGAGAAAAGCGGTCACGGGTATGACGGATGGCTGGGTACCACCAGAGCGGACCCCAGCATCGCCGGACTCGAGCCGATGTTCCTGGATATCATCGGTGCCATCGAGCAGACCGCTCGCGACCGCTTCGGGATTCCTGCAGAGATCCCGTTGCCACGTGACCCCAATGCCGACGACACGATCCACTCGGGCTACGAGGGAATGACGTTCATTCCGGTGGCCGTCGATGCGGGCCGCCGCAACGGTAGCCGCGAACGGGTCACCACGGTTGCCGAGGAGTTGCCCGACAAGCTCGTCCTGCGGATGAACGCGTTGGCGACCCGAGTGCTGTTCGAAGGAACGCGGGCGATCGGGGTCGAGTACCAGAATGGGCGACATCTCTACCGCGCCTCGCCGAAGGCTGTCGACAACCGGGACGGGCAACTCAACCAGGTCTTCGCCCGCAACGAGGTGATCATCGCCACTGGTGCTTTCAACACACCACAGCTGCTGACGTTGTCCGGTGTCGGACCCAAAGCCGACCTGGATCGACTCGGCATCCCCCCGGTTGTCGACCTGCCCGGAGTGGGCAAAAACCTGCACGACCGCTACGAGGCGGCCGTGGTCAGCCGGATGAAGCAGAACTACCCGATCTTCCACGGGTCTTATCTGGACGTCCCGCCGCCGGGGCAGGCAGCCAACGATCCGCTCTACAGCCGGTGGCAGCGAGACCAAGGGGGGCCATACAGCACCAACGGGAGTCTGGCGGCCATCGTCGCCCGGTCAAGTGTGGCCCCCGCCGATGGTCCACCTGATCTCTTCGTGTTCGCGGTGCCGGTGGACTTTCATGGGTACTACCCGAACTACTCGCATGATGCCACTCCGCTCCACGACCGGCTGTCGGTCGTAGTTCTCAAGGGCTACACCAACAATCGTGCCGGCGAGGTGGTAGTCGCCTCGGCAGACCCCCGCGACGTTCCGGAGATCTCGTTCCACTACTTCGAGGACGGTTCGCCGGGGTGGAATGACGACATCGACGGGGTCCTCGACGGCATCGCAATCGCGCGCGACCTAGTGAAGCACGCCGGCGACATCGTAGCCGAGGAACTGATACCCGGCCCATCGGTGTCTACCCGAGCCGACCTCGCGGAGTGGGTCCGGACAAGGGCCTGGGGCCACCACGCGTGCGGCACGGCCAAGATCGGAGCCGACGATGACCCGATGGCTGTTCTGGACGGACAGTTTCGGGTGCGTGGCACGACTGGTCTGCGGGTGGTTGACGCCAGCGTCTTTCCCGATATACCCGGCTTGTTCATAGCTACTGCCGTGTATCTGATCAGTGAAAAGGCAAGCGTCGACCTGATTTCGGAGTATCCCTCGGCCGGTGAATGACCGGGCTGCATTGTTGTCGATGCTGGTTCACCACCTGACGACTATTGATCCACGCATTCGCTGGCGCGCTGGGATTTTAGCCGACCGAAGTTCGTCGCCCGTGTTGACGCGGAACTACCTGCCCAAAGCGGTTGGCGTCCATTAGCTGTTAAGCGTCCACACTGAGTAGTTCAGTGCAGTCGCGAACAGTACCCACCCGAGGTACGGCGTCATCATGGCGGCTGCGACGCGGTGAACCTTCCAGAATAAGGTGATGGTGATTGCCACGGCGACGTCGAGTACGAGGATGTCCAGGAGGGCTAGACCACGCCAGCCGAGTCCGAAGAACAGCGGCGACCAGATCAGGTTCAGGGCCAGCTGGATGCCGTAGGCGATGATTGCGGGGTTGCTCCATCGCGGATCCGCCCGCCAGACGAGCCAGGCCGCGACGGCCATCAGCAGGTAGAGGACACTCCACACCGGACCGAATAGGTAGCTCGGAGGTGCCCAGCCAGGTTGTGCGAGCTTTCCGTAGTCGGCTGCGGCGTCGGCGGACGCAATGCCCCCGAGAGCTGCGACGATGACGACGAGGACAAGTGAGACCAGGAGCGCGGCCCGCTGCCGAGAACTCGGCCGTTGCGCCTTCATGGGGATTGTTCCCATGGCGCCACACTATAGATTCCGGGGATGCCCCGCTGCCGCTCGTGAAATACCAATCTCGCCCGTCAGAGCTCAATAGTCAGGGCTCGCGCACGGTCAGCACAACCTTCCCAACCGTCTCGGAAGAGTCGAGCAGCTTGTGTGCCTCGGCGGCATCGGGGATCGGGCGTTGGCGGGCGACCGCCGGGGCCACCGCCGCGTCCGCGATCCCCGGCCCCAGCTGCCGGCGCAGCTCGGTGATGATCTCGGCCTTCGAACCGGGGCCCTGTTCGGGCCGGCGACGCAGATTGGTCACGTGCACCGATCCCCGCTTGAACAGCAGCGCACCGAGATTCAATTCAGCTGTGGCGCCGCCCTGTAGCCCGATGATCGTCAGGTGGCCGTTCTCGGCAAGCGCCTCGACGTTCTTGGCCAAATAGCTGCCGCCCATGATGTCGAGGATGACGTTGGCCCCGGAGTATTCGGCGTTCACGACCGCGGGGAAATCCTGCTCGCGATAATTGATCAAGGTCTGTGCGCCGAGTTCGCGGCAGCGCTCCAACTTCAATGCCGTTCCGGCGGTCACGGCCACATTGGCGCCTACAGCGCGGCCCACCTGTATTGCGTGGGTGCCGATTCCGCTGCCACCACCGTGAATCAGCAGCGTCTGGCCACGCTGCAATTCTCCGGTCATCACCACGTTCGACCACACAGTCGCGGCGGCTTCCGGGAGGGCAGCAGCCGCTGCGACGCTGACCCCCTGCGGCACGGGCAGAATCTGGGTGGCGGCCACGTTGATGCGTTCGGCGTATCCGCCGCCGGCCAGGAGCGCGCACACGGCGTCGCCGGGTTCCCAGTCCGAGACTCCGGCCCCGACTTCAGCGATCACACCGGAAACCTCGAGGCCGGGGACCTCGCTGACGCCCGGAGGTGGCGGGTAGAAGCCCATGCGCTGCATCACGTCAGCCCGGTTCACTCCCGCGGCCACCACGTCGATGGCAACTTCCCCGGAACTCGGCCGAGGTAGGTCATCTACCCGGGCCCACGCCATCACTTCCGGACCACCGAAACCGTTGAGCGTTATGGCATACATCCAGAACTCCCTTCCCCCTGTGGTCTGAAGCAACTCCGTCTGCGTGATCCGCGCAATACGCCACCTCGATGCTAGGGGCCACGAGTCGCACAAAGTGGCCGGTTCGCTGGCACAGTCGACTGTCCAGGGGAATTCTGGGGAGATGACCAAGCGCATCCTCAACGTCGTCTCCAACGTCGCCCACTACGACGATCCGGCCGAGCCGACCGGATTGTGGCTCTCGGAGCTGACGCACGCCTATCACGTCTTCGCCGCAGCGGGCTACCGACAGACGATCGTCAGTCCCAACGGCGGGCAATCGCCGTTGGAACCGCGGTCGCTGAAGTTCCCCAACTTCGACAAGAGCGCCAGGGCATGGAAGGCCGACCAGACGAAGATGGCGCTGCTGGCCGGCACCGCTGCACCCGAAGAGATCAACTCTGCGGACTATGACGCGATCTACTTCACCGGCGGCCACGCCGTCATGTACGACTTCCCCAACAGTGAAGGACTGCAACGCATCACCCGCGAAATCTTCGAGAACGGGGGAGTGGTGTCCTCGGTCTGCCACGGGTATTGCGGCCTGCTCAACACCACGCTCTCCGATGGGTCGCTCTTGGTCGCCGGCCGCAAGCTCACCGGATTCGCCTGGTCGGAAGAGGTCCTGGCCCGCGTCAACAAGCTGGTGCCCTACAACGCCGAAGCGGAGATGAAAAGGCGCGGCGCCCACTACGGCAAAGGCCTGATTCCGTTCGCCTCGCACGTCGTCGTCGACGGCCGGCTGGTCACCGGCCAGAACCCGGGATCGGCCAAGGCGACCGCCAAGAAGATCGTCTCGGTGCTGGGCAGGTGACGCCCTCGCCCATTCCCGTCGGCGCTCGCCAGTAGGGTGCCAGGGTGGTGGTAGCCAGCAACACCGTCGTGCTGACCGAGGAGTTCCGTGCGGCATTGGGGCTGCTGTCGGCAGGACGGAACCTGTTCCTGACGGGCAAGGCCGGCACGGGCAAGTCGACGCTCATCCGCCACTTCATGGCCACCACCGATCGCAACGTCGTGGTGGTCGCACCGACCGGGATCGCCGCCCTCAACGTCGACGGCCACACCATCCACCGCCTGTTCGGATTCCGGCCCACCACAACACTGTCTGATGTCGCCGGCGGCAACTATCGGCCCGGGCGCTTCACCAAGACACTGGCCAAACTGCAGACACTGATCATCGACGAGGCGTCGATGGTGCGTGCCGACGTGTTCGACATGATCGCGGGAGCGCTGCAGCGCTTCGGCCCCGAACCCGGAACTGCGTTTGGCGGCGTCCAGGTGGTGTTGGTGGGCGACCTCTACCAGCTGCCTCCGGTGGTCACCGAGGGCGAGCAACACTACTTCTCGACGACCTATGACACCCCGTACTTCTTTTCGGCGAACACCTTCAGTCGCGCGGAGTTCCCCAGCGTCTCGCTCACGACGGTGTTCCGCCAGCTCGGCGATGACCGGATGACCGCGATCCTCAACGAGATTCGGGAAGGTGTGCTGCTCGGCCATGCCCAGCAGCATTTGGACGCCCGGGTGGACGCCGACTTCGTGCCGCCGGACGACGAATTCTGGCTGACGTTGGCGCCCACCAACAGGCTGGTGACGGCCCGCAACCGCCAGCAGCTGGAGCGGTTGCCCGGCGAGGAGATGGTGCACCGTGCCACCGAATCCGGCGACCTGTCCCTATTCGACAAGCCGCTGGACGACGAGTTGCGCTTCAAGGTCGGCGCCCAGGTGATGATGCTCAACAACGATCAGGCCGAGCGTTGGGTGAACGGCTCGATCGGCCGTGTGGTGGGAGTGGGCTACGACCGCCACGGGGCCGTGGTCGAAATCGAGTTCTCCACCGGCGACATTGCCGAAGTCACCCCGTTTACCTGGGAGGCCACCCGCCCGGTGGTCGAGGGCGGAACCTTGCGCCGCGACGTCATCGGCACCTTCACCCAGTTGCCGTTCAAGCTGGCTTGGGCGATCACGATCCACAAGAGCCAAGGCCAGACCCTGGAGCGACTGGTGGTGGATCTGTCCGGCGGCATGTTCTCCACCGGCCAGCTCTATGTGGCGCTGAGCCGGTGTACCTCGTTGGCCGGGCTTGTGCTGAAACGCCCTGTCCTGCCGAAGGATCTGAAGGTGGATCGCCGGATCGCCCGGTTCCTTCGCGCCTCGGCCAACAGCGACCGGGCGCGACGCTACTGCGCGATCGGCCTGCTCACCGTCGGTGATGAGGGGCGGATGTCGCGACCGCGCCCGGTGGAATTGGCGGTGGCGTTCGATGACGGCACGGCCGTGTCGACGCTGATCAACCCGCAGCGGGACCTGGCCGACGCCCGCCACGCGTATCGGATCGGGGTGGCCGACGTGCTGCTGGCGCCTACGCTGCGCGAGGCCTGGGCGGTGATCGCGCCGATGCTGGCCGGCTGCACGCCGGTGGGCGTCAAAGTCGATGAGACGCTGGGGCTGATCGACTTCGAACTCAAGCGACTGGGTCAGGTGACTGCGATGCCGCTGGGCATCGACCTGCGCGGGCCAAGCATCACCGGCGACACGGCGTTGCAGCGTGCCCGGTCCGCGCTTGAGCGCCTCGATGCCGTCGACATGGATTCCGGCTCATCGCCGTTCGACGAACCCGACGAGACCGAGGCCCTCTCGGGAATCCTGGTCAGCCGCGATCCTGACGTCACAACCCCGACGGCGCAACACCTTCCGGCGCTGTCTGCGATGCTGCGGATCAGCCGAGCCCTCGGTTCGATCATTCTGGGTAGCACTGCCGTCCATCAGGTGATGCTGGCGGGGGAGAGCGATTGGGAGCAGGCGGCGCGCCAGACCGCCGCCGATCAGCTTGTGCTCGCCGCCAGCCGTACCCGGCTCCCCGATGAGGTGTCGGCGCGCCTGCGCGACGCATTGAGCGCGCTGGGCGCCGGCAACCTCGCGGATGGGCGGGCGCAGGCGCCGCCGACGGCCGACAACATGGACGGGGCCCTGGTTCCCGGCGCCCGTTTCTGTTCCACCGGAACCGCGGTCGACGGCCACGGCCGTGTGGTGGATCGCGACGAGATGGAGCGGCTGGCGGCCTCGGCCGGGCTGGCGCCGGTGCGCACGGTGACCAAGACGCGGTGCGAGGTGTTGGTCATCGCCGAAGCGGGCACGCAGTCCGGCAAGGCCCGCAAGGCCCAGGACTACGGCAAACCGGTATTCACCGTGGACGAATTCCTGAGCTGGCTCGCGCGTCGGTGAGCCGCCGACGTTAGTCCAAGTCCGCCAAGGCTTTCCGCGCGGCCTCGAGCTCGGCTTCGAGCGCGGCCACCCGCGCGGCGTGCTGAGAGCGCGCCTCGTCCATCAGCGCCTCGATCGGCGCGAACAGCTCCTCATGCAGTTCCTTGGCGGCCCGCGACACCGCGGCCGCTGCGACTGCGAGGTTGCGCACCAGATAACTGCTGCCCTGCTTGATCTCGGCGTGCCACTCGCCGTCGGCGGTACCGGTCACGGTCAGGGTCAACTCGAGCGTCTTGGCCTTCTTGCCGGCCGCTTTCTTGGCGGGCTCCTTGACCTCGGGGGCCTCGGGGGCCGCTGGAGTCTCCGGGGCGGCAGCGTCGAGGGCCGGTGAGGCGTCGGCGAACGAACCCATCCCGAGGCTGTCACCGGTGATGGCCGGGGCGTCGGGGGCGAACGTGGGTGCAGTCATAATCGTGGCAACCTCCTTGCTTATTCGTCGCCCGCGGCGGCGGGCAAGCTCACCGCCTATTAGAACACACGTTCGACAAGCCGGTCGAGGCTGCCACTCAATCCGTCGGCGTCGGGGTCATCGAGGAGATGTAGTAGGTCTCCTGCCCGGTGGGGTAGCCACCGCCATCGGTGGCGATGTGGACGTGGTCGTAGTGGTTGGCGGTCTCGTTGCCGTAATCCGAGGTCCAATTGCCGCCGCCGACGCCCGGGTAGATCTTCTGCCGCCAGATCACGTGGTTGACTCCCCACCGCTGGGCGTTGGCTAGCGCGTAGCCGGCGATCTGGTCGCCGAGCAGAATCCCGGCCTCACTGTGGTAGTCCGGGATCATCACGTCGATGGCCAACCCGTCGGGATGCCACTTCAACGGGTCCTGGCGATACCCGTAGATGGTTTTGATCTCCTGAAACAGCACGCCGATGGTGCGGGCTGCCCAAATGGTCTTGACCTGCAGCCCGTTCTCCGGCGCCACCCCGGCAGGCAGCGGGAAGGTGAACTGCTGGCCTTCGGTGGGCATCGGTACGCTCGCCGCCAGAGCCGCGGCCTCCGCGGGGTTGGCGACGCGCATCCCTCCGGTGGGCGGCGTGGAGGGCGGAGCCGACGTCGCCGCTGCGGCGGTCTCGGTGGGTTTGGGCACCGCATCGTGGCTGCTCTGGGCGTGGATGAGGGCGGCCGAGACCGCCAGCGACGTCAGAATGGCCAGGCTGCGACCGCAGAACCTGGCAATCTTTCGTCCGTCCACCCAGAGCACTTTAGTTACTTGAGCTTGGATAGCGCTGGACCGGTGGTTTCCCGTGGCTACCGAGTCGGATAGTCCGCCGTCCAGCGAGACCGCCGGACGGCCTCGGCTATCGTCTCGTCGGAGGCCGCCGGAGCGACGCCGTCCCGCACCGCCTGGATCGCTACCGCGGTTGCGATACGGGTGGTGACCTTCGGCAGATCCTCGAACGCGGGCAGCAGCGGCTGGTCGGCGTCGAGCAGGGCGGGGGATTCATCGCCGAGGGTGGTGGCGGCCGCCCGCATCATCGCGTCGGTGACACGGGACGCGCGCGCGGCGGTGACGGCTAGCCCGATCGCCGGGAAGATATAGACGTTGTTGCACTGCGCGATCCGGCGGGTGCGCTCGCCGTGTCGTAGCGGGGCGAAGGGCGAGCCGGTGGCGATCAGCGCACGCCCATCGGTCCATTCGTCGAGCTCCGCCGGGTGCGCCTCGGCGCGGCTGGTGGGGTTGGACAGCGGAAAAATAATCGGACGGTCCGTCTTGGCCGCCAGCTGTCGAACGATGTCTTCGGTGAAGGCACCGGCCACCGTCGACAGTCCCAGCAGGATGCCCACATCGACATGGTGCACCACATCGGCCAGGCCCCGACCGTCCCAGCCGGCCACCCGCGCTGCGGACTGAGCGAAGCGGCGCTGGCTACCGGAGAGGTCCGTGCGGTCATCGGTCAGCAACCCGTTGATGTCGATTGCCCAGATCCGTTCGGCGGCCTCGGTTTCGGAGAGTCCTTCGGCGATCATCTGCTGGCGGATCATCTCCAGCACACCGATACCGGCCGAACCGGCGCCGAGCATCACCACCTGCTGCTGCGACAGCGGGCGTCCGGCGGCGCGGACAGCGCCATGCAGCGCACCAAGGGTGACCGCTGCCGTGCCCTGAATGTCGTCGTTGAACGTCAGCAGTCGATTCCGGTACCGCATCAACAGCGGCAGCGCATGCGCGGTGGCGAAGTCCTCCCACTGCAGCAGTACATCGGGCAGTTCCTCATGCACGACGGTCACGAAGTCGTCGACAAAGGCGTAGTAGTCCTCGTCGCTGATCCGGCGATGGCGCCAGCCGAGGTACTGCGGATCGTGCAGCAGGTCGACATTGTCGGTGCCGACGTCAAGGACGATCGGCAGGGTGCGGGCGGGATCGATCCCGCCGATCAGGGTGTAGAGCGAGAGCTTGCCGATCGGAATGCCCATGCCGCCGATGCCCTGGTCGCCCAGGCCCAGGATGCGCTGTCCGTCGGTGACGACGATGACGTCGACCTGTTGCTCCCGTCGGTTGCGCAGAACTTCCCGCAGCCGATCGCGATCCGGATAGGAGACGAACAGCCCGCGCGGGCGCCGGTAGATCTCGCTGAACCGCCGGCACGCCTCACCGACCGTCGGCGTGTAGACGATCGGCAGCATCTCCTCGATATGTTCGCTCAGCAGCCGGTAGAACAACGTCTCGTTGCGGTCCTGCAGCGCCCGCAAGTAGATGTGCTTGTCCAGGTCGTCATGGCGCGTGGAGAACTCGGCATAGGTGTGGTCGACTTGTTCGGCAATGGTTTTCACCGCAACCGGCAGCAGCCCCAGCAGGCCGAGCTCGCGGCGCTCCTCGTGGCTGAAGGCGGTGCCCTTGGTGGTCAGCGGATCGAACAGCAGATCCTGGCCCCGGCGTTGCTGCCCCCGATCAGTCACCGTGTCGCCTTCCTGAGCTCGACCGCTGCATACTCCGACGCGGTGCTGGCACTACGAGCCGGGGCACAACTCCTGGCGCGCCGCGTCGGCGATCAGGCCGAACTGCGGCCACGCCGAGTAATGCGGCTGCTGGACCTCGACGGTCCGGCCCACATGCAGGTTCTCGCAGATCATGTGCCCGAGTGCGCGCACGCTGGACTCCGCGATCGGCTCGTCATTCGCGTAGCGGGCGGTGTAGCCGTGGGTATTGAGGTATTTCATGAAGCCGGTTTCGTCGGCGTGCGCCGGCGCGGCCCCGACCAGAACTCCCATCGCAACACCCGTGACGGCCAACGGTGCGGTGAACCGCGCTGCCCAACTCATACCGGCGATGCTACGACGCGTGCGAGAGAGGCGCGGCTTGGCGGTGCGGCCAGACCCGGCAAGTCCCCCCGAGCGGCGTGGTATTCCTGCTAGCGTCAGCGGCGACAGAAAGGCGCTGGACGTGAAACTAACCGCACTCGCAGCGGCTCTGGCCGCAGGTGCGCTGGCCGGGCTGATCGGTGCTGCGTCATCCGCTCAGGCCGATCCGCTCAATCCTCGTGATCCGGACTACTGCGGCAACAGTCCCGACATCCTGCTGTGCACGCAGCAGCAGTCGACGTACCCCAAACCGGCGGAGATGGCCTACCTCAACGCCATCCGCGGCAAGTTCCCGCCCGGCACTGAGGCCCGCCGGCTGGCCGCCGGACGGACCGCGTGCCTGGAGTTCCCGAAGCATCCGACCAGCCTCATCGTCGAGCAGGTTTCGGTCTATCTGCAGATCGCCAAGCCTACCGCCGACGAGGTGGTGGAGTCGGCCCGCACCAATATCTGCCCGACGGCCAAGACCCAGGGCTGAACCCGTTCAGCGGCGGTACAAGCGCACGCCGTCGCGGATCGCGGCCTGCGCCGCCACATCACATTCGTTGTAGCTCAGACACCACTGCCGGGCGGCGTCGGCCGCCGCGCCGTTGCCCCGGGCGGTTTCGATAGCGCCCTGGGAGGCCAGGCCCCCGGGGTCGTCCACCTCCCAGCGGAAGCCGAAGAAACCGGCAACCTGTTTGATCGACGACGAGGTACGGGCGAAAAACGTCGCGTCGAACCACTTCCGCAGGTCATAGGTGAGACCGTCGAGCGCCCTCGCCACCTCGGCGAATCTGCGGGTGCTGCTGATCTCGGGGTGGTGCCAATGGAAGACCTGAAGGGACTTGCCCTGCCGGGCTGCGTGGCTGCGTAATTGCTGCATCCGGGAGGCGAACTCGGCGGCCAGTTCGGCTTCGGCGGCCTGGTCGAGCGGATCGAACGAGACGACGGGTTGGTAGCGGGCCGTGGTGTCGTCTTGGCCGTCTCGAACGCGCAGACCCCACTGATAGATCCGGCCCTGGTCATCCCACTCGATGTCGAAGTCGACCTCGATGTCGGCGGCGGGCACGGTCGGTGGCTCGGTTTCGTGTGCCTCGAAATCAATTCCGGTGCAACTCATCCGGGCTCGTCGGACCACGTTGGCCAGCCGATCCTGCGGCATTTTGGTGCCGACGGACTGGACGCGGAACGCCTCGATGTGGGTGTCCACATCGACGGCCGCCAACTGCGCGACGCTCAACGCTGTGCCATCGCCGCAGTGTTGATACAGATACTGCCACTCCCGGATCGTGAGGTGGCCGGTCTCGATCGCGAAGGACGCATCGTCGTCGCCGGACACCGTGGCGCAGTGGTCGAACCATGCGCACGTCGTGCACTCGCTGATGCGATAGGGCCGCACCAGTTCTTGTCCGGCTGCCGCGGCCCGCGCGACGTCGACACGGAAGGCGAACTCATGGTCGTAGCGCTGCAGGGCCGAGCGAGGTCGGCGGTGCGACGGATCGCTGGCCGAATACGTAGGGATGTCCCCGGCATCCGGGTCATACCAGGTGATACGGAGGCTGTCCCCGCCGAGAAGAGCAGACAAGTCCGAGCTGCCGATGATGCCACCGCGGTTCACCCCGCAGTGAAAACCCAACTCCTGCAACATCCGGGTGTAATGCGCCAGCTGCATGACATCGTCACGCCAGCTCGCGCCGTGATCACTGTAGCCCGGCTGAGTCAGCCGCCGATCGGGTTGCGACAGCGTGGAGATCTCCACCTCCGCGCGTTTCGCGGAAGCCACCGTGCGGTGGTTCTTGATGTCGACCGGCAGGTAGCCGTCCCGGTGTCTGACCAACACGTCGGGAAGGCCCCTGCGACCGTTGACATCCGGTAGGCATCCGCCGGCGATCACCTCGACACCGGCAGTCATTGCGGCCACGGTGCGTCGCTGGCGTTCAGTCCGGCTGAGATCGGAGTCGAGCAGTAGTAGCCGCTCGGAGTCTTCGTAGCGGGACCGGAGTTCGACGAAAACGTGTTCCTCGAATTCGATTCCGGCAGTGCGCAGCGCCTCCAAATCCGGGCGCGGCGGCACCGGCTCGGAAATGCCGGGGGTGAACTCGTTGTGGGTGACGCGGGCACACCGTTTTGCCGGGTAACCGCCGAGCGTGACCGGTGCCATCGCGTCCGTCCCTGTCTGGTGGCCTTACTCGGCTGACCGCCGTGCGGTAGCGGCGATTTCACCGATCAGCGCTGCCACCACTCCGAATGCGAAGTACAGCGGCACCAGCCACGGCGCCACCCCGAACAACCCGTCCGAGCCGGGGACGTAGCGGAACTGACCGGCCGCCGCGATCCCGATCTCGACCACCGGGCCGACGGCCGCGATCAGCACACCGCAGATAATCGCCGGACGATCTCCCAAGGCGCAGAAGGTGAGCGCAGCGAACGCGCAGATCAACGTCGTGAGGGGAACCGCCGGCGAGGCATGCAACATCGCGGTGACGACGTAGCTGCCCAGGACCGCGGCCAGACCAGCCACCCCCTGACGCACCGTGACTGTGGTCCGTGGCGACGGGAGATGCAGCCGCAACTCGGCCAGGAAGACGGTCGCGGACCCGACCAGGATCGGGAAATAGAGGGGACTGCTCCAGATGAATGGCACGGCCTGCGCGGGGGGCAGGTATTCGGTGGTCCCGGTGACCACGTGCGAGTGGTCACCGAGCAGACCGGCCGCTCCACCGAGGACAAACAGCAACAGCGCGATCGAGGGGCGCAATTTCACCACCGCAGTATCGTCCATTCCGATGAGCGACGAGGACCGCACCCGCTGGGACGCGAAATACGCAGGCCGCTGTGTGCCGGCACCGGACACGGCCGGGCCCGCCGCGGTGTTTGCGCCCTTCGCGGACGCGTTTCCGGTCGCCGGCCACGCGCTCGACATCGCCTGCGGCCAGGGGACAGCGGCGGTCTGGCTGGCCCAACGGGGCCTGCAGGTGGCCGGATTGGACATCTCGCCGGTCGCCGTCGAGCAGGCGCGGGCGTTCGCCCTGCGCAGCGGCGCCATCGACCGGTGTCGATTCGACGCCGTCGACCTCGATGACGGCCTGCCGGGCGGGCCGCCGGCCGACGTCATCTACTGCGCTCGGTTCCGCGACCGTCGGCTCGATGCGCCGATGGTGCAGCGCCTGGCCCCGGGCGGACTGCTGGCGGTCACCGCGTTGAGTCAGGTCGGCAGCACCGCAGGTCGATTCCGGGCTGCGCCCGGGGAGCTGCGCACGGCGTTCGCCGACCTGGAAGTGATCGCCGAGGGTGAAGCGGACGGATTGGCGTGGCTGCTGGCGCGCCGCCGGGACTAGGCCGGCGCCTCGCGGTCGCTGGGTGCCGGGCCGGGCTCGGCCGGGGCCTCGTCGAACGGGAGGGCATCCATCGGCGGCCCCTCGCGGGGCGGCAGACCCATGGGGGGCCCAAGCGGGGCCTCGATGGGCGGTACCTCGAACGGCGGAGCGTCCAGGGGCGCGGGGGCCAACTCGACGGCCATGGGCTCGGCCATCGGCTCTGCGGCGGGCTCGGGGCCCGGCTCCACCATGGCGGCAAACATCACCGGGGCTTCCGGTGCCGGTGCCTCCTCCATGGGCAAGTACATGTGATGGGTGAACTGCGGCTGGTAGGCGCCGCCGCCGCCGATCCGCACGCCGCCGGGCTCACCGCTGGCCACCGGTGTGCCGTCGGGCAGGGTCACCGCGGTGTGGTGGCTGTTCCAACCCACCACCACAGCGTTGGGGGCGGTGCCGTACCGGAAGCCGCGGGCCAGTAGCGCCGACTCCTCGTTGGCGGTGTGGAACCGGCCGCTGAAGGCCGGCCGACCAGCGGCGACGTTGGACACCCACGAGGCTAGACCCGAGCAATCCGTACCTGCGGGGGTGTTCCCACCGACGATGTACGGAGTGCCCGAAACCTGCTGGATGAGCGCCATCAGTGCTTCTAGACCAAACATGACCAGGCACATTAACCATGGATAACTGCACTTACCAAAATCTGTGGTGCCCATCACGTTTCGCATTCATATTGTCAAACATAACGCCGCAACGGAAAACGCCAGGTAGACCAGTAAAAATGCGCGCGGAGAGCCGGTCTATTTCCGTAGGTGCTGGTAGATGGCCCGTATGTGTTTGTTCAGCGTGACCTCAAAGGTCACAAATTCGCATTATTGAGATGAAATTGCCTGATCACTGGGTGCATTGCCGGTATCGATTACCGCCGATATCGGCGAGAATCGCGCCGCGCATCGCTGGCGTTCTCCGGCGGGAAAAGTGATGCTGCTTACAGTGAACGCTTCGCATTTTTGATCAGATTCGACCCGATGATCAGCCGCTGAATCTCACTGGTGCCCTCGTAGAGCCGCAGAAGTCGGACATCGCGGTAGATGCGCTCCACCGGCACGCCACGGATGTATCCACTGCCGCCGTGGATCTGCACCGCCAGGTCGGCGACCTTGCCGGCCATCTCGGTGCAGAAGACCTTCGCCACCGACGGCGCGATTCGCCGATCTTCGTTACTAACCCACTTGCGGGCGGCATCGCGGACCAGCGCCTGGCCGGCCATTACCCCGGTCTGCTGATCGGCGAGCATCGCCTGCACCAGCTGGAAGTCGCCGATGATGTTGCCGCCCTGGGTGGCGGTGGCGGCGTAGTTCACCGATTCATCGAGGGCGCGCTGCGCGGCGCCCACTGCCAGCGCCGCAATGTGGATGCGGCCGCGGGCCAGGGACGTCATCGCCGCCCGGTAACCGATGTCCTCATTACCGCCGACCAGGGCGGCGGCGGGCAGTCGCACGCCGGAGAAGGTGACATCGGCCGTCCAGGCGCCTTCCTGGCCCATTTTGGCGTCCTTGGCGCCGACTTCGACCCGGGCGGCACCGGCCGGTACCAGGAACACCGCGATGCCGGCGCCGCGCTCGTCGGCGGGCCGGGTGCGGGCGAACACCACAAACAGATCGGCCAGCGGGGCATTGGTGATGAACCGCTTCTGGCCGTCGAGCACCCAGGCCGCGTCCGGTCCTGAGCCGTCGCGGACGGCCTTGGTGCGCAGGCCCGCGGGATTGGAGCCCGCTCCGGGCTCGGTGAGGGCGAAGGACGCGACCGCACCGGAGGCGATGGGCTCGAGCCAGCGCTCCTTCTGTTCTTCGGTGCCGAACCCCACCAGGACCTGGCCGGCGATGCCGTTGTTGGTGCCGAACATCGATCGGACCGACGGGCAGGTGTAGCCCAGTTCCATGGCCAGTTCGACGTCCTGGGCCAGATTCAGGCCCAGACCGCCCCATTCCTGGGGAATCGCGTAGCCGAACAGGCCCAGGTCCTTCGCGGCTTGCCGCAGGTCGTCTGGCACCTGATCGGTGTCGAGGATCTCCTGCTCGCGCGGGAGGACCATTGTCCGGACGAACCGGCGGGTCTGGGACAGGATGTCGGCGAAGACGTCGTCTTCAACGGACGAGACGGATGCGGTCGTCATGACAAGGCCCCTTTCGGCACTGGCCGACAAATCATATATGAAATATGATGTCCCGGACCACGGGTGGGCGCGACATCACGACATGTAGAGGACGGTTTCGGCGTGGCATTACTTGATGGGCAGACGGCGGTGATCACCGGCGGAGCGCAGGGGCTGGGCTTCGCGATCGCGCAACGCTTCGTCGCCGAGGGCGCCCGCGTGGTGCTGGGCGATCTGAACCTGGAGGCGACCGAGGCCGCGGCCGAGCGGCTTGGCGCCGATGTCGCGGTCCCGGTACGCACCGACGTCACGGCCGCCGCCGACGTCGATGCGCTGGTGGCCGTCGCCGTCGAGCGGTTCGGCGGCCTGGACATCATGGTGAACAACGCCGGTATCACCCGCGACGCCACCATGCGCAAGATGACCGAGGACGATTTCGACCAGGTGATCGCGGTACACCTGAAGGGCACCTGGAACGGGCTGCGGGCTGCCGCGGCGATCATGCGCGAACGCAAGCGCGGCGCGATCGTGAACATGTCCTCTATATCCGGCAAGGTCGGCATGGTCGGGCAGACCAACTATTCGGCCGCCAAGGCCGGCATCGTCGGCATGACCAAGGCCGCCAGCAAGGAGCTGGCCTACCTCGGTGTCCGCGTCAACGCGATCCAGCCGGGGCTGATCCGCTCGGCGATGACCGAGGCCATGCCGCAGCGGATCTGGGATTCGAAGGTCGCCGAGGTGCCGATGGGCCGGGCCGGTGAACCCGACGAGGTCGCGACGGTCGCGCTGTTCCTGGCGTCCGACTTGTCCTCTTATATGACGGGCACCGTGCTCGAGGTGACCGGCGGCCGGCACCTATGACGCTGCGCGAGGCGGTGATCTGCGAACCGGTTCGTACCCCCATCGGCCGCTACGGCGGGATGTTCACGTCACTGACCGCCGTCGAGCTCGGCGTCGCCGCCCTGACCGGACTGCTGGAGCGCACCGGCCTGCCCGCCGATGCCATCGACGACGTGGTGCTGGGGCACTGTTATCCCAGCAGTGAGGCGCCGGCGATCGGGCGGGTGGTCGCCTTGGATTCCGGCCTGCCGGTGACGGTTCCGGGCATGCAGGTCGACCGGCGGTGCGGATCGGGATTGCAGGCGGTGATCCAGGCCTGCCTGCAGGTCGGCAGTGGCGCGCATGAGGTGGTGATCGCCGGCGGCGCGGAGAGCATGAGCAACGTGGCGTTCTACTCCACCGACATGCGCTGGGGCGGGGCCCGCGACGGAGTGCGGGTGCACGACGGTCTGGCGCGGGGCCGGACCACCGCGGGTGGCCGGCACCACCCGGTGCCCGGCGGCATGTTGGAGACGGCGGAGAACCTGCGCCGCAAGTACCAGATCTCCCGCGCCGCGCAGGACGAACTGGCGGTCACCTCGCATCAGCGCGCGGTGGCGGCCCAGCGCAGCGGTGCGCTCGCCGACGAAATCATCGGTGTCACGGTGCGCTCCCGCACCGGCGAGCAGCGGTTCGACACCGACGAGCATCCCCGGGCCGACACCTCGGTGGAGTCGCTAGCCAAGCTCAAACCGGTTCTGGGTAAAAGCGATCCAGACGCCACCGTCACCGCCGGCAACTCCAGCGGTCAGAACGACGCGGCTTCGATGTGCGTGGTGACGACCCGGGACAAGGCCGAGCAACTGGGCCTGACCCCGCTGGTGCGGCTGGTCTCCTGGGGGCTCGCCGGGGTGAAGCCCGCTGTCATGGGCATCGGCCCGGTACCGGCGACCGATGTCGCCTTGGCCAAGGCCGGCCTCACGCTCGCCGACATCGACCTGATCGAGCTCAATGAGGCGTTTGCCGCTCAAGCGCTGGCGGTCATGGCGGAGTGGCGATTCGGTGTCGCCGACCGCGACCGCACCAACGTGCACGGTTCCGGGATCTCGCTGGGGCATCCGGTCGGCGCGACCGGCGGCCGGATGCTGGCGACACTGGCACGCGAGCTGCACCGCCGCCAGGAGCGCTACGGACTGGAAACCATGTGCATCGGAGGCGGCCAGGGCTTGGCCGCCGTGTTCGAGAGGGTGGCGTAATGACCAAGCTGTGCCAAACGTTGGGGCTGACCGAGAGCCAGACCGAGATCATCGCGGCGGTACGGGCATTCGTCGACAAAGAGGTCATTCCGCACGCCGCCGAATTTGAGCGGGCCGACGCCTATCCGCAACAGATCGTCGACGGCATGGCGCAGTTGGGCCTGTTCGGCCTGATGATTCCGGAGGCCTACGGCGGGCTGGGCGAGTCTCTGCTGACCTACGCGCTGTGCGTCGAGGAGCTCGCCCGCGGCTGGATGAGCATCTCCGGGGTGATCAACACCCACTTCATCGTCGCCTACCTGCTGCGCCAGCACGGCACCGACGAGCAGAAGCAGCGCTACCTGCCCGCGATGGCGACCGGCGATGTGCGCGGGGCATTTTCGATGTCCGAACCCGAGCTCGGCTCCGACGTCGCCGCCATTCGTACCCGGGCCACCCCCACCGGCGACGGTGACTACCTGATCAACGGCCAGAAGATGTGGCTGACCAACGGCGCCACGTCAAACTTGGTGGCGGTGCTGGTCCACACCGACGAGGGGGCCGACACCCCGCACCGCAACATGACCGCGTTCCTGGTCCAAAAGCCGACCGGATTCGGTGAAGTCGTCCCGGGGCTGACCATCCCCGGCAAGCTCGACAAGCTCGGATACAAAGGCATCGACACCACCGAGATGATCTTCGACGACTTTCGGGCCAGCGCCGCCGACGTTCTGGGCGGCACCACCGGCCGCGGCTTCTACCAGATGATGGACGGCATCGAGGTCGGCCGGGTCAACGTCGCGGCACGCGCTTGCGGGGTGGGCATCCGCGCCTTCGAGCTCGCGGCCCGATACGCCCAGCAGCGCAACACCTTCGGCAAGCCGATCGCCGAGCATCAGGCCGTCGCATTCGGGCTCGCCGAGATGGCGACCAAGGTAGAGGCCGCGCACCTGATGGTCGTCAACGCGGCTCGACTGAAGGATTCCGGCGAGCGCAACGACCTCGCTGCGGGCATGGCGAAATACCTGGCCAGCGAATACTGCAACGAGGTCACCCAGCAGAGCTTCCGGATCCACGGTGGCTACGGCTACTCCAAGGAATACGAGATCGAGCGCCTGATGCGCGACGCGCCGTTCCTGCTGATCGGTGAGGGAACCAGCGAGATCCAGAAGCAGATCATCAGCAAGCGGCTGCTGGCCGACTACCGCATCTGAAACCATGTCTATCCCCGACTTCAGCACCCGGCCGCAGCTGTCGGAAGCCGTCGCGCGCTTCGTGCGCCAGCGGATCTTCGACGGCGGCTACGCCGCGGGGGAGTACGTCCGATTGGACCAGCTGGCAACGGAATTGGGCATCAGTGTCACCCCGGTGCGGGAGGCGTTGGTCGAGCTGCGCGCTGAAGGCCTGCTCGATCAGCAGCCGCACCGCGGGTTCGTCGTGTTGCCCGTGACCAGGCGAGATCTGGCCGATGTCGCCGACGTCCAGGCGTTCGTGGGCGGTGAGCTGGCGGCGCGAGCCGCCGCCGGCATCACCGCGGAGCAGTTGAGCGAGCTGACGCAGATCCAGTCCCGGCTCGAGCAGGCCTACGCCGGAGACGACGAAGAGCGGACCGTGCGGCTCAACCACGATTTCCACCGGGCCATCAATGTGGCTGCCGCCTCACCCAAGCTGGCCCAAATGATGTCGCAGATAACCCGGTACGCGCCCGAGGCGGTTTTCCCGGCCATCGCCGGGTGGCCGGAGCGGTCCATGGCCGACCACCGGCGGGTGCTGGCCGCGCTGGCAGCACACGATCAGGCGCTGGCCCGCGCCGCGATGGCCGAGCACTTGGCAGCCGGAGTGATGCCGCTGATCGAGCATCTGACCGACCGCGGTGTGGTGGAGTGCGAAGACGACTGCGTGGCGCGGACAGATCAGCGCCCGTCGGCGGCGGGGACGTGAGACCGTATCAACCTATGCAGAACCACACTTACCTGACCTACGAAGAGTTCGGGCGCAAGTTCTTCGAGGTCGCGGTCACCGAAGAACGAGTGGCAGCTGCGTTCGCCGTCATCGCCGGCGACGAGTTCGAGATGCCCGCGATGCGGCAGGGACCGGGCGGCATCGCCAAGGTCAGCGCGAAGGTGCGGGTCCAAGAACCCCGGGTGGCACGCGGTCTGGGTGACCTGCTGACGTTCGCGATCCACATTCCGCTGGAGATCGACCTGCTCATCGATCTGCGTCTGGACAAGCAACGGTTCACCGTGGCCGGCGACATCGCGCTGCACGCCACCGCGCGAGCCGCCGAACCGTTGCTGCTGATCATCGACGTGCCCAAACCACGGTCCTCCGACATCACCGTCGAGGTGTCCTCGACGTCCATCCGCGGCGAGCTGCTGCGGATCTTCGCCGGTGTCGACGGAGAGATCCGCCGATTCATCGCCAGTTACGTGGCAGCCGAGATCGACAGCCCACAATCCCAGCGGGCGCAGATCATCGACGTGGCCGAGCAGCTGGACTCGGCCTGGACCGGTATCTGACCGCTCGCCGCGGCAATCCCTACGGGTACGGGATTGCCGGGATGGCCGGAATCGCCGGGATGGCGGGAATCGCCGGGATTGCCGGAATTGCCGGGATGGCCGGGACGGCAGGCGCAGACGGGGCCCGTGGGGCTGCCGGAGCGGCCGGAGCCTGCTTCGCAGGGGGTTCAACGACTGGGGCAGCGCTGGTGAGCGGCGCATCCGGCAGTGCACTCGGGCCGGGTTCGGACCGGCCGGCCCCGCCGCCGGGGGGTGGGGCCGGCGCCCCCGGCGCGGCGGGCGCCTCGGTGACTTCCCGGTAGGTGTCCTCGTCGGAATCGCTGTCGCAGCCGCCGCAGGCGGTCGCCACCGCACCCACCGCCAGTCCGACCGCCACCACCGACAGGACTGACTTTCTGATACCGCGATTGCGCATGGATTCTCCCCGTTGTTCCGTAGCCTCATCTCACCCTACGACGCCTGGATGGATTCGGCGGACCGACCGTCAACAACATCAGTCCGGGCCGCCGGGGGCTGTAACTTCCGCAGATGCGGCACGGCCTGACAGGTGTTCCTGTCAGGCCGTGCGAGCCGGCATTCCCTGGGTTCGACTCAGATCGTCTGATGGCGGCCGAAGAACTTGTGGTCTTCGCTGTAGCCGCCGTGGCCGCTGCCGATCTCCTTGTAGCTCTCCACGAACTCGATGCCCTTGATCCACTTCACCAGCTTGTAGCCGTGCTGTAGTTCGTTGCGCAGCCGCAGCGGCCGGCCGTGCATATAGGGCAGCGGCTGGTCGTTCATGTTGTAGGCCAGCATCGACATGTGGTGCCACATCTGGTCGACCGGGTGTGCGTTGTAGAAGATGCCGCCGGTGGCGCCCAGGCCCATGGAGTAGAAGATCGCCCACTTGGCCTGGGGCAGCGGCTTGACGACCTCCATGATCGTCGACATCGACACCCCACCCCACTTGGCCACGCCGGACCAAGCCTGCACACACATGTGCTGAGTGATCTGGTCGTGATACGGCAGAGCCTTGAGGTCCTCCAGCGAAAACTCCATCGGGTTCTCCACCAGCCCGTAGACCTTGAGCCGCCAGTCCTTGAAGTCGTTCGCTTCGTATTCCTTGTACTCGACGGTCTCCGGAAGCCGGCCGTTACGCCAGTGGAACGGCGAGATGTCGGCCTCGGTGAAGGTCCCGGGCTCGGGGTCGAGCTTCTCGAGGGCACGCTGGAAGGGCCCGATCAGGGCGTAGCCGATCTTCTGGACGACCCGCGGATAGCGCAGGGTGAGCGGCGTCGCCGCGATCCACCCGACGGTGCAGACCACCAACGCCACCGAGAAGACGCCGAACCCGACCCAGCTGTTGTCGTCGCGGGCAGCGAACATGTGGTTGAGGTTCACCCGTGCTTCGGTGGCGAACACCATCGTGACGTGCACCAGGATGAACATCAGGAAGTAGACCAGCACCACGAAGTGCAGGGACCGGGCGATCTGCAGGTTGAGCCGCATGTGCTTACTGATCAACCCGAGGCGCTGCGACAGTGCCGGGGACATCCCCAGGGCGGTGATCAGTGCGGCCGGAGCGGCGATGAACACCGTGACGAAGTAGGAGAGCATCTGCAGTGAGTTGTAGTTGGTCCAGGTGTGGTCGGTCGGCCAGTCCAGCGAGGCGTACTGGATGGCGACCGACGCGGCATTCGGCACGACGTCAAAGCTGGTGGGCACAATGCGGTGCCACTGACCGGTGGTGAACAGCAGCACGTAGAACACCGCGCCGTTGAGCAGCCACAGCACGCCCAGCCCCATGTGCCACCATCGGGCCAGCCCGATCGAGTGCCGGAAGCCGGGCAGCCCGAACTGTGCGGGCAGAGCAACAGTGTCGGCGTTGGCCGTCCAGTAGGGGTCGTCCGGCACCGGCGGCCCCACCCGCAGCCATTCGTCCTTGCCGGGAGTGGAGTTACGGCTGAAGTACAGCCGCGGGTGATCGCAGAGAATCTGGATCCCGGCTCGGATGATGAAGATCATCATGAACAGGTTGAAGAAGTGCGTCCACCCGGCCCAGGCGGGGATGCCGCCGGCGAACTCCGACGACGCGGCGCTACCTGGATATCGTGTGATGAAGTCCCCAACAGCGGGGATGTCGCGAATGCCCTTACCGATCGCGATCGTCGCCACCAGTCCGACGAAGCCGATCGGGATCAGCCACAGCAGGTTGAACCACTTATCCCGGCCGATACGCAGATGCGGGGCGACCGCGCGACGGGTCAGGTCGAAACCGCCGCCGTAGGTCTCGACGTCGACGGTCTCGTTGTGGTTCTTGTGAATTTCTGTCCGGTAGCCCTGTTCCAGCTCCAACTCGACGTCGACGACGTCAGCGGAGTAGTCAACTGGCCGAGTGGTCTCTTTTGTTGCTGGTGAGCTCGCGGGACCCCGCGGGTCGAGCGGCCCTTGCGTACCCTGTCCATCAATCGTGGTCACTTTTCGACGGTAACGCGGAACAGCTCGTGGCGCGATACTCTGGCATTAGATACGCAGGCTTCTGACAGGAAACTCAGGTAACGCAGTTGCGGATTTCGGTGACCACCGGCGCGCGCCGTGCCGTCGCCGGCACCGGGCTGGCTCATTGACCGGCGCGATCTTGTGATCGTGGCGATTATTTTCGGTGGGCAAACCACCGTTTTGTGCTGAGCAAGACGCAAGGGGACTCATGCGGATCACGCGCTTTACAGACCGTTCATCTAGCACGGTCATAATTCGAGGAAGAACCGGCGAAGTGCGTTTCGCCATCGCCATCAGATTGCAATCTGCACCGCGGGCAGTCGTAGCGCGACACAGCTAGCATGCGCAGTGTAGAAACTTGTGACCAGGCAGGGGTAGATGACGACCTATTGGGGACCGGCACCGCGCCGTAATCCGACAGTGCGACGGGCTGGGGCGCGCCGTGGCTGACGAACAGCGGGGACCCGGTTACGGCCTTGGGCTGTCGACGCGCACCCAGATGACCGGGTACCAATTCCTGGCGCGACGAACCGCGATGGCGTTGACCCGCTGGCAGGTTCGGATGGAGGTAGAGCCGGGCCGGCGCCAGTCGCTGGCCGTGGTGGCTTCCGTGTCGGCTGGGGCGGTCGTCTGCCTCGGTGCGCTGCTGTGGTCGTTTTTGAGTCCCTCGGGCCAGCTGAACGAATCGCCGATCATTGCCGACCGTGATTCTGGCGCCCTGTATGTGCGGGTCGGCGACACTATATATCCGGCGCTGAATTTGGCTTCGGCTCGACTGATCGCCGGTCGGGCCGACAACCCGCACAAGGTGCGTTCGACTCAAATAGCAGAGCAGCCGCACGGCCCCTTGGTTGGAATTCCCGGCGCGCCGTCGGACATCCTGCCGACGACGCCCTCGACATCGTCGTGGCTGATCTGCGCCACCGCGGCCATTGTCCAGGGCGCCGGTGCGCCGTCGCCGGTGACCGTGACGGTGATCGACGGCGCCCCGGAGCTCAACTCCCGCCGCCGGGTGCTGGACGGGCCCGACGCGGTGGTGCTGCGCTACGGCAACGACTCCTGGGTGGTTCGCCAGGGCCGCCGCTCGCGCATCGACGCCGCCGACCGAGCGGTGCTGCTGCCGCTGGGACTGACTCCTGAGCAGGTCGACCACGCCCGCCCGATGAGCCAGGCGCTGTTCGACGCGTTGCCGGTGGGTCCAGAACTGGCGGTGCCTTTTGTGCCTGACGCCGGTCATCCGCCGGCCTTCCCGAATGCCCCCGGCCCGGTGGGAATGGTGTTCACCACACCGCAGTTGGCTGGCCCGCAACAATATTGGGTTGTGCTGATGAACGGCGTGCAGACGGTGTCGCGGGTGGTGGCGCGCATTCTGCAGAACGCCGGGGCCACCGGAGGCGGTGCGCCCGCAGTGGTGACTCCACAGGATCTGGCGAAGATGCCGGTGGTCACCGGACTGGACCTGTCGGCTTACCCCGAGGGACCGCTGCAGGTCGTCGACATCAAGGAGAACCCCGCCACGTGCTGGTGGTGGGAGCGTTCCACCGGCGACAGCCGGGCCCGGGTACAGGTGGTGTCCGGCCCGACGATTCCGGTGTCGCAGAAGCAGATGAAGCGGGTGGTATCCCTGGTGAAGACCAACGACATCAACGTGCCGGAGGCCGACCGGGTCTACTTCGGTTCGGGTTACGGCAACTTCGTCGCGGTGACCGGCAATGACCCGGACGCCTCCACCCGGGAATCGTTGTGGTGGATATCGGCCTCGGGCGTGCGATTCGGGATCCCCGGCGATGACGAGCGCAAGGCGCTGGGCCTGTTCGGAGAACCGGCGCTCGCGCCGTCGGTGGCGTTGCGCCTGCTGGCGCACGGCCCGACCCTGTCCCGCCAGGATGCGCTGGTACGTCACGACACCCTGCCAACCGATATGAGCCCAGCAGAATTGGCGGTGCCCAAGTGAAACGTGGATACGCCCGGCCGACGCCGGAACGCGCGCCGGTGGTCAAGCCCGAGAACATCGTCTTGCCGACGCCGCTGAGCGTGCCGCCGCCGGAAGGCAAGCCGTGGTGGCTGGTGGTGGTCGGCGTGCTCGTGGTCGGCCTGCTCGTCGGCATGGTCGCGATGACCGTGGCCAGCGGTTCCCGGATGTTCCTGGGCGCCGGCTCGATCTTCCCGATCTTTATGATCGGCGGCGTCGCGATGATGATGTTCGGCGGCCGTTTCGGTGGTGGCGCCCAGCAACTGAGTCGGCCCAAGCTCGACGCGATGCGCGCCCAGTTCATGCTCATGCTGGACCGGCTGCGCGAGTCCGCAGCGGAGTCCGCGGACAGCATGGACGCGAACTACCGGTGGTACCACCCGGCGCCGTCCACCCTGGCCGCGGCGGTGGGATCGTCGCGCATGTGGGAGCGCCAGCCCAACGGCAAGGACCTCAACTTCGGCCTGGCCCGCGTCGGGGTGGGGATGACCCGGCCCGAGGTGACTTGGGGTGAGCCGCAGAACATGCCGACCGACATCGAGCTCGAACCGGTGACCGGTAAGGCACTGCAGGAGTTCGGGCGCTACCAGAGCGTGGTCTACAACCTGCCGAAGATGATCTCGCTGCTGGTCGAGCCGTGGTACTCGCTGGTCGGCGACCGCGAGCAAGTGCTCGGACTGATGCGCGCGATCATCTGCCAGCTGGCCTTCTCCCACGGGCCCGACCACCTGCGCATGGTCGTGGTGACTTCGGATGTGGCGCAGTGGGATTGGGTGAAGTGGATGCCGCACTTCGGCGACCCGCGCCGCCAGGACGCCGCGGGCAACGCCCGGATGGTCTACCGCTCGGTACAGGACTTCGCCACCGAACACGCCGAACTGTTCTCCGGGCGCGGATCGTTCATGCCGCGCCACGCCAGCTCGTCGGCAGAGACCCCGACCCCGCACCACCTGATCATCGTCGACGGCCTGGACCCGCAGTGGGAGTACGTCAACACCACCGAGGGCATCGACGGGGTGACGTTCTTCGATCTGACCGGCGCACCGGAGTGGCGTGGCGTTTCGCAGCGGGTGCTGCGTCTCGACGACAAGGGCATCATCAACGCGCTGCCGCGTGACCGCGACACCTGGATGGTGATCGACGACAACGAGTGGTTCTTCGCCCTCGCCGACCAGATCAGCCCGACCGACGCCGAACAGTTCGCGCAGCGGATAGCGCACTGGCGGCTCGCGGCGGCCTACGAGGAGATCGGCCAGAAGGTGACGCACCACATCGGTGCGCGCGACATCATGGCCTACTACGGCATCGAAGACGCCGGCCGAATCGACTTCAAGGAGCTGTGGGCGAACCGGCGCGATACGGGCAGCCGAGGCCGGCTGCGGATTCCGTTCGGAAACCGCTCCGACAACGGCGAACTGCTCTTCCTGGACATGAAGTCCCTCGACGAGGGCGGTGACGGGCCGCACGGCGTCATGTCCGGCACCACCGGTTCCGGTAAGTCCACCCTGGTGCGCACGGTGATCGAGTCGCTGCTGCTGGCTCACCCGCCGGACGAGCTGCAGTTCGTGCTGGCCGACCTCAAGGGTGGATCGGCGGTCAAGCCGTTCGCCGGCGTGCCGCACGTGTCGCGGATCATCACCGACCTGGAAGACGACCAGGCCCTCATGGAGCGCTTCCTGGAGGCCATGTGGGGTGAGATCGCCCGGCGAAAGACCATGTGCGACAACGCCGGTGTGGACGGTGCCAAAGAATACAACGAGATCCGGTCTCGGATGCGGGCTCGCGGAGACGACAGTCTGCCGCCGCTGCCGATGCTGGTCGTCGTGATCGACGAGTTCTACGAGTGGTTCCGCATCATGCCCACCGCGGTGGAAGTGCTGGACTCGATCGGCCGCCAGGGCCGCGCCTACTGGGTGCACCTGATGATGGCCTCGCAGACCATCGAGAGCCGCGCCGAGAAGCTGATGGAGAACATGGGCTACCGGCTGGTGCTCAAGGCCCAGACCGCCGGGGCCGCGCAGGCCGCCGGCGTGCCCAACGCAGTGAACCTGCCGGGCAAGGCCGGCCTCGGCTACTTCCGTAAGAGCGGCGAAGAGGTTATCCGTTTCCAGGCCGAGTTCCTGTGGCGCGACTACCACCGGGGCGGATTGCTCGACGACGAGCAGATGCCCTTGACGCATGCCGTCGACTACATCCGGCCGCAGCTGTTCACCACCGAGTTCACTCCACTCGAGGTCAGCGTCAGCACGCCGGAGATCGAGGCGCCCGAGGAGATTGCGGCGATCGACTCCAAGCCGGCGACAGTCTCGGGTGAGGCCGCCGAGGAAGAGGATTTCATTCGGACGCCCAAGGTCGGCACGGTGATCATCGATCAGCTGCGCCAGATCGATTTCGAGCCTTACCGGCTGTGGCAGCCACCGCTGGACGTGTCGGTGAGCGTCGAGGACCTGGTGAACCGGCACCTGGGTCACCCGTGGCAGCAGGACTACGGCACCCGGCGCGACTTGGTGTTCCCGATCGGGGTCATCGACCGGCCGTATAAGCACGACCAGCCGCCGTGGACGGTGGACACCGCCGGCCCGGGCGCCAATGTGCTGATCCTGGGCGCCGGTGGTTCGGGCAAGACGACCGCACTGCAGACGTTGATCTGCTCCGCGGCGTTGACGCACACCCCCGAACAGGTTCAGTTCTACTGCCTGGCCTACAGCGGCACCTCGCTGACCACGGTTGCCGGACTGCCGCACGTGGGCAGTGTCTGTGGCCCGACCGACCCCGACGGGGTGCGCCGCACGGTGGCCGAACTGCTCGCGTTGGTGCGAACCCGCAAGCGCAGCTTCCTGGAGAACGACGTTGCATCGATGGACGTCTTCCGCCGGCGGAAGTTCGAGGGTGCCCCGGGACGCGTGCCCAACGACGGTTTCGGCGACGTCTATCTGGTGGTTGACAACTACCGAGCGCTCTCGGAGGAGAACGAGGTGCTCGTCGAGCAGGTCAACCAGATCATCAACCAGGGGCCCTCGTTCGGTGTGCACGTGATTGTGACTGCCGATCGCGAATCGGAGCTCCGCCCGCCGGTGCGAAGCGGTTTCGGATCCCGGGTCGAGCTGCGTCTGGCCGCGGTCGAGGACGCCAAGCTGGTGCGCTCCCGGTTCGCCAAGGATGTCCCGGTGAAGCCGGGGCGGGGCATGGTCGCGGTCAACTACGTACGCCTCGACAGCGACCCCCAGTCCGGCCTGCACACCCTGATTGCCCGGCCCGCGATGGCCGACACCGGCAAGAAGGTGTTCGAGTCCGACAGCGTCGCAGCCGCGGTCAGCCAGGTGGCGGTCGGCCGGGTCCGCCCGGTGCGGCGTCTGCCGGCGCGGTTCGGGTTGGAAGAGGTGCGCGCGGTCGCGGCCAACGACCGGCGCGAAGGGGTGGGAGCGGGCGGTATCGCCTGGGCGATCTCCGAACTCGACCTGCAGCCGGTCTATCTGAACTTCGCCGAGAACGGCCACCTGATGGTGACTGGGCGTCGCGAATGCGGCCGCACCACCACGCTGGCCACCATCATGAGCGAGATCGAGCGGCTCTACGCGCCGGGGTCCAGCAGCGCGCCGGCTCCCAGCCCGGACGGGCGGCCGTCGGCACAGGTGTGGCTGATCGACCCGCGTCGGCAGCTGCTGACCACGCTGGGGTCGGACTACGTGGAGAAGTTCGCCTACAACCTGGACGGCGCCGTCGCGCTGGTCAACGAGTTGGCTGTCACGCTGGCCAACCGTGAACCTCCGCCGGGGCTGTCAGCCGAAGAGCTGCTGTCGCGGACCTGGTGGAGTGGACCGGAGATCTTCTTGATCATCGACGACATCCAGCAGTTCCCGCCCGGCTTCGACTCGCCGTTCCAGAAGGCGGCGCCCTGGGTTACCCGGTCGGCCGACGTTGGCCTGCACGTGATCGCCACCCGCACCTTCGGCGGTTGGTCGTCCGCCGGTGCCGACCCGCTGCTGCGGGCCCTGCACCAGGCCAACGCGCCACTGTTGGTGATGGACGCCGACCCCGACGAGGGCTTCATCCGCGGCAAGATGAAGGGCGGCCCGCTGCCCCGTGGTCGTGGCCTGCTGATGGCCGAGGACACCGGCGTGTTCGTTCAGGTCGCCGCCACCGAGCTGCGGCGGGCGCCGGTGCAAGAGCGCGCGGCCACCCCGGCCGGCTGACCCGACTGCCCGGCAACCACTGTGACGCGAGCAACAGCGTCACAGTGGTTGCTGGCGCTGTCATAGCCCGGTGCGAGGCGGTGAATTAAGTGCGGCAGGATTTAAACCACGGCCTCGTGCCCGCCGGTATCGGAGTCGGGGGCGACTGCCCACCGCGCGGGAAATAACAGCTCTGTGTTTTTCCAGTTTGGAGGCATTTCATGGGCTGAACAGCCTGGTCGCGGCTACCGGATTGTTACCCCAGGTGAATACTTGTTATCGGCAGGTGAACAGTCGGCGTTCTGGCTACCCCCGGGCGCTTTGAGCGCTTACGATCGTCAGCGGAGAGATTGCTGACCGCGATCCAGAGGAGGGACTCGAATGTCGTTTGTGAATGCGCAGCCCGAAGCGCTGTCAGCGGCCGCTGCGAACCTGAGCGGTATCGGTTCGGCGTTGAACGCGCAGAACGCCGCCGCTGCCGCTCCGACCACCGGCGTGGTCCCGGCCGCTGCCGACGAGGTCTCGGCACTGACCGCGGCGCAGTTCGCTGCGCACGCGACGATGTACCAGCAGGTCAGCGCGCAGGCCGCAGCGATCCACGAAATGTTCGTCGCCACGCTCAACAGCAGTGCGACCTCCTACGCCGCCACCGAGGCGGCCAACGCCGCGTCCGCCGGCTGATCGGGAGCCAACCGCATTACCGGCTACGGGCTGATGGAAGGGGAACCATTCATTCGTTCAAAGCCGGTCGTCGGTTCCCGACTTAACCGGCGGCAATAACCCGTCAACGACAAAAATCAAACAGAAACAACGAACTTCAGACAAGGAGACAGAGCAGTGGCAACACGTTTTATGACTGATCCGGACGCGATGCGTTCGATGGCGGGCCG
>CAXYUC010000030.1:0-31940 GCA_964292075.1 uncultured Mycolicibacter sp.
CGCTCGATTCGCATGCCCCCAAGCTTGCTTCCTCCCGCGAGCAGACGCAAAATCCCCCTCAACGGGATGGTGGAGTGCGATTTGACTTCTGCTCGCGCGAAGGTGTTCAGCCCGTCACAGGCCGGCGAAGCGCTCCCGGACCTGCTCGGCGGTCAACCCATAGTCGGCCAGTGAATACTCGTGCTTGGGCGCGCGCGGGCCGGTCTTGCTTGCCGCGTAGTCGTCGGCCATGGCCTGGCGCGCCTCGTCGGACAGCGGCAGACCGAACCGTTCGTAGATGCCCGCGGCGGTGGCCAGCGGGTCGGCGACGAACTCCTTGTAATCGATGTCGCAGAACTGAGCCTGGTCATAGTGGGCGCGTTGGCTGTTGAACAGCTCCAGCCCGCGAGCCCAGGTCTCCATCTCGTCGGCGCCGATCCGTGCACCCACGAAGGTGTTCGACTGACCTTCGGTGGTGTGCCGAGCCAACGAACACATCGACGCCAGGATGGTCTCGGCCGGCCGGTGGCACTGCACGATCAGCGCATCGGGGTAGACCGCCATGATCGCATCCAGCGCGAACAGGTGGCTGGGGTTCTTGAGCACCCAGCGCTTGCCCGGGTCGTTGAGCCCGATCAGTTGCAGGTTCCGGCGGTGCCGCTGGTACGACGGGATCCAGTCCTGCTCGGAGAGCCAGCGCGAATAGGTCGGCAGGTGCGCCAGCGTCTCATACGACACCGAGTGCAGCGACTGACGCAGCAGCTGCCAGCACTCCTCCAAGCCGTCAGCGGTCATGAAGTGCAGCCCGGTGTAGTCCGGGTTCTCGTCGTGGTGCCGCGCGAACTGGGCCTTCATCTGCTGGAAAACCGGGTTACTGTCCCAGGTTTCGCGCGGCGGCCGCGGCTGCGGGAACTCGGCCAGCCACATTTCCAAGCCCTGGTGCACCGGGTCGGCGCCCAACAGCCGATGCAGCGCGGTGGTTCCGGTGCGGGGCAGCCCGGTGACGAAGATCGGCCGCTCGACGCCGACCTGGGTGTACTCGGGGTTCGCATTCCAGCCGGCCTGCGACAGTAGCCGGGCCACCAGCGCCCCGCGCAGGAAGAACCGGTTCATCTTGCTGCCCAGCTCGGTGAGGTCTGCCTCGGTCTGATACGAATCCAGCAGCACGCCAAGTGCTTCGCGGTAGTTGTCGTCGTCGGGACCGAAGTCGTCCAGTCCCACCATCTTGGTGGCCGAGGCGTGCAGATCCTCAACGGTGCCGACATTGGTACGAGCCGTCATCAGTTGTGGTACTCCCCGCAGTTGACGTCGAGAACCTGGCCGCTGATGCCACTGGCCAGATCGCTGGCCAAAAACAGCACCGCTGAGGCCACCTCGTCCTCGGTAGGCAGCCGCCTCAGATCGGAGTTGGCGGCCGTGGCCGCATAGATCTGCTCGACGGTGGTGCCGTACTTGCCGGCCTGGTGGGCGAAATAGCTCTGCAAGGTGTCACCCCAGATGTATCCGGGCGCAACGGAGTTGACGCGGATACCCTGCTCGCCCAATTCGGACGCCAGCGACTGCGACATCGCCAGCAGGGCGGCCTTGGCCATCTTGTAGGCGCCGTACTTGGGCTGCGAGTGTCGGATCACCATCGAGTTCAGGTTGACGATCGAGCCGTTGGCCGCGGCCAGAGCCGGCGTGAAACCCTGGGTCAGGCGCAGCGCGCCGAGCCCGCTGAGCTCGATGGCATCGCGGATGTGCTGAAACGTGGTCTGCGCCAACGGCTTCATCGACGGCACCCGGAAGGCGTTATTGATCAACACGTCGATGTGATCGAACTCGGCCGAGGCCGCCTCCACCAGGTGCGCTACCTGGTCGTCCTCGGTGATATCGGCGGGGACCACCAGGGCGCGCCGCCCGGCGGCCCTGACCTGCTTGGCCACCTCTTCCAGGCGATCGGCGCTGCGCGCGACCAGCACCAGATCGGCGCCCTCGGCCGCGAACCGATTGGCCATCGTGCTGCCGAGCCCCGGCCCGACCCCGCTGATCACGACGACTTTTCCGTCGAGCAATCCGGTCATTTTCACCCCAGCATTCTGTTAGCGATTTGCTGCTGCCGCTGCGCGATCCGCGCTCGCCAGCTGTCTTGGGAAATCTTGTTGTGGTCATAGAAGGGCAGTGCCGTCTGCACGGCGTCGACGTCGATGAGCTCGACGGTCGGACCGTCGGCCTCGGTCAACTGCCGCGAAACCCGCTGCCAGCGGAACTGCAAGAAGCCGCGTCGATGGCCCAGGGTCTCGACCCAGTTGGTGACGCCGGGATCGGTGTCGGAGACCACGATTCGGATCTTGCCGTCCGGGTCGGCTTGCGCCTGAGTGCCGTTCAGCGAGGTCTGGTGGTTGATGTAGTCCAACGAGATGTACCACAGGCTGCCCAGCTGGAAGCCCAGGTACGGTGCATCCGACACCGGCAAGGTGATGACCAGCGCCTGTCCGGGCTCGAGCTCGTAGTGCCCGGCCGACGAGTACTGAGTGGCCAGACCACCCGGCGTGAGCCGGGGCGCCACCATGGTGTTGACCGGAAGGTTGAGGTAGAACCACTGCGGAAAGGCCAGCCAGGTCTTGACCCGGTTGATCAGCTGCTTTCCCGCTGCCGCATAACGCTTCTCGATGAGCTGTCGGGTCAGCGCCGGCGGTGCGGTGCCTTCGGTGTCGGTCCGGGCGATCGAGAGGATGCCCCGCTGAGCAGACCAGTCGTTGTAGACCTCGCGGATCACCAGTTGCGCCGGCGCCTTCGGCTGGAAGCGCCAGGCGAAGGTGCCGTCGGCGGCAACATCGAGTTCGCGATCGTCGAAGGCGGCCTCACTGGCCGGGACGTTGTCGTCGGTGTATTCGCCGCCGAGCAGCTGGAAACTGAGGTCAGTCGTGGTTCCCCGGCTGCCCTGCACGATGTAGTCGTTACCGGGACGCACGACGGTACCGAAGTACAGCGTGTCGGGGTTGTCCAGGCCCATCTTGGTGAACGGCCCGGTGCCCGACAGCAAGAACGGGTGGTCGCGCTCGCTGTTGAAGGCAGCGTGCACGCACGCCTCGATACCGCCGGCCAGGTATTGCAGGCCTTCGAGCAGATCAGCCTCGGTCTCGATGTGCGGGGCGGCGGCGACCAGCTTCTCCGCCTCGGCGATCGCGGCCGAAAGGGGTTCGGAGTACATCGCTGCAACACCTCACAGATCGTCGATTGGTTCAATATTGGACCGAGATGGTAGATATCTCGAACCGACTTTAGACGGTCGCGGTAGCATGCTGCAATGGCTGTGCCTGAACAAGCGGCGCCCCAACGAGTTGTGCGGTCGTCCCCGCCGACCGAGCGGGTGGTGACGATCCTGGACTTTCTGGCCCGCCACCCCGACCAGAGCTTCGGATTGTCCGAACTGGCCCGGCGCACCGAGCTGTCCAAGCCGACCTGCCTGGGCATCGCCAACGCCCTGGCCGACGCGGGTTACCTGACACGAGACGACCCCCACAAGACCTACCGCCTCGGGCCGGGCCTGATCTCGCTGGGCCGCGCGGCCCAGCAGTCGCTGCGGGTCGGCCCCGAGGCACGCGAGCAACTGCAGCGGCTGTCTGCTGATTTCGCCACCTCCGCGGCGCTGAGCGCGGTGGTCGACGACCGAATCACGGTGCTGGAGCTGGTGGCGGCACCCAACGCGCATCTGGGAGTCCAAGCCGGCCAGAGTTATCCCTTCGCACCGCCGGTCGGGCTGATGTTCGTGCTCTGGGACGACCATGCCCTGCGGGACTGGCTGGCCCGTCAGCCCACCATCCCGCTGCGATCGGAGAGCGAGCGACTGCAACGCGTCGTCGACGAATGCCGTGCCGACGGCTACCTGGTCGAGCGACTGACACCGGGCGGGCAACGGCTCTACGGGTTGATGGCGGGCCTGTCCAGCGATCTGCCCGACGAGCTGCGGGCCCTGCTCGGTGAGCTGGTCTCCGATATCGGCGAGCGGGTGTATCTGCGCGGCGAAGCCGGCGGACGGGGCCGGCACGACATCAGCGTGATCTCCGCACCGGTCTACGACCACCATCAACGCCAGGCGATGGTGGTGTCGCTGCACGCCCAACGCGCTCTGACCGATGCCGAGATCACCAAATGGGCGCGTGGACTGCTGCGCACCGCCGAGGCGCTCACCACCCAACTCGGCGGAAGCAAGCCTGCATGGCTGTTAGGTTCGGCGCCATGACCGCACCGGCCTTGTCCGCGACCGATCGGCTCGAACTGTCCTACCTCGTGCACCGCTACGCCGGCTACGTCGACGCCCGGCGCTTCGACGAGGTGGCCGAATTGTTCACCGCCGACGCCGAACTGGTGCTTCCCGATCCACCGGATCACCTGGAGCCGTGCGTCCGGCACCGGGGTCACGCCGGGGTGCGGGACGCCATGTCAGCACTAGCCGCGGTGACCCGGACCCAGCACGGCATCGTCGGCGAGATCTACACGAGTGCGACGCCCGGCGATGTCGCGACCGGCGAGATCAACGGGGTGGCGCATCACTGGATCGAGCACGACGGCAGACTCACCGACCACATCTGGTACCTGCGCTACCGCGACGCCTATCACCGCGTCGGGCAGAGCTGGCGAATCGCGCAGCGGGCACTGACCATCGACGCGATCGAGTCTCGGCCGGCCCGGCAGGTGCGGCCATCATGACACCTCAGATCTCCTTTCAGCTCAAGACTTTCACCGACGACCCGGGCCACGACTGGAGCACCACCCTGGCGCTGGGCGCTGCGATGGACGCCGCCGGCGTGGATCGTGTCGTGGTCTCCGATCATGTGGTGTTCGGCGAGAACCCGGATGCTTACGCCGATCCCCGGCTGGGCGGGATCGCCGGCGGACGCCAGCCGACTGGTCCCGACGGTCAGTGGCTGGACCCGCTGATCGTGCTGACCGCGCTGGCCGCAACTACCACCCGCATCCGGCTGGGCACCGCGGTGTTGCTGGCGGCACTGCGCCGTCCGGCGGTGCTGGCCAAGGAGCTGGCCACGTTGGACGTACTCTCCGGCGGGCGACTGGATCTCGGGGTGGGCGTCGGCTGGCAACGCGAGGAATACGAGGCCGCCGGCCTGTCCTTCGAGCGCCGCGGACGACTGCTGGATCACACCCTGGAGGTGTGCCAGACCCTCTGGACTCAGCAGCGCAGCAGCTACACGTCTCCGGAGTTGTCTTTCGAGAACATTCACCAGATGCCCAAACCCGTTGCGCCCGGCGGGGTTCCGATCTGGGTCAGCGGCACCGTCAACGACGCGGTGGCGCGCCGGCTGGCCCGGTTCGGGTCCGGCTGGATCCCGTGGGGCCCGGCGATGCGCGACCCGGCCGGCGCCATCGCGGCGATGAAGGATCGCGTCGTGGGTTTGGGCGGCGACCCGACCGGCCTGCAGGTGCTGGGGCACGCGACCACCGTCAAGAACGCCGACGGCTCGCTGGACACCGCCGCCACCGCGGCCTCGGCTCCGGCGCTGGTGGCCGCCGGGGTCACCGATGTGCGGGTCACCTGCTCGCTGCCCAAGGACATCGGCCGGGCCACAGATCTGCTTCGCGAACTCGTCGAGGCGTTCCGCGCCGCAACCGGTTAAGGAGACATCGATGGAAAAGGTCATGATCATCGCGCGGACAGCCGATTTCAGCGACCAATGGTGCCAGAATCTGCGCGGTCCGATCGCGGCGAAACTACTGGATCTGGGGCTGCCGGGCGTCGTGGTCAACGTGCGCGACGAGGCGGTGCGCGACTCCATGATGACCCTGACGACGCTGGATCCGCCGGCGGCGGCCGTCATCAGCCTGTGGACCCAGCAGTACTACGGCGAAGCGACCCGCGCCGCCATCGCACTGATCGAAGCCGAATCTGATTCGGCGGCAGCGTATCTGGTCACCGAATCGATGCCCATGCCGCCGCCGGATGCCGGCGAGGGCCGTCGCACCCGGGGGCTGGCCAACGTGGCGCTGCTGCGCCGGCCGGCTGATTTGGATGAGGCGACCTGGCTGCACCGCTGGCACATCGACCACACCCAAGTCGCCATCGACACCCAGGCCACCTTCGGCTACACCCAGAATGTGGTGATCCGCCCGCTCACCGAGGATGCACCCCGGATCGACGCCATTGTCGAGGAGAACTTCCCGGACGAGGCGGTGTCCGACCCGTACGCGTTCTATGGCGCGGCCGACGAGACCGATCTGACCGATCGGGTGGGTCGGATGATCGCCAGTGTCAGCGCGTTCGGCGCGCACCTGAACATCGACACGGTGCCCACCAGCCGCTATGTGTTCCGGTCGCCGTTCGTCACACACACTGCTGAGACAGCGTGATCAGCGCCTGCCGCACGTCGGGGTGCCGCTCCAGGTAGGCCAGCACCGGGTTCGGTGAATTCGGGTCCTCTTGTTTTCCTCGCTCGTTCAGGTCGTTCCTGACATCTGGATGCCGGTTCAGGTACGAGTCGATGGATTCACCGACGGTTTGGTCGCACGGCGCTGCGTTGGCCACCGGTGTCAGGACCCCTGCCACGCTCAGCAAGCCGACCGCAATCGCTCGAGTAATACCGCTCATCACTCGACGGTACCCGCGTTTTAGCTGACGCTGGCCAGGGCGAACGGCAGGACTTGCGGTGCGCCGGCCGCGCGCAACACCCGGGCCGCCATCGTCAACGTCCACCCGGTGTCGGTCACGTCGTCGACCAGCAGCACCGGGCCGATACCTGCCGGAAGTTCCGCCGGCGGCAGCCAGCAGCCCTGCAATGCGGCGACCCGGTAGGCGGAGTTCGCGGCCGCCGTCGCTCGCCGGCCTGGCGCATATCGCAGGGTGTCCAAGCGGGTCAGGCGGCCGAGCTGCGCCAGCCGGTCGGTCAGCGAGCCGATCAGCACCGGGTGCGTGGCCGAGTCCAGGCCCAGCACCGCGGTCGGCCGGCTCTGCCACTCCCAGCCGGCCAGCACGCTCACGGCTGCGCGTACCACCTCGTCGGGCACCTCGCGGTCCGGCTCGTCGAGCAGCCGGCGCAGCCGCGCACCCCAACCCAGGTCGGTTAGCCGGCCGATCACCCGGCCCGGCTCCGGCCCGTCGGCGATCCGGCCGGATAGTTCCACGCCGAGCTGCGCCAGCCCCGACGGCCACTGTCGGCGCGGCGTGATCTCCACGCCGGGACGCATCAGCCGCTCCCGGGTGGCCTCGGCAGCACTGGGATCCACCGCGGCATCGAACCGCGGCCCGGTGCAGTTGTCGCACCGCCCGCAACGCTCCCCCGCTTGCAGCTGCGGGTCATTGAGCTGGGCGCGTAGGAAACTCATCCGGCAGCCGCCGGTGCTCTGGTAGTCCAGCATCGCCTGCTGCTCGGCCCGTCGCAGCTCGTCGAGCTTGCGGTAGCGCTGCTCGTCGTAGGCCCACTGCGCTCCGGTGCCCAACCAACCGCCCTTGACCCGGCGCACCGCGCCGTCGACGTCGAGGACCTTGAGCACCATCTCCAACCGGGACCGATTCAGGTCGACCCGCGCTTCCAGCGCCGGTGTCGACAGCGGCTGATCCGGCGACAGCTCGCCGATCACCTTGCGCACCAAGGACTCCGCGGGGAAGGCCAGCGAGGCGAAATAGCGCCAGATGTCCTGGTCCTCGGTGCCGGGCAGCAGGATGACCTCGGCGCTGGCGGTGGCGCGTCCGGCTCGACCGACCTGCTGGTAGTAGGCGATCGGTGAGGACGGCGCACCCAGGTGGACGACGAATCCCAGGTCGGGCTTGTCGAATCCCATGCCGAGGGCCGACGTGGCGATCAGTGCTTTGACCCGATTGGCCAGCAGATCGGCCTCGAGTTGCTCCCGATCGGCCGAATCGGTCGAACCGGTGTAGGCGGCCACCGCGAAGCCCTGGGCGCGCAGGTCGGCGGCCACATCGTGGGCTTGGGCCACGGTGAGCGTGTAGACGATCCCGGAGCCGGGCAGCTCGTTCAGGTGAGCGCCGATCCAGGCGGCCCGCTGCGCCGGGCCACCGGCAGCCACCACCGACATCCGCAACGACTCGCGATCCAGACCGCCACGCAGCACCAGGGTGTCGCCACCGCCGACCCCGAGCTGGCCGGCGACATCGGCGACCACCCGGTCGTTGGCGGTCGCCGTGGTCGCCAGCACCGGGATGTCGGCGCCGAGCTCGGCGATCAGGGTGCGGATACGCCGGTAGTCCGGCCGGAAGTCGTGGCCCCAGTCCGAGACGCAGTGCGCCTCGTCGACCACGACCAGCCCGGCCCGGGCCGCCAGCGCCGGCAGCACCTCGTCGCGGAAGTCGGGGTTGTTGAGCCGCTCCGGGCTGACCAGCAGCACGTCCAGTTCGCCCGCGGTCACCCGGCGTTGCACGTCGGCCCACTCGGTCACGTTCGAGGAGTTGATGGTGGCCGCGTGCACACCGGCGCGTTCGGCAGCGGCGACCTGGTTGCGCATCAACGCCAGCAGCGGCGAGACGATCACCGTCGGACCGTGCCCGCCGGCCCGCAGCAGCTTGGCCGCGATGAAGTACACCGCCGACTTGCCCCAGCCGGTGCGCTGCACCACCAGGGCGCGGCGGCGCCCCACCACCAGCGCCTCGATCGCTGTCCACTGGTCGTCACGCAGCCGCGCCTGCGGACCGGCCAGCTGCTCCAGAATCGCCTGGGCTTCAGCGCGCGTCGAACTCACAGCCCCATCGTGCCGGACCTCGCCGACAACTACTTCGCGGCCCGCTCCCGCTGGATCTCCAGCGCGATGTCGATCAGCTGGTCCTCCTGGCCGCCGATCAGCTTGCGCTGCCCGGCCCGGTGCAGCAGCTCGTGGGCCGGCACGCCGTACCGCTCGCCCTGGCGCACCGCGTGCTTGAGGAAGCTGGAATACACCCCGGAGTAGCCCATGATCAGCGCGTTGCGGTCCAGCACGCACTCGGCCGGCATAGCCGGGCGCACCACTTCCTCGGCGGCGTCGGCAATGTCGAAGAAGTCGATACCGGTCTTGATCCCGACCTTGTCGAATACCCCGATCAGCGCCTCGACCGGGGCGTTGCCCGCACCCGCACCGAACCGGCGCACCGAGCCGTCGATCTGCTTGGCGCCGGCCCGCACCGCCTCCAGGGAGTTGGCGACGCCCAGGCCCAGGTTCTCGTGGCCGTGGAAACCCACCTGGGCGTCGTCGCCCAGCTCGGCGACCAACGCGGCCACCCGATCGCGGACGCCTTCGAGCACCAGCGCGCCGGCCGAATCGACCACGTACACGCACTGGCAGCCGGCGTCGGCCATGATCCGGGCTTGGCCGGCCAGCTTCTCCGGGGAGACGGTGTGGGCCATCATCAAGAACCCGACGGTCTCCAGGCCCAGCTCCCGGGCCAGACCGAAGTGCTGGATGGAGACATCGGCCTCGGTGCAGTGGGTGGCGATCCGGCAGATCTGTCCGCCGTTGCCCTGCGCCTCCTTCATGTCTTCCTTGGTCGCCACGCCGGGCAGCATCAGGAAGGCGATCTTGGCGTCCTTGGCGGTCTGCGCCGCCAGCTTGATCAGCTCCTGGTCAGGAGTTTTGGAGAACCCGTAGTTGAAGCTGGACCCGCCCAGCCCGTCACCGTGGGTCACCTCGATGACCGGCACTCCGGCGGCGTCGATCGCGGCGACGATCGCCGCAACCTCCTCGGGGGTGAACTGGTGCCGCTTGTGGTGGCTGCCGTCCCGCAGCGAGGTGTCGGTGATCCGCACGTCGAAGATGTGGTCGCTCATTTCACTCCTCCAGCACTCACGCCGGCCATCTCGCGGGCGATCTCCTCGCCGACCTTGGTCGCGGCGGCGGTCATGATGTCCAGGTTGCCCGCATACGGGGGCAGATAATCGCCGGCGCCCTCGACTTCGACGAACGTGGTGACCACGGCACGCCCGCCGGAGTTCAGCGACGGCTCGTCGAACTGCGGCTCGTTGAGCAGCCGGTAGCCCGGCACGTAGGTCTGCACCTGGGCAACGACATCCTTGATGGACGCGGTGATCGCGTCGCGGTCGGCGTCCTCGGGGATCTGGCAGAAAATGGTGTCGCGCATGATCATCGGCGGGTCGGCGGGGTTCAAGATAATGATCGCCTTGCCGCGCTCGGCACCACCGATGGTCCGCACACCCGCCGAGGTGGTCTTGGTGAACTCGTCGATGTTGGCCCGGGTGCCCGGTCCCGCCGAGACACTCGCGACGCTGGCCACGATCTCCGCATACGGCACCGTGCCGCCCTGCTCTTTGACCGCCCGGGTGACCGCGTACACGATCGGAATGGTGGCCTGGCCACCGCAGGTGATCATGTTGACGTTCGGCGCGTCGACATGCTCGTGCAGGTTTGCCGGCGGAATCACCGCCGGGCCCACCGCGGCCGGGGTCAGGTCGATGGCCCGGATACCGGCGGCCTCGTACTTGGGCGCGTACGCCTTGTGCACGTAGGCGCTGGTGGCCTCGAAGACGAAGTCCGGCTTCTCATCCAGGGCGAGCAGCCAGTCCGCCCCCTCGGCCGAAGTCTCCAGACCGAGCTTGCGGGCCCGGGCCAGACCCTCGGACTCCGGGTCGATGCCGATCATCCAGCGCGGCTCCAGCCACTCCGAACGCAGCAGTTTGTACAGCAAGTCGGTGCTGATGTTGCCCGACCCGACGATCGCGACTGAGGCTTTGGCAGCCATGAACGCTCCTCTATTGGAATCTATTCGAAAACCAGCCGGACTGAACCCAGCCCGGAGAACTCGGCGACACAGTCGTCGCCGGCGTGTACGTCGATGGCCCGGGTCGCAGTGCCCGGCAACACGATGTCGCCTGCCTTCAACCGCACCCCGAAGCTTTCCACCTTGCGAGCCAGCCACGCCACCGCGGTGACCGGGTTGCCCAGCACCGCGTCACTGCGGCCCTGCGCGACCACCTCGCCGTTCTTGGTCAGCGCCGCATCGATGTTCTTGATATCGATGTCTCCCGGCTTAACCCGCTGCTTGCCCAGCACAAATCCTGCCGACGAGGCGTTGTCGGCGATGGTGTCGCAGAGTTTGATCTTCCAGTCGCTGATCCGGCTGTCGATCAATTCGATCGCCGGGGCGAACGCCTCGGTGGCGGCCAGCACGTCCTCCTCGGTGCAGTCCGCGCCCGGCAGATCCGCGGCCAGGATGAACGCCACCTCGACCTCGACCCGCGGGTAGAGGTAGTTCGCCGCCTTGACCGGCTTGTCCTCGAACACCTGCATCGCATTGAGCAGGTGCCCGTAGTCCGGTTCGTCGACGCCCATCATCTGCTGCATCGCTTCGCTGGACAGGCCGACCTTGTGTCCGACGACCCGGGCGCCCTCGGCGATCCGCTGGCGGATGTTGATCAGCTGGATCTCGTAGGCGTCGACGACGTCGATGCCGGGCTGAGCCGCCGTCAACGGCGAGATCGGAACCCGACTCCGCTCCGCCTGCGCCAACTCGGCAGCGAGTTCCTCACGGATCTGGGCGCTGAGCATCTTCGATGGTCCCCTCGGGTGGTGTGGAGCGGGTGAAAACGTGCCGTTCAGCGGCAATTCTATAACGTGTTCTAAAACCGCAAACACCGAGACGATGCCGTAGCCCTGGCAAGCCTGCCCTACTTCACCCGCTGCAACACCGGCGGCTTGTAGATCACCTACCGCCGGTGTAGTCGACGTTCCAGTGTTTGATGCCGTTGAGCCAGCCCGAGCGCAGCCGCTGGGGACGGTCCAGGGGCTTGAGGTCGGGGATGTTGTCGGCGATCGCGTTGAAGATCAGCCCGATGGTCATCCGCGCCAGATGCGTGCCGATGCAGTAGTGCGCACCCGTGCCGCCGAAACCGACATGCGGGTTGGGGTCACGCAAGATGTTGAACTCTTGCGGCTTGTCGAACACCGTCTCGTCGAAGTTGGCCGCGCGGTAGAACATCACCACCCGCTGACCTTCGGAGATCAACGTGCCGTTCAGGTTGTGATCACGGGTCGCGGTGCGCTGGAACGACGTCACCGGAGTGGCCCAGCGCACCACCTCATCGGCGGTGGTCGCCGGACGTTCCTTCTTGAACAGTTCCCACTGCTCGGGATGTTCGGTGAACGCCATCATTCCCTGGGTGATCGAGTTGCGCGTGGTCTCACTGCCGGCGACCGCCAACAGGATGATGAAGTAACCCAACTCGTCGTCACCCAGCTTCTCGCCGTCGACGTCGGCCTCGACCAGCGTCGTCACGATGTCGGGGCCCGGGTTCTGCCGCTTCATCTCGGCCAGCTTCAGCCCGTAGGAGATGATCTCCATCGCGGAATTGGCGGGGTCGTAGTGGGCGAACTCCGGGTCGTCGTAGGAGGTCATCTGGTTGGTCCAGTCGAACAACTTGCCGCGGTCCTCCTGCGGCACCCCCATCAGCCCGGCGATCGCCTGCAGCGGCAACTCCGAAGCCACTTCCACCACGAAGTCACCGCTCCCCCGAGCCAGCGCCTCCTTGGTGATCGCCTGCGCCCGCGCCTGCAGGTCATCGTGCAGCGGCAGAATGTGCCGGGGTGTGAAGCCGCGGGAAATGATCCGCCGCTGCCGGGTGTGCTTCGGCGCGTCCTGGTTCAGCATCAAGATCCGCTGCGCATCAAGCTGCTCGCGGGTTGTTTCGTCGTGGAACCTGGGGATGGCACCGTTGCGCTCGCTGGAGAACACGTCGTCGAGTCGCGAGATCTCCTTGACGTCCTCGTGCCGGGTGATCGCCCAGTAACCGCCGTCTTTGAATCCGCCACTCTTGTCGTCGGGCTGCGCGATCCACTTGATCGGCTCGCTGCGCCGCAGTTCGGCGAACTCCGCGTCGGGCAGTCGCTCGGCATAGATTTCCGGGTCGGTGAGGTCGAAACCGGCGGGAATGCCGGTGGCTGACGAGATAGCAGGGCTGACCACGATGACAACTCCTCACTACTGAACCGCAGGAGAAAACGATACGTTCTCGTGTCAGTAAAGCATGGCTTTACCTCAGGCGAAAGGGCAGAAAGGCCCTGCATTCAGGGCTAAACTGAAACACGTTCTACTACGTCGCCAGGTCGGCCTGACCTGGCGAGAACCGATGGTTATCAGCAGGGTAGGGAACGGTTGTACGGGAGAGTCGCCCGAGCAATACGGCCAGCCAAGTGGCGCCCGGGCGGGGCAATTCTATAACGTGTTCTACATGGCCGAACAGGAGTACGACGTCGTCGTGGTCGGAAGCGGCGGCGCCGGGATGGTCGCCGCCCTCACCGCCGCCCACCGGGGATTGTCCACCATCGTCATCGAGAAAGCCCCCCACTACGGCGGCTCGACTGCTCGATCCGGCGGTGGCGTGTGGATCCCCAACAATGAGGTGCTGCAGCGCGCGGGGGTCAAGGACACCGCCGACGCGGCCCGCACCTACCTGCGGGCGATCATCGGCGACGTGGTTCCGGCCGAGAAGATCGACACCTACCTGCAGCGCGGGCCGGAGATGCTGTCGTTCGTGCTGGCCAACTCACCGCTGAAGATGTGCTGGGTTCCCGGTTACGCCGACTACTACCCCGAGCAGCCCGGCGGCAAGCCCACCGGCCGTTCGATCGAGCCGAAGCCGTTCAACGCCAAGAAGCTGGGCGCCGACATGAACGGCCTGGAGCCGGCTTATGGCAAGGTGCCGCTGAATGTCGTTGTCATGCAGCAGGACTACGTCCGGCTCAACCAGCTCAAGCGCCACCCGCGCGGGGTGCTGCGCAGCCTGAAGGTGGGCGCCCGCACCATGTGGGCCCAGGCCACCGGCAAGAACCTGGTCGGCATGGGCCGCGCCCTGATCGCGCCGCTGCGGATCGGCCTGCGCAACGCCGGCGTCCCGGTGGAGCTCAACACCGCGTTGACCGACCTCTATGTGGAAGACGGTGTGGTCTCCGGTGTCTACGTCCGCGGCGCGGGCGACTCCGAATCGAGCGAGCCGCGACTGATCCGGGCACGGCGCGGGGTCATCCTGGCCAGCGGTGGATTCGAGCACAACGAACAGATGCGGGTGAAGTACCAGCGCGCCCCGATCACCACCGAGTGGACCGTCGGAGCCAAGGCCAACACCGGCGAGGGCATTCTCGCCGGTGAGAAGCTCGGTGCCGCCCTGGACATCATGGAGGACTCCTGGTGGGGTCCGACGGTGCCGCTGCCCGGGTCACCGTGGTTCGCGCTCTCGGAGCGCAACTCGCCCGGATCGATCATCGTGAACATGGCCGGCAAGCGGTTCATGAACGAGTCGATGCCCTATGTCGAGGCCTGCCACCACATGTACGGCGGCGAGTTCGGCCAGGGTCCCGGCCCCGGCGAGAACATCCCGGCCTGGCTGATCTTCGACCAGCGCTACCGCAACAACTACATCTTCGCCGGATTGCAGCCGGGGCAACGGATCCCGCAGAAGTGGATGGAATCCGGCGTGATCGTGTCCGCCGATACCCTGGAAGAGCTGGCGGCCAAGACCGGCGTGCCGGCCGCTGCACTGGCCGCGACCGTCGACCGGTTCAATGAGTTCGCCCGCAACGGCGTGGACGAGGATTTCCACCGCGGCGAGAGCGCCTACGACCGCTACTACGGTGACCCGACCAACAAGCCGAACCCGAACCTGGGCCAGATCGCGCAGGGCCCGTTCTACGCGGCCAAGATGGTGCCGGGCGACCTGGGCACCAAGGGCGGGATCCGCACCGACGTGAACGGCCGGGCGCTGCGGGACGACGGCAGCGTCATCGCGGGGCTGTATGCGGCAGGAAACGTGAGCGCACCGGTGATGGGCCACACCTACCCCGGACCGGGCGGCACCATTGGACCCGCCATGACGTTCGGCTACCTGGCAGCCCTCGACATTGCCCATTCCGAAGCCCGGAGGCCCTAGACATGCCGATCAACCTCGACGTCGCACTGGGCGCGGAGTTCGGCCAGGTCGAATTCTCCTGGACCGCAACCAATGTGCAGCTCTACAACCTAGCGCTGGGCGCCGGGTCGGACCCGATGGACCCGCGTGAGTTGAGCTACGTCGTGGACGGCAAGCCGCAGGTGCTGCCGACCTTCGGCTGCGTTGCGGCGTCGTTCAACGAGGTAGACCCGCCGAAGGTGAGCTGGCCCGGTATCGAAATCGACCTCGCCAAGATCCTGCACGCCTCGGAGAAGGTGACCGTGCCCGCGCCGCTGCCGCCGTCGGGCAGCGCCCGCGCGATCAGCCGGATCGTCGAGGTGTGGGACAAGGGCAAAGCCGCGGTGGTGGTGCTCGAAACCTCGGTGACCAGCACCGACGGCACGCCGCTGTGGACGCAGCACCGGTCCATCTTCGCTCGCGGCGAGGGTGGCTTCGGCGGTGAACGCGGGCCCTCGACGTCGAGCGAACTGCCCGAGAGGGCACCGGATTTCGAAGTCGACATCCCGGTATCCCCGCAGCAGGCATTGCTGTACCGGCTCTGCGGCGACCGCAACCCGCTGCATTCAGACCCGGGGTTCGCGGCCGCGGCCGGCTTCGACCGGCCGATTCTGCACGGGCTGTGCACCTACGGCATGACCTGCAAGGCGGCGGTGGACACCGCGCTGGGCGGTGACGCCGGCGCGGTTCGTTCCTTCGGCGCCCGGTTCGCCGGCGTGGTCTTCCCGGGCGAGATCCTGCGGGCCCGGCTGTGGAAAGACGGCGATCGACTGGTGGGCAATGTGGTGGCGCCCTCGCGTGAGGATGCCGCCATCCTCAACGATGTGGAGCTTGTTTCGGCGTAGCTAGACCCCCGGCGTCCCCGCCGGTCACCCGCGCGTGGCACCTAATTGAAAATGACTTTCATCTTCGATATGGTGGGCGCCATGACGGCGCCGGTGTGGATGGCATCTCCCCCAGAGGTGCATTCGGCTGCGCTGAGCAGCGGCCCGGGGCCCGGTCCGCTGCTGTCCGCCGCCGGCGCGTGGTCATCACTGAGCCTGGAGTACACCGCGATCGCGGAGGCATTGCGGGAGGTGCTGGGAGCCACCCAGGCCGCGTCGTGGCAGGGCCCCAGCGCCGAAAGTTATCTCGCAGCCCACTTGCCGTACTTGGCCTGGTTGGAAACGGCCAGCGCGGACAGTGCCGCGCGGGCGTCTCGACACGAAACGGCGGCCGCGGCCTACGTCAGTGCGCTGGCGGCCATGCCTACCATGCCCGAACTGGCGGCCAACCACGCCATCCACGGAGTCTTGGTCGCTACCAACTTCTTTGGGGTCAACACCATCCCGATCGCGGTCAACGAAGCCGACTACGTACGGATGTGGGTCCAGGCCGCCACCACCATGGCGACCTACGAAGCCCTCTCCGGCGCGGCGGTGGCGTCGGCCCCACAGCTGACCTTGGCACCGCCGATCGTCAACCACGCCGAGGCCGGACACGACCACGACCACGACCACGACCACGACCACGACCACGACCACGACCACGACCACGACGGGATCCACGACGGCGATCTGGATCCGACCGACCCGGAATGGTGGAAAGACGTCTTCGGCGAAATGGGCGAGTGGGCCAAACTCATCATCAACGATCTGCTGACCGACCCGGCCGCGCTGCTGACCGATCTTCCAGTCATCATGGCCGACGTGACTTTCCACGCCAGTCAGCTTGCCGCCACCTTGAGCCAATTCGCGCCGGCGCTGTTGCAACCCGCGCTGGGCCTGGCGATCGGCAACCTGGGTTGGGCAGCCGGCTTGGCCGGACTCGCCGGAATTCAGCCTGCGCCGGCCGTTCTGCCCGCCGAAGTCCTGCCCGCTGAAAACCCCTTGGCCTCGGTGGGTTCAGCGAATACGTCCACTACCGTCGCCAACACTGCTGCGGCACCGACCACGGCAGGATCGGTATCGGCACCGACCACCAGCGCCGCGCCCGCGGCAGCACCGCCCGCAGCTCCCCCGGCAAGCGGCGCCCCGGCTTTCTTCCCGCCCTATGTGATCGGCCCTCCCGGTGCGACCGGCCGGATGCCCGCCGCGGCCCGCGCTCACGCCGTCAAGAAGGCACAGAGTCCGGAAGCGGCCGCCGAGGCGGCGGCCGCAGCTGCGGCCGCACGGGATCGGTCCCGGGCCCGCCGGCGCCGAAACGCTCGCGGGCACGCGGACGAGTTCATCTACGTCTACGCCGACGACACCCCCGACATCGGACCCGACGCCGCGACTCGCGCCTCCAACAGCAGTGCCGTGCCTCTGGGATTCGCTGCGGCGCAAGCCAAGCCGGTTCTGCCCGCAACAGGTTTGACCAGGTTGGCGAGCGGCGGTTTCAGCGACGGGCCCACCCTTCCGCTGTTGCCCGAGAGCTGGGGCGAGCCCTACAACGATTGAGCGCTGCGGCTTCCCCTTGCCCAACGTAAAGCCAACTTCACGTTCGACGGTAAGGAGAAGGAACGTTAACCCAGAATCAGACCCGAGGTAGGCACACCGGTCCCGGCAGTCACCAGCACGTGCTCGACGCCGTCGACCTGGTTGACCGATGTGCCGCGCAGCTGACGCACGCCCTCGGCGATGCCGTTCATGCCGTGCACATAGGCCTCGCCGAGCTGGCCACCGTGGGTGTTGATCGGCAGCCGGCCGCCGAGCTCGATCGCACCACCGGCAATGAAGTCCTTGGCCTCCCCCTTGCCGCAGAAACCCAACTCTTCCAACTGGATCAGCGTGTACGGGGTGAAGTGGTCATAGAGCACCGCGGTCTGGATGTCGGCGGGTGTCAGACCCGACTGCGACCACAGCTGCTTGCCCACCAGACCCATCTCGGGCAGGCCGAGCTCCTCGCGGTAGTAGGAGTACATGGTGAACTGGTCGGCCCCGGCGGCCTGCGCTGCCGCCTCGATGATCGCCGGGCGATGTTTGAGGTCGCGGGCCCGCTCCGGGGTGGTCACGACGATCGCCACCCCACCGTCGGTCTCCTGACAGCAGTCCAACAGCCGCAACGGTTCGGCGATCCACCGCGAATTCTGGTGATCTTCGATGGTGATCGGCTTGCCGTAGAAGTGCGCCTTGGGGTTGGTCGCCGCGTGCTTGCGATCGGCCACCGATACCACACCGAAATCCGCACTGGTGGCGCCGTATTCGTGCATGTAGCGCTGGGCGATCATCGCCACCGATGCCGCCGGCGTGCTGAGGCCGTGCGGATACGACCAGCTGTACTCCACGCCGCGTGAATCGGCGTTTACGGTCAGCCCGGTCATCACCTGGCCGAACCGGAACTCCGAGCGCTCATTGAACGCTCGGTACGCCACAACGACTTCGGCGACCCCGGTTGCCACCGCCAGGGCGGCCTGCTGCACGGTCGCCGCGGCGGCACCGCCGCCGTAACCGATCTGGGAGAAGAACGTCAGCTCACCGATCCCGGTGGCACGCGCCACGGCGGTCTCCAGGTTGGAGTCCATGGTGAAAGTGACCAGGCCGTCGACGTCGGAGGGCTTCAGGCCCGCATCGTCGAGGGCGTCGAGCACCGCTTCGGCGGCCAGCCGCAGTTCGCTGCGCCCGGATTCCTTGGAGAAGTCAGTCGCGCCGATTCCGGCGATAGCCGCCTGTCCTGAAAGCATGCCGGGCATTAACGCTCCCCGAGGGTGAGAGTGGCGGTGGCGACGACGTGGTCGCCAAGACTGTTGTTGCCCACGACTTTCACGGTCACCAGGCCCTCTTCCACAGCGGTCACTTCGCCGGAGAAGGTGACGGTGTCGTAGGCGTACCACGGCACGCCCAACCGCAGCCCGATCGAGCGGATCACCGCGTTGGATCCGGCCCAGTCGGTGAGGTAACGCTGCACCAGGCCGGTGTCGGTGAGGATGTTGACGAAGATGTCCTTGGATCCCTTGGCCTGCGCCTTGTCCCGGTCGTGGTGCACATCCTGGTAGTCGCGGGTGGCGATCGCCGTGGAGACGATGAACGTCGGGTCACCGTAGATCTTCAGCTCGGGCAGCTTGGTGCCCACGTCGACCGTTGCAGCGCTCATGCCCCGTCTCCTTCCACAGGCTCCCAGGCGTACAGAGACCACGCCGGACCGACATCGCTGGCGGGGAAGTCAAGATAGGTTGTGCGAACTGGCATCCCGATCTTTACCGCGGCCGCGTCGGCGCCGCGGAGCTCACCGAGCATCCGTACGCCCTCCTCGAGCTCAACCAGCGCGATCACGAACGGCACGCTGCGGCCGGGCACCTTGGGCGCGTGGTGCACCACGTAGCTGAACACCGTTCCCTTGCCGCTGGAAACGACATAGTCGGTGATCTCGGTCTTGTCCTTCCAGACCGCCGGAACCGGCGGGTGCTGCAGGCTGCCGTCCGGGCGGAGCTGGATGCGCAGCTCGTGTGCGGCCACCCCGTCCCAGAAGTACTTGGAGTCCCGCGACCACGACGGGCGCATCATCTTGTCGGGGTCGAGATCCTCGGGCACAACGGCACCCGGCGTGGAGCCTGGACTGCTCTTGTCGGCGGGCAGGAACTTCAGGATGCGCCAGACCATGTCGGCGACGTTTTCTTCTCCGACCCACCAACGGATCTTCTGAGTGACGAAGTACCCCTCACCCAGGCCGGTCTGCTTGGGGCCCACGATGTCGGTCACCTCGGCAGTGACGCTGACCTCTTCGCCGGGGCGCAGGTAGCGGTGGTAGGTCTGCTCACAGTTGGTGGCCACCACGCCGACATAGCCTGCGCCGTCGAACAGTTCCATGACCTTACCGAGCGGGTCGTCGGCGGGGCGCTCCCCACCCAGGCCCATCATCGTCCAGACCTGGATCATGGCCGGCGGAGCGACGATTCCGGGGTGACCAGCAGCCTGCGCGGCCGCCTCGTCGGTGTAGATCGGGTTGGCGTCGCCGATCGCATCGACCCAGTGGCGAATCATCGGCTGATTCACCGGGTCCCGGCCGGACCGCGGCTTGCTGCGGCCCGACGCCAGGATCTGCTCGATTCCAGAGGAAAGCTCGCTCATCACCTCTCCTCGACTCATCGTGACACCCGCGGAACCTTGAGGCCGGAGGCGGCGATCATCTCGCGCATGACCTCGTTGACGCCGCCGCCGAAGGTGATCACCAGGTTGCGCTTGGCCATCTTGTCCAGCCAGACGAGGACTTCGGCGGTCTCGGGGTCGGCCGGGTTGCCGAATCTGCCGACGATCTCCTCGGCGAGGCGATTGACCTCTTGGATTCGCTCGGTGGAGAACACCTTGGTGGCCGCGGCGTCGGCGACGGCGATGTTCTCACCAGAGGCTGCCACCTGCCAGTTGAGCAACTCGTTGACACGCCAGATCGACTTGATCTGCGCCAGCAGATGTTTCACGTCGTCGTGCTCGATCGGCGTAACGCCGTCCGAGCCGGGCTTGGACGCCCAGTGGTGTACCTGGTCGTAGATGCCGGCGATCCGACCAGCCGGACCCAGACCGACGCGCTCGTGGTTGAGCTGGGTGGTGATGAGCTTCCAGCCACCGTTCTCCTCGCCGACCAGCATGTCGGCGGGCACGTGGACGTCGTTGTAGTACGTCGCGTTGGTGTGGTGGGCCCCATCGGACAGGATGATCGGCGTCCAGGAGTATCCGGGATCCTTGGTGTCGACGATGAGAATCGAGATGCCCTTGTGCTTGGCAGCGGTCGGGTCGGTCCGGCAGGCCAGCCAGATGTAGTCGGCGTCGTGGGCGCCGGTGGTCCACATCTTCTGACCGTTGACGATGTACTCGTCACCGTGCTTGACCGCGGTGGTACGCAGTGAGGCGAGATCGGTCCCGGCGTCGGGTTCGGAGTAGCCGATCGCGAAATGTACGTCGCCGGAGAGAATTCCAGGCAGGAACTTCTTCTTCTGCGCTTCGGTGCCGAGTGCCTGCAGCGTCGGGCCGACGGTCTGCAGGGTGACCATCGGCAACGGGATGTCAGCCCGGTTGGCTTCGTTGATGAAGATCTGCTGCTCCACCGGACCGAAACCCAGGCCGCCGTACTCCTTGGGCCAGCCGACGCCCAACTTACCGTCGCTGCCCATCCGCTTGATCACGGCGCGGTAGGCCTCGTTGTGCCGATCCGACTCCATCGCCTGCGCCTCTTCGGGCGTGATGAGGGTCGAGAAGTACTCGCGCAGTTCGGCTTGCAGCGCCCGCTGCTCGGGTGTCAGGTCGATGAACATTTACGCTCCCACCAAATCGAGGCGGTGCACCGGACCACCCAACAGCCGGGTCAAGTCTTTGATCGAAGAGTAGTAGCGATCCATCGGGTAGGTGATGTCCATGCCCATACCGCCGTGCAGGTGGTGGCAGAGTCGCATGGCCGGTGCAGCCTGCGATGTCAGCCAGTAGCCCAGGATGTTCAGATCCTCGTCGGCATCAAGGCCTTCGGCCAACCGCCAGATCGCCGAGGTCGACAGCAGAGCGATGGTCCGCGAGGCGATGTAAACCTCGGAGAGCTGCGCGGCCACTGTCTGGAAGGTCGACAGCGGACGGCCGAACTGCTCGCGGGTCGCCACGTAGTCGGCGGTCAGCCGCAGGGCGCCGGCCACCAGTCCGGCCGCGAAGGCCCCGGTGGCTGCCAGCGCCAGCTGGTTGACCCGGGCGACGCTGGCGCCGTCGAGCACGTCGGCGTCCTCGATCGCGACATCGGCGAAGGTCACCACGTATTCGTCGGATCCGTTGGAGGTCGGTGTCTTGGTGACCGTGACGCCGTCGGCGTCCGGGGCGACGACCACCACCGCCTTGTCAGCGGTGACGATCAGCCACGCCGCGGTCTCGGCGTAGGGCACACCGGTCTTGGTGCCGTTGAGTTTTCCGCCGGCGAAGCTGGTCTTGGGGTGTTCCGGCAGCTGCCGGCCGGGCTCGTTCAGCGCGGCCGAGAGCACCGCTCCGGTGGGCACCCCCGACAGATACCGGTCCTGCTGAGCCTCGGACGCGAGGTCCAGCAGCGGAATCAACCCCAGGCCCAGTGTTGCCAGCGCCGGACCGATGGTGCCATGACGGCCGATCTCGGTCAGGGCGGTGGCCAGTTCCGAGAGGCCCAAGCCGTCGCCGCCGAGTCGGTCGGGCACGCCCAGCGCCGCAACCCCGCCGGAGACCAGCGCCTCCCAGCTGTTGTCACGGTCCAGGACCGAGGTCACCACATCGGCGACAGCCTGCTGCTCCGGGTTCGGTGTGAAATCCACCCGAATCCTCCTTGATTCGTCGACGCGGTCAGTCAGCTCAGTGCGCGACCGGGCACGCACCCGAGTAGTCGACCGGCCAGTGCTTGATGCCGTTGAGCCAGCCGGACTTCAGCCGCTCTGGGTCGCCCATCGGCTTCAGGTCGGGCATGTGATCGGCGACCGCGTTGAAGATCAGGTTGATCGTCAGGCGGGCCAGGTTGGCGCCGATGCAGTAGTGCGCGCCGGTGCCGCCGAAGCCGACGTGCGGGTTCGGGTCACGAAGGATGTTGAAGGTGAACGGGTCGTCGAACACCTCCTCGTCGAAGTTGGCCGAACGGTAGGACATCACCACGCGGTCACCGGCCTTGATCTTGACGCCGTCGATCTCGGTGTCCTGGCTCGCCGTACGCTGGAATGCCGAAACCGGTGTGGCCCAACGGATGATCTCGTCCACGGCGGTCTGCGGCCGGTCCCGCTTGAACAGTTCCCACTGGTCGGGGTTCTGCGAGAACGCAACCATGCCGTGCGTGATCGAGTTGCGGCTGGTCTCGTTGCCGGCGACCGCCAGCATGATGACGAAGAAGCCGAACTCGTCGTCGCTGAGCTTCTCGCCGTCGATGTCGGCCTGGATCAGCTTGGTCACGATGTCGTCGGTGGGGTTCTTGCCCCGCTCCTCGGCCATCTTCATGGCGTAGGTGATGACCTCGAACGACGACATCGCCGGGTCGACGTCGGCGTACTCCGGGTCCTCGCCGGCGGTCATCTCGTTGGACCAGCGGAACAGCTTGTCCCGGTCGTCCTGGGGCACACCGAGCAGTTCGGCGATGGCCTGCAGCGGCAGCTCGCAGGACACCTGCTCGACGAAGTCGCCGGTGTTGGACGCCGCGGCAGTCTGGGCGATCTTCTGCGCCCGCGCCTTCAGCTCGTCCTCGAGCCGCGAGAGGGCGCGGGGGGTGAAGCCGCGGGAGATGATCTTGCGCAGCCGGGTGTGGTGCGGCGCATCCATGTTCAGCAGGACCGCGCGCTGCAGGTCGACCGCCTCACGGGTCATCTCCTGCGGCCAGACCGGGATCGCGCCGTTCATCGCGCTGGAGAAGACCTCGCTGCGCAGCGAGACGTCCTTGACGTCTTTGTGCTTGGTCACCAGCCAGTAGCCCTTGTCGCCGAAGCCTCCGGTTCCGCCGGGAACGTCGACCCAGCGCACCGGTTCAGACTTACGCAGCTCGGCGAGTTCCTGAACGGGGAGGCCCTTCAGGCTCATCTCGGAGTCGAGGAAGTCGAAGTCGCTGGGGATGGCGGGGCAGCCCATGTGTCTACTCCTAGGGTGTTCGGTAGGTAACTGTGTGGGTTCGACGACGCTTGAACTATGGAGCTTGAACGATGGAGCAAGTACAACGCCGTCTAGTGCCTGATTGCGACCATTGAAACACGGCCCGACCGCAGATCAAAGGCGGTGCTGCATCGTCGCTTGTCAGACTAATGAAACGTGTTCTAGCCTGGCCGCATGGGTAATCCTGTCATCGTCGAAGCCACCCGCAGCCCGATCGGTAAACGTAATGGCTGGTTGTCCGGCCTGCACGCCACCGAACTTCTGGGGGCGGTGCAGAAGGCATTGGTCGCGAAGGCCGGGATAGACGCCGGCAGCGTCGAGCAGGTCATCGGCGGCTGCGTCACGCAGTTCGGCGAGCAGGGCAACAACGTCACCCGGCAGTCCTGGCTGGTGGCCGGGCTGCCCGAGCACGTCGGCGCTACCAGCATCGACTGCCAGTGCGGCAGCGCACAGCAGGCCAATCACCTGATCGCCGGCCTCATCGCCAGCGGTGCCATCGACATCGGCATCGCCTGCGGTATCGAGGCGATGAGCCGCGTGCCGCTGGGCGCGAACGGCGGCGGCGCCCGCGCGGCGTCCTGGGACATCGACCTGCCCAACCAGTTCGAGGCGGCCGAGCGGATCGCCAAGCGCCGGGGCATCACCCGCGCCGACGTGGATGCCCTGGGACTGCGGTCCCAGCAGCTGGCCAAGCAGGCCTGGGCCGAGGGCCGCTTCGACCGGGAGATCTCCCCGATCGAGGCCCCGGTGATCGATGAGAACAAGCAACCCACCGCAGAGCTGAACATCGTCAGCCGCGACCAGGGCCTGCGCGACACCACGGCCGAGGGCCTGGCGGCGCTGAACCCCGTCATGGAGGGCGGCATCCACACCGCCGGCACCTCGTCGCAGATTTCCGACGGCGCCGCCGCGGTGCTGTGGATGGACGAGGACAAGGCGAAAGCCCTGGGCCTACGGCCGCGGGCCCGGATCATCAGCCAGGCCAACGTCGGCTCGGAGACCTACTACCACCTGGACGGCCCGGTGCAGTCCACCGCGCGGGTGCTGGAGAAGGCCGGGATGAAGATCGGTGACATCGACCTGGTCGAGATCAACGAGGCGTTCGCCTCGGTGGTGCTGTCCTGGGCCGCGGTGCACAAGCCGGACATGGACCGGGTCAACGTCAACGGCGGGGCGATCGCGCTGGGTCACCCGGTGGGTTCCACCGGCAGCCGGCTGATCACCACGGCGCTGCACGAGCTCGAGCGCACCGACAAGTCCACCGCGCTGATCACCATGTGTGCCGGCGGAGCGCTGTCCACCGGCACCATCATCGAGCGCATCTAGTGGCCCACAAATGACTACAGTTCCGGAGAACGACCGCATCGCGGCGGCACAGGCCTACATCGACGCGCTGGTCAGTCACGATGCTTCGGCGGTTCGGTTCAGCCCGGACTGCGTCCGGATCGAGGTCGGACTCAAGACCGGTTTCTCGGGAAATCATTTGCGACGCAGCCTCAACCGCGGTCCGCAGTTCCGGCTGATTTCGGCGGCCACGCTGCCGAAGTACAGCATCGAGGGCGATGACGTGCGGGCCGTCTACGACATCATCACCAAGCCGTCGCTGTTCGGGGTCCGGGTCTGCTCGCATGTCGACGAGGTTTTCCGGATCCCTGCCGACAGCCCGGACGGCACCGCGGTCATCCACCACATCCGCGCGGGGATTCGTCCGTTCATCCACCGTTAGAGTGAGCCCGTGAGCAACCCAGACACACCAGAGAAGCCGAAGTCGCTGGATTCGCCGGTCACCGGGACGGTGATCAAGTGGATGTCGCGGGCAAACACCTGGGCCTACAAGGCAACCGGTGGACGGGTCGGCGGCAAGTGGCGGTTGGGCACAAAGCATTTCGGTGAGGTTCCCGAGGTCGGCATCCTCACCACCACCGGACGCAAGTCCGGTCAGCCGCGGGAGTCCCCGCTGTTGTTCCTGCGCGAAGGTGACCGGGTGATCCTGGTGGCTTCCCAGGGCGGGCGTGCCACCAACCCGATGTGGTACCTGAACCTCAAGGCCAACCCGCAGGTGTCATTCCGGATCCGCAGCGAGGTGCTCATCCTGCGTGCCCGCGACGCCAGCGAGGCCGAGCGGGCAGCGTACTGGCCCAAGCTCGACACGATGTACCCCGACTTCGCCAACTACCGGGCTTGGACCGATCGGGAGATCCCGATCGTCATCTGCGAACCCTAGGGCCGCCGGTGATTCGGGATTCGCGGCGCCTGCGGTACGGGGCAGCCGCCCTTCCCGCGGTCGTCGTGTTGTTCGCAGCCCCGGCGGCATGGGCTGCCGAATCGATCACGCTGGAGTTCGTCCGGCACGGGCAAGCCGGCGACAATCTGGTGATCAACAACGAGGTTCCCGGTCCCCCGCTCACCGAACTCGGCCAACAGCAGGCGCGCAACGTCGCCGATCTGCTGGCCGGTGACCACATCACGGGCATCTACTCCTCGATCATGACCCGGGCGCAGGAGACCGCGGATCCACTGGCCCAGCTGCTGGGCCTGCCCGTGCACGAGTTGGCCGGACTCAACGAGATCGACGCCGGTCTTCTTGCGGATCTGCCGGTGAACGTCGGCGGGCTGCCGGTGGGGGCGGTGCTGTACGCCGCGGCCCCGATGCTGTGGGCGCTCGGCCTGTATTTCGTTCCGCAGCTGGGTTCCTCGGATTTCAACGGGATGGTTTTCCAGGATCGTTTCTCTGACGCCGTTGCCGCGATCTATGCCGGCAGCGACGGCGGCGACACCGATGCGGTGTTCACCCACGAAGGGTCGATGGTGTTCTGGACGTTGATGAACGTCGACAATCCTGACTTCGGCATCATCCTGAACGAAGCGCTGACCACCGGCGAGCTGCTGCCCTTCACCGGGGTGATCGAGGTCCGGGGAAACCCGGAGGACGGCTGGACATTAGTCAGCTGGAACGGGCAGCCGGTCGCCGAAGATCCGGGACTGCTCACCGAGCTCTTCGTCGACGTGCGCGACGTGATCACCGCGCCGCAGATGGCGATCTTCCACGTCTGGGAGGCTCTGCTGAGCGGGGATACGACGATATTCCTCGACGCGATCCAGGCCGGTGCCGACGACGTTGGTGCGGCGGCCCTGCAGTTCCCGGTCGCGGTATTTGACGATCTGCTCAGCGCGCCGTTGTGATCCCGGTGGACCGAGGCGGTCGTGAATGCCTCCCGAGTTCGCACCGAGCGGGACCGGCCGAAAGACGGCTGGGCCGCACTCGCCCAGGCCGAACTCAACGTCGCCCTACTCGTCGGGCAAGGACTGCGCAGCAAGGACATCGCCGCACAGCTGTTTCTCTCGATCACGAGCACCGCGACCCATCATTCCAATACAGCGCGGTAGCCTCCGAGGCTGGCCAGGACTTGGTCGGCGATCTACCTCGGGAAATCCCTGTGCTCGGCAGCAGAACCGACGAGGTTCCTGGACGCGATTCAGGCCGCCGCCCTTATCGTTGCCGCCGCGGCCCTCGACCGGCCGAGCGCAATTAGCTCGACATCTGCCAGGTAGGTCCAGCCCGTCCCCGCCACTGTCCGACAGCATGCAGCAAACAGCATCGGCGGCAAAGCGCCCAATTACTACGGTGGCGTACCCCGGGAAGTATCGGTACAAATACGTAATGGTCGGGAAACAAGAAATACCGCTGCGCAGGTTATCCATCATGAAAAGGAGGGCTGGCCTCTTGCGCGAGCATGACCTCTAGGGGACGGTACATCTTGTCGAACGCAGGTGAGGCAGATTTCCCGTCCGCCATAGCGCGCACGGTCTTGGTGGTCGATGGCGGGGACCCTCGGCCACACTGGCAGCCCGGGCCCGAGTCGCTATCGACCACCCACTCGTGGCTGGAGCGCACGCTGACCGAGTCGGTTGCCGCCCACCACGGTGTCCGCCTGATGAAGCAGGCCTACGGGGACAGACTCGCCGCCGGGTTCGCCGAAGCCGGTGACGCTCTGGCATGCGCTATCGCGTTGCAGCGCACTCCTTCGGCACCGATCCGACCGCGCATCGCGGTGCATTCCGACGAGGCGCCGGCCGGTGAACCGGGCCCGTACCCCGAATCCCTGGTGAACCGCGCCGCGCGGTTATGCGACCTGGCCCATGGCGGTCAGACGGTCTTGTCCGAGACCGCCCAGCAATCGATGACGGATCTGCTGCCCTCCGAGACTTGGCTGATCGATCTGGGCGTTCATCGGCTGCGCGGCATTCCGTTTCCGGAGCGCGTAGCACAGCTCTGCCACCCCGACCTTGCCAGCGACTTTCCACCCTTACGAACCGGAAAGTCGCTGGCGGAGCCACATTTTCCGACGCCGCTGACGAGTTTTGTCGGGCGCGAAGTCGAGTTGGCCGAGCTGCGGCGTCTTGTTGCCGACAACCGTCTGGTGACGCTGACCGGCACCGGCGGAGTTGGCAAGACCCGGCTGGCGCTGCAACTGGCCGACGAGTTGGCCTGCCGGTACCGCGACGGGGCATGGTGCGTGGACCTGGCGCCGATCACTGATCCAGACCTGATACCCGAGCGAGTAACACACATGCTGGGCCTGCCCGAACGGCCAGACCGCTCCCCGCTTGATGCTCTGGTGCGCTTCATCGCAGACCAGCAACTGCTGCTGGTGCTCGACAATTGTGAGCATCTACTGGACGCATGCGCGCAGCTGACCGCCATCCTGTTAGCCTCCGCTGCAGAGCTGACCATCGTGGCGACTAGTCGCGAACCTGTCAGGGTGACAGGCGAAGTGACCTGGAAGACCCCTTCGCTCTCGCTGGGAGACGAGGCGGTCGAGCTGTTCCGGCAGCGCGCTCGGCTGGTCCGGCCGGGTTTCACCAACACCGATGACGATGCTGCCTTGGTAGCCGAGATCTGCCGGCGCCTGGACGGGGTGCCATTGGCCATCGAGCTTGCCGCGACACGGCTTCGGGCGTTGTCACTTAACGAAATTGCGGATGGATTGAGTGAGCGCTTCCAACTGTTGACCGGCGGGGCACGCACCGTGGTCCCGCGCCAGCAGACCCTGCGGGCTTCCGAAGACTGGTCGCACGACCTGTTAAGCGAACCCGAGCGCGTGGTGTTTCGCCGTTTGGCGCCATTTCGGGGCGGGTTCGACCTTGATGCCGCCCACGCCGTCGCCGGCGGCACTGACCTGCCGCGTGGACGGATCATCGACTTACTCACTTCGCTGGTAGACAAATCGCTGGTGATAGCCGATAGCACCGGGGAATCGACGCGTTATCGGCTGCTGCAAACTGTGCAGCAGTACGCCCTGGAAAGGCTTGAGCAGTCTGGGGAATCCGAGGCCATCCAAGTACGCCACCGTGATCACTACACAGCCTTGTTCGGTTCCGAGGTGACCGCCGGATACGGGTGGCACATGGAGCAGGCGGAACTGGAGATCGAGAACCTCAGGGCCGCGTTCACCTGGAGCCGCCAGCATGGCGACATCAACCTTGCCGCACGTCTTGCCGCGTCGTTGTTCCCGCTGTGGATCCATAGCCAGACCATGGAAGGACTGGCATGGTTCAACGCCGTGCTCGACGCCGGCGCCACGATGGCTCCGGGCGCGCGTGCCCGCGCGCTCGCGGACAAGGCGATCTTCGACGCGTTGATCGGAAACTACGGTCAGGCCCAACAAGCAGAGGAAGCCGTCTCGATTGCACGGGATCTCGACGAACCAGGACTGCTCGCTTGGGCGCTGGCTGCCTGCGGCTTCACCTGTAGCTACAGTCCCGAACTCGCCCTGCCCTACTTCGAGCAGGCCATCGCGCTGTCCCCAGCATTGAACGACGACTGGCGGTTGAGCCAGATATATGGCGTGCAGGCGTACTCGGCGTTCGTCGCCGGAGACCTCGAAACGATGCGGCTCGCCGCCCAGAAAGGAGCGGTCCTCGCCGACGCGGTCGGTGACTGGTCGGTTTCGCGACTATGCCGCCTTTGCCTGGGATTGGCAAACCTTCATCGCGCAGAGCTCCCGATGGCCGCCGATCAGGCCCGGCAGGTGGCGATGGAAGCCGAGGCCGCGGGCGACCGGCTGTTCAGCTCCCAGAGTCTGACAGTCCTGGCCGAAGCCCTTGCCTGCCAGGGCGATATCCGGGCGGCGCGTGCGGCGGCGGACGCATGCGTCGAGGCTGCCACCGAACTCATCGACTTCCATCGCGCGTTCGGGTTCGGCGCGGTGACAGACACCCTGTTGGCCGCAGGCGATGTGCCCGGGGCGCTCGGTGCAGCCAATGCGGCGTGCCAAGCATGCGCACTGCCCCAACTACTGGCAATAAACGGCAATCCGGTCGCTCGCGCAGCACTGGCATCCGGTGACCTGGCCGCGGCGCGCCGTTGGGCTGACGAGGCGCTAGCGGTGGGTTCGGGCATCCACCGGATATTGCTGCTGGAGATACGCGGCCGGGTGGCCTTGGCTGAAGGTGACTTTGAGCAGGCCGAGGAAGACGCCAGGGACGCGCTGACCATCGCGGCGGACACCGGGGCAACTTTGGCTGCCCCGGATCTGATCGAATTGCTGGCAACGGTGGCCGCGGTCGCTGGGCGGCACCACGACGCAGTACGGCTGTTCGGCTCAGCAGCGGGCGCCCGTAGTCGCACCGGTGCGGTCCGCGCCAAGGTCTACGACGCCGAATACGACGCCACCGTCAACTCGCTACAAGAAGCGATGCAGCAGAACGACTTTGATCGTCGTTGGGCTCAGGGCAATGCTCTGTCGACGGCTGAGGCCATTGCGTACGCATGCCGCCACGACCGAACGGGGAAGGGCGAATCCAAACGCCCGTACAGCGGCTGGGCCTCGCTGACTCCGGCCGAGCGCAATGTCGTCCGGCTCATCACTGCCGGTCTCCGCGACAAGGAGATCGCTGCACAGCTGAGCGTCTCGCCCCGTACGGTGCATTCGCACCTGAACCGGATCTACACCAAACTCAATATCTCTTCCCGCTTGCAACTCGCTCAAGAAGCGGCGCGAAACACCTGACGCGGCGACGTCGCCCCGCGACGTGTCAGGCGGTACGAGATTCGGGCACAACCGTCCGCCGCGCCCGGTACTCCTCGACATCGAACTCCCGGCCCAGCAGGGTCGACATCGCCACACCGTGCTCCAAGTAGAGCCCCTCGTTGCGACGCCACGCCTGCAGGTAACGGTAGAACGGCAACCACGGGTGCAGGTGGTGGATGAGATGGTAATTCTGCGACAGCATCAGCGGCGCCAACAGCCACTCCATACCGACCCGCAGGCGCGTGGCACGATACCGGTTCCCGCGCTGGGTCTCCTCGAGCCCGTGGTGCGGCAGCCAGTCGAAGGACCACCCAATGATAAAGATGCCGATGCGCTGCGGGATCAACAGGACAACCGCAAGAGTCCAGAAATGATCAGTGACGATCGCGGCACCGATACCGACTACTGCCAACGAGGACAGTAGCGCCGTTTCGGAAATCTCGGCCACCGGGCGACGCCAGCCATGGTGCACCCGCCGCCGCAGTTTGCGGGTGTACCAGGACGCGTAGAAAAGGTCGATCAGCGCCCAGCGGAATGGCAACTGCCAGACCGGTGCGTGCGTGGCGAACATGTCCGGGTCGCGATCGGGGTCGTTGGTATGCCGATGATGTTCACCGTGGACGTACCCGAACGCCGGCAGTGAGAATGGCAATATCACGAACAGCCAAGCCAGCCGCCCAACCACCGTGTTCACCCAGCGCACCGAACACAACGAGCGGTGCAGGGCCTCATGTGCCACCGAGAACATCACATAGGTGACCGCGGTGCTCAACGGTATCGCCGCCCAGGCTGGCAGGAATCCGTCGACGGTGCCGAGCACCACCAGTACGAAAACGGCCAGTGCTCCCACCGCAAGCCCGAAGGTCGGCCACGCGAAGCCCGGCATGCCCTCGCCCGGATGCGGGTGCCGCCGACGCCGGACTGCCGCGGGTGGGTGGTCGTCCACCTCGAGCACCGACACAAGACCTCCAGCAGGGCATACACGGGACACGGCGTCACCTAAGAACAGGTGAAAGATTACGTTGCTTCCCGATGAAGGGCGAGCCGCAACGCTTCGGTGTCTGGCTAAGTAAGTATCACAATATTGACGCCCGCGTATAACGCCGCAGGTCCGCGCATTGTGACTTTTAGTCCCCCGCGGCTCAGGCTCCGTACACCGGCACCGGCGGCCGCGACTGGGCCACCCGACTGCGGGGCCCAGACATTGCCGTTGGGGCCGCTGGCGGCTGGTCACGCCGCGGATCCCGCCGCCGTGTGACGATCGACGACCTTGGCCCACACCACGCCGCCGACGTCCCGGTTTGGTCATCCGCACCATCGGCCCCAGTCTGACCACCCGCGCCACCGCTCCCGCCGGTCCCTGCGGTCCGTGCTTTCCCGTCGGTTCCACCTGGCCCGGGGCCACCCGGTTCGGTGTTGCCACCGATGCCGCCGGCGTAGCCAATGTTGAACCCGAATTCATCGGCGACCCGCCTAGCCCAGATTTTTCGCGAAATGCGCCTTGTGAAGGTGTGTAGATGAGCGAAAGTGCC
>CAXYUC010000031.1:0-31742 GCA_964292075.1 uncultured Mycolicibacter sp.
GGGCGCGCGCCGGTTCGGGGTCGGCCCGGGCGCGGACCACAGTTTCCCCACGCGCCGCCACCCCTCCCCCCCCCCCCCGGGGCGCCCCAGGCCCAAGCCCCGCGCCCGCAAACTCGCCGCCGAGTTAGGGGTCGAGCTGAGCGGGGTACCGCCCGGACCGAGCGGCGTGATCACCGCCGACGGAGTGCTCGCGGCCGCCGGCAGCGACGAGCTGCGTCCACTGGGTCCGGTGCAAGCAGCCATGGCAGAACGGATGGCCCTGTCCCGCAGCAAAATTCCCGATGCTCACGCCCATGTGCAGGTCGACGGCACCAACCTGTTGCAGCTGCGGGGTCGGCTCGCCGAGGCCGGTGGTGCGACGATCACCCCGTTCGTGTTGATCCTGCGACTGCTGGTGATCGCCCTGAGCCGATACCCGGTGCTCAACGCGACGTGGGTCGAGGCACCGGAGGGCCCGATGATCCGCACCCATCACGGCGTGCATCTGGGCTTCGGGGTGGCCGCGCCCCGCGGCCTGCTGGTGCCGGTGGTGTTCGACGCGCACCGCAAGACCACGCGGGAGCTTGCCGACTGCGTGGCCCGGCTGATCGTCGAGGCCCGGGCCGGTGCGCTCAAGCCGGCCGAACTGCAGGGTTCGACGTTCACCGTCTCCAACTTCGGTGCCCTGGGCCTCGATGACGGGGTGCCGGTGATCAACTATCCGGAGGCGGCGATCCTCGGCATCGGTTCGCTGAAACCGCGGCCGGTGGCTGTGGGCGACACCGTCGTCGTCCGTCCGCAGATGACGTTGACGTGTGCGTTCGACCATCGTGTTACCGACGGCGCGCAGGTCGCCGAATTCCTGTGTGGGCTGCGCGATCTGATCGAAAATCCGGAGATCGCGCTGCTGGATCTCTGATATGTAGGTAGCTCGTGTCAAGGGGCAGGATGAGGCGCCCGTCCCTTGGGTTGGGGCGGGCGCCTCTGCTTCGCCGGGTCGGGGTGTCGGTGAGCGTGTCGTTGGCGACGCGCGGTCTGACTGATATGCGCGGGTTGGTTACCGCAGGACGGTGTTTCGGCTGGAGTTGGGTCCGCGTGTCTAGCGTCGAGCGTCACCTTGCAGGGCTGCTCATAGAGCGGTCGCGGGTCACTCCTGGCGCTGCCACCGACGCCCGGTCCTGGCGAAGGGGTTCATGGCCTCAGGTGCTGGTGTCCAGTACTGCCAAAGACCAGCACCAGCCGGCGAGTTCACGGGCGATGGCGACGTCGGTGGCGGTGCTGCGTTTGCGGCGGTCGATGAATGTCACCCACCGCTGATGCAGGCGACGGTTGCCGTCGTTGCCGCGAGCGCGCGCCGCTGCCGGTGCCAGATCCCAGCGTGCGCGCAGGACCTTCCCCACGGTGTATCGGGGGCGGTGATGCCAGGCTGCTTCGACGAGCAGTCGCCGGGCGTGTCCGTTGCCGGTCCTGGTGATAGGCCCTTGACTGCGGGATCCACCGGAGGAGTGTTCACTGGGTACCAGTCCGACGAAGGACCCGATGGTGTTGCCGGTGAACCGTGTCCAATCACCGATTTCGACCGCGAGAGCGAACGCGGTGAGCGTGCCGATCCCGCGTAGGCACCCCAGGCGGCGCACGAGCGCGGTGAACTCGCAATCCGCCGCGGCCGCCTCGATGGCGGTGTCGAGACGGTCACGACGGGCCTTGACGGTCAAGACGGTGTCGTAGTCGGCGTCGAAGGTCAGCCGCGTGGCGGCGTCGGTGGGGAGTTGACGCAGTGCGTCGTGGCGCAGCCAGAGATCGTGCTTGCCGGTCCACGCTGCGCCGTCGTAGTAAACGATGCCGTGGCGCAGCAGCAGTTTCGAGAGCCGATGACGGGCCCGCATCAGATCACCGCGGCAGTCCTCTCTGGCTCTGACCAGATCGCGTGCGGCTTCCTGGGCGATCGTCGGGATCGCCACCGAGGTGATCTCGTCGAGTCGCAACAGTCGCGCGAGATGAATCGCGTCCTTGGCATCGGTCTTCACCCGATCCCCCGCGGGGCGTTGCAGCTTGCTCGGCGCCGCCACCTCGCAACGAACACCTGCCGCCTTCAGGTGCCGATACAGCCCGAACCCCGTCGGGCCGGCCTCATAGGCCACCGCGACAGGTCCAGCCAGCCGGTCCAGCCAGCAACGAAGATCCCCATAGTCGGGGGTCAGTGTCGCCTGGACCACCTCTCCTGTGACGCCATCGATTGCCGCTGCTGCGACCGATCGTGCGTGCACATCGAGCCCTACGCTCGTACGCTCTGTAAACACCGGGGCCTCCCACAAATGTCGGATAGGCCGGGCAGGGACTTCTGCTCGGTAACCCACGAGTTTTTGTGAGTGAGGCCCCGGCCCGCAACCCCCGACAGAAGCCGGGCGTCACCACATACCGTCTAGCCAGGCCGGGTTATTGGCGACACGCCGCGTAGGGCAGGCGTTCGCCGGTAAACCTGTAGTCGCTCAACGGGAACCACCGGCTGCGCCAATACGCCTCGGCGGTGCTGGCCGGTCGTAAAGGCACGTCGCCGTTCTTATCGAAGTAGTAACTGTTGGCGGTCTTGCAGCTGTCCTGCCAGAAGATCTGCCGATGCCGTTTGCGCATCATCTCGGCAAAATAGCGGTCATTGGCCTCCCCGCGGACCTCCACCCGGGTCGCGCGCCTGCGGCGAGCCTGCCTCAGACAGCGGACGATATGGTGCGTCTGCGCTTCGATCAGCGAGAAGTACGACGATCCCACGAAGCCGTACGGACCGTACACGGTGAACAGATTCGGGAAGCCCGGAATGCTCACACCTTCGTAGGCCTGCTGACGGTTCTCGTCCCAGAATTGGGCCAGCGGCTTGCCGCCGCAGCCGGTTACCGGATAGGTCGGTATGTTGTCGGTGTCCGTGACCTTGAACCCGGTCGCCAGGATCAGGACGTCGGCGTCGTGAGACTCACCGGCGGTGGTGAACACCCCGGCGTCGCTGATCTTGTCGATGGCCTCGGTGACCAATCGGACGTTGTCGCGATTGAACGTCGACAGATAGGTGTTGTGAAAGCCCGGCCGCTTACAGCCGACGGCGTAGTGCGGCATCAGCTTGTCGCGCAACTCTGGATCGTGGACCTGCGAGCGCAGATAGGCCCTTCCGGCTTCGTTGATCTGCTTGACCAGCGGGTTGACAGTGAAGTAGTGCGTTGCCAACGGGAAGATCTGCTCGACGTATGCCTGGCTGATCAGCCGTTGGACAGCTTTGCCTCCCGGTACTCGCATGAGCCGGCGAGCGGCCGGCGAGATCGGAACATCTTTCTTGGGGAAGCACCAGATCGGGGTGCGTTGAAAGACGGTCAGCCGCTTGACGATCGGCGCGATCTCGGGAATCAGCTGAATCGCGGAGGCGCCGGTCCCGATGACCGCCACCCGCTTGCCGGTGAGGTCTTGGGTGTGGTCCCACCGTGCCGTGTGCATGGTCACGCCGGCAAACGAGTCGATGCCATCGATGTCGGGTGGCTTCGGCGTGGTCAGCACCCCGCTGGCGTTGACCAGGAAACGTGCGGTCAGCGCGTCACCCGAATCGAGGTCGAGCCGCCACAGGTCTGTCTCCTCGTCGAACACCGCCCGGAGCACTGTGGTGTTGAACCGGATCCTCGAACGCAGCCCGTACTTGTCTACGCAGTAGTCGGCGTAGGTCCGCAGTTCGTGCCCCCGCGCGTAGGTGCGTGACCACGTCGAGCTCTGTTCGAACGAGAATTGGTAGGCGGCTGACGGGATATCCACGGCGATTCCCGGATAGGTGTTCCAGTACCAGGTTCCGCCCGCACCCTCGCCCGCTTCGATGATCCGATAGTCGGTCATAGCGGCCTTGTCCAGCATGATCGCCGCGCCGATCCCGGAGAATCCCGCTCCGACAATCAGGATTTCGTGATCAGGCGTCACCAGTTGGTCCCTCCAGGTAGCGATGACAAAAGTTTCGTCGCCATGTCGCGACAGGCGACTCCGGCGGGGCTTCTGGCTACCACGGCATCAGGAACGGCGGTTCGATCGTGGACAGCCCGTCGCCGCCGGTCGCCAGCGCGTTGAGCGAATCACCGAAGACGGCGGCGAGGTCATGGTCGCCGGGGATGCCGGCCAGGGCAGTGTCGTTGTTGCCGAAGGTGGCGGCAAAGTCGTTGCTGCCGGGGAGACCGTTTGCGCCACCGGCGATGGGGCCGTATCCGAAGGGCGAGACGCTGCCGTCACCGTTGTTGTTACCAAACTGCAGGGCAGTGTTGTTATTGCCGAGCGTGGCCTGAGCACCGCCGCCGAAAGTCTCCGACAGACCGCTGTTGGTGTTGTTGCCGATGGTGATGGCGGTGTCGTTGTTGCCTTTGAAGGCTCCGGCACCACTGGCGGTGCCATTGTTGTCGCCGAGGTCGATCGCGATGTCGTTGTTGCCGGTAAAGGCCAAGGCGCCGAGCACGCTGCCGTGGTTGTTGCCCAGGTCGATGGCGACGTTGTGGTCGCCGAGGGTGGCTGCCGCACCGTTGGGGCTGCCGCTGTTGTTGCCGATGGCGATGGCCATGTCGTTGTTGCCGGTTCCGTTGTCGCCAAGGCAGTCCACGCCGCCGGCTCCCGCGCAGCTATCAATGCCGGCGGCCAGTGCGAAGTCGCCAGTGCCACCGACAGCGTAGGCGCTACTACCGGAACCGAAGGCGATAGCGATGTCCCCGGATCCCGACGTGGCGGTCGCGGTGCCGTCCTGGAAGAGCGTCTTGCCGTCAATCGAGATGGCGAAATCATTCAGATCGAATATCCCGGTAGAGCCGACGCCCGGCACGCTGGCCAGCGCAGTCGCGGAGTCCCAGGTGTACGGGCTGGCTGTCGCCATGCCGGCCTGGGCGGATATCAACCCGTCCAACGGGATTGCGACATCATTCCGGTCGAGTGTCTCGGCCGCGGCAACGCACGGAACGGCGGCCAGCGCCGCCCCAAGTCCCAGTCCGATAGCCAGCACGCCGACTCGACCGAAAGCCATCCCGTGTTTCATGACGCCGCTCCTTGCTCGGTGTTGAGGAGAATCTCGTAATGGATCGTCACGATCGAAGGTCATGTTGTCGATTACCTGGAGGTAATGGCGAACCGCACCGGGTGTCGTACAGTCAGTGCGGATGACGATCAGTGGTTCCGCCCATTGGGTTGGGCCGCTGCTGCGGGAGTGGCGACAGCGGCAGCGGCTGAGTCAACTGGAGCTCGCGCTCGACGCGGGCATATCGGCGCGCCACTTGAGTTTTGTCGAGACCGGCCGCTCCAAACCCGGTCGGAACATGCTGCTGCGGGTTGCCGAGCGACTTGACATCCCGTTCCGCGAGCGCAACCGGCTGCTTCTCGGCGCCGGATACGCGCCAGCATTCCCTGAGCACTCACTCGGCGCACCCGAGCTCACATCGTTCCGCGCGGCACTGAAGCGAATCTTGGCCAGTCACGAGCCGTATCCGGCAATCGTTTTCGACCGTCGCTGGAACCTGCTCGCTGGCAATGCAGCCATGCAGGCACTCATCGACGGCGTCGATCCCGCGGTGTTGATCCCACCGGTCAACGTCATACGCGTCGGCATGGAAATGATTCCCCGATTTGTCAACGCCCGCGAAGTAGCAGGGTACTTTCGTGATCGCATCCAGCGTCAACTCGTTGTCTCGCCTGACGAAGAGCTCGCACCGTTTCTTGAGCAGATCGAGGACTTCATACGCCACCTAGACGATCGCTGTCTCCCCGTGGAATCGGAGTCCACACAGAGCATGGGATCGATGAAGGTCCGGGCACCCGACGGTTCCACCTGGTCGTTCATTTGCATGTTCGGCGCGTTCGACATGCCGTTCGAGGTAACGATTTCGGAGTTGGCAATCGAGTTGCTCTTTCCCGCCGATCGGGCAACTGCGGACGCGTTTCAAACTCTGGTCGAAACAGCTAAGGGCGTCCACGGGCTTCAAGTGGGGCGTGATCGCCCCGCCGGAACCGGCATGTGAGTTCAACAGATCGGTCGACGACGCCCGTCCGAAATGCCCGGGCCGACGGCGCGCAGACCGCCGAATTCCTGTGTGGGCTTCGCGATCTGATCGAACAACCGGAGACCGCGCTGCTGGATCTGTAGCCGGGTGCCGCTATCTGCGTTGTGCTGCGGCCAGCCGTGCGGCGAAGTCCGGCGACTCGACGGAGGCTGCCTGCGGACCCAGCTCGGTCTGCTTGGCGAACTCGTGTTGGTCGCCCTCGATAGCACCGGGACTGGCGGTGGCGCGCATCGTCGCCTTGGTCGCCAAGACCACCTGCCGAGGCGCCGAAGCCGGCCCGGCGGCCAGCGTCATCGCCGCGGTGACCGGGTCGTCGTCGATCTGCAGCGCCAAGCCGTGCCGCACCGCGGCCTCGGCGCCGAAACGCATGCCGAACAACAGTGCGGCCCGGGCCACCTGAGGCCCCACCGCCCGGTGCAGCATCCAGGTGGCACCGCCGCCGGGATGCAGACCCAGCTGCTGGAACCGGGCATCGAACAGTGCCGCCGGCCCGGCGATACGTACGTCGGCGGCCAGCGCCAGGTTCAGGCCCGCACCCACCGCGGCACCGTTGACCGCGGCGATCGTGGGCAACGTGCACTGCGCGATCGCCATGAAACCGTCGTACAGCGCCAATAGCCCGTCCTCGGTCGCCGCTCCGAGGGCCGACAGGTCGGCTCCGGCGCAGAACGCCCGGCCCGCGCCGGTGACCACCACCGCGTGCACACCGGGGTCGGCTTCGGCCCGCTCAACGGCGGCCCGCAGCTGCACCGACATGGCTCCGGTGACGGCGTTACGCCGGTCCGGATCGTTGACGGTGATCAGCGCTACACGGTCAGTGACGTTGTATAAGACGAGGTCGGAGCGTGTCATGTAAGCCGACGCTACCGCGGTGAGGAGCGGTCAGCCGATCCAGGTGACGACCCCTGCGGTCACCCCCACCATCGCGATCATGAACATGGTGAAGAAGATGAGCGTCCGTTCGTGGCTCATTGACCTGCCTTTCCGATTTTCCCGGTCTCTTTGTCGTTCCGCGACACACTGCCACGCAATACGGACTGCCGGCACCTCGCCCCCGGCTGACGCGCCCCCGGCAGGACTCGAACCTGCGACCACAAGATTAGAAGTCATGTGCTCTATCCACCTGAGCTACGGAGGCAATGCGGGTCCAGTTTATCCGCTGGTAGCGGTAGATCCGCGCCGACCGAGCCTCGCCATACCGCCGGGTGCATGCGGCGCTTCCAGCTGCGCCTCTCCTTCGTCGCGCCTCGCTAAACCGCCGGTTTCCAATTCAACCGGCCAACACAGTATTTCGATTTATCGGCAGTGATCCGGATCTGCGCCAATCGACACCCGTCGCCGTGGGCAAACGATTAGCGTTGAATGGTGCTCGTGACGTCTGTGAATCAGGAGTGGTGTGTGGTGACAGCCTCGGTGTGCCGGGCAGGGCGGGGCACTGCCGCAGCGTGGGGAGCTCGGCGTGGGTGACCGCGTGGACGCCGCCGGACTGCCCACCGAGCTCGGTGCTCTCGACTACCTGTTGCACCGCGGAGAGGCCAACCCGCGCACCCGCTCGGGCATCATGGGCCTGGAGCTGCTCGACACCACCCCGGACTGGGACCGCTTCCGGAGCCTGTTCGAGAACGTCTCCCGGAAAGTGCTGCGGCTGCGCCAGAAGGTCGTAGTGCCCACGCTGCCGACCGCTGCGCCGCGGTGGGTGGTGGACCCCGACTTCAACCTCGACTTTCATGTCCGGCGGGTCCGGGTCCCCGAACCCGGGGGCTTGCGCGAGGTGCTCGATCTGGCCGAGGTGGCCCTGCAATCACCGATGGACATTCAGCGCCCGCTGTGGTCGGCGACGCTGGTGGAGGGGCTGGCCGACGGGCGGTCTGCCACCTTGATGCACCTGAGTCACGCGGTCACCGACGGTGTCGGGGGTGCTGCGATGTTCGGCCGGATCTATGACCTGGAGCGCGATCCGCCGGCCCGGTCGATGCCGCCGCAACCGGTGCCGCAAGACCTGTCGGCCAACGACCTGATGCGTGACGGCATCAACCACCTGCCGATCGCGATGCTCGGCAGCACCCGCGATGTGCTGCTGGGGGCGCTGTCGATGGCGACCCGCACGGTGCGCGACCCGTTGTCGGCGGTCACCGGCGCCATCACCTACGCCCGGTCGGGCGCGCGAGTGATGAGCCAGGCAGCCGAACCGTCCCCGCTGCTGCGCCGGCGCAGCCTGGCCACCCGGACCCAGGCGATCGACGTCCGGCTGTCGGATCTGCACCGGGCCGCCAAGGCCGGCGGTGGATCCATCAACGACGCCTACCTGGCTGCCCTGTCCGGTGCGCTGGGGCGCTATCACCGGGCGCTGGGGGTGCCGATCGCGACCTTGCCGATGGCGATCCCGGTGAACCTGCGCGCCGATGCCGATCCCGCCGGCGGCAACCGGTTCGCCGGGGTGAACCTGGCCGCCCCGGTCGGAGTCGTCGACCCGGTCGAGCGGATCAAGCGGATTCGGGCCCAGATGACCCAGCGTCGCGACGAGCCCGCGATGGACGTGATCGGCTCCATCGCGCCCCTGCTGAGCGTCTTTCCGTCCCCGGTTCTGGAGAAGATGACCGAGTCGGTGGTCAGCGCCGACGTGCAGGCCAGCAACGTGGCGTTCTATCCCGGCGAAACCTATATCGCGGGCGCGAAGGTGCTGCGGCACTACGGAATCGGTCCCTTGCCGGGCGTCGCGATGATGGTGGTGCTGATCTCCCGCGGCGGCGAGTGCACCGTCACGGTCCGCTACGACCGCGCAGCCGTCCGCGACGAGAAGCTGTTCGCCACCTGCCTGGTGGAGGGCTTCGACGAAGTGCTGGCGCTCGCCGGCGATCCCGCGCCGCGCTGCGTGCCGGCCTCATTCAGCTCCGGTGACGAGTCATGACCGACGACGCGAAGGCTCGGCCGCCGCGCGACATGCGGCTGCCCGGATCGGTGGCCGAGATCGCGGCCAGCCCGCCCGGCCCCAAGATCGGCGCGTTCTTCGATCTCGACGGCACCCTGGTGGCCGGCTTCACCGCCGTCATCCTCACCCGGGAGCGATTCCGTAGCCGCGACATGGGGCTGGGCGAGTTGTTCGGCATGATCCAGGCCGGACTCAACCATCAGCTCGGCCGCATCGAGTTCGAGGAGCTCATCACTACGGCGTCGTCGGCACTGCGGGGCCGTTCGATCAGTGACCTCGACGAAATCGGCGAGCGGCTGTTCGTCCAGAAGATCGCCAAGCGCATCTACCCCGAGATGCGCGAAGTGGTGCGGGCGCACCAAGCGCGCGGGCACACCGTGGTGCTGAGCTCTTCGGCGCTGACCATTCAGGTCGAACCGGTGGCCCGTTTCCTGGGCATCACCAACACGCTCACCAACGCCTTCGTCACCGACGAGGACGGTGCCCTCACCGGCGAGGTGGTCGAACCGATCCTGTGGGGGCCGGGCAAAGCCGCCGCAGTGCAGAAGTTCGCCGCCGAACACGACATCGACCTGCAGGACAGCTACTTCTATGCCGACGGGGACGAAGACGTCGCGCTGATGCATCTGGTCGGCAATCCGCGACCGACGAACCCCGAGGGCAAAATGGCCTCGGTCGCCCGCAAGCGCGGCTGGCCGATCCTGCAGTTCAGCAGTCGCGGCAGCGGGGTCGTCGGGCAATTGCGGAACCTGGCCGGGCTCAGCTCGATCGTCCCGGTGGGCGCGGGCGCGATCGGGCTGGGCCTGCTGAGCGGCAGCCGCCGCCGGGGCGTCAACTTCTTCACCGCGCTGTTCCCGCAGGTGCTGTTGGGTCTCAATGGCGTGCGGCTCAACGTGATCGGCAAAGAAAACCTCACCGCGATCCGGCCGGCGGTGTTCATCTTCAACCACCGCAACCAGGTCGATCCGGTGATCACCGCATCGCTGGTGCGCGACAACTGGATCAGCGTCGGCAAACGGGAACTGGAGAAAGACCCGATCGCCGGCGCGTTGGGAAAGCTGACCGAGATGGTGTTCATCGACCGAGACGATGCGGCCGCGGCCGTGGAGTCCCTGCAGGAGGTCGAGGAACGCGCCAAGCGCGGTCTGTCGGTGGTGATCGCGCCCGAAGGCACCCGGGTGGACACCACCGGGGTGGGCCCGTTCAAGAAGGGCCCGTTCCGGCTCGCGATGGCGGCCGGGATTCCGATCGTGCCGGTGATCATCCGCAACGCCGAGGTGGTCGCCGCCCGGGACTCGATCAGCGCCCACCCCGGCACGGTGGACGTTGCGGTGTTCCCGGCGATCTCGGTCGAGGACTGGACGGTCGACACGCTGCCCGAGCGGATCGCGGAGGTTCGCCAGCTGTACCTGGACACCCTGGCCGACTGGCCGGTCGACGAGTTGCCGGCCTGGTCGCCCAAGCAGAAGGCACCAGCTAAGAAGGCGCCGGCCAAGAAGGCACCAGCCAAGAAAGCGCCGGCGAAAAAAGTCGCGGCCAAAAAGGCTGTCGCCAAGAAAGTCCCGGCCAAGAAGGCTCCAGCCAAGAAGCCGCCGGCCCCGAAGGGGGAGCAGTGACGACATCACCGGCCACCGACCCCTCGGGTTCCGCCGCAACCGCCGACACGCTGGTCTTGGCTTACGTGAAGTCGCCGGTGGAGGCCGACCTCGTTCACGAGTGGCTGGAACGGTACCGAGACGGCCGGCCCGGCGACCGCGTCGAACTGCTGGAACTCGACCCGTCGCAGCGCTCACCCGGGGCGATGGCTCGGCTGGTGGGGCACCTCGAACGCGACGAGCGGCGGTCGATCCTGCCGGTGCGGGTCTTCTGGATGCCCCGTGCCGAAGCCTCCGCCCTGAAGCGGGTGGCCGCCTTGCTGCCCGGCCGCAATCCTTACCGGCCCAGTGAGCGTCAACAGCGCCAGATCCTGCGGACCGAGTCGTCGCTGGCCCGCGTCGTGGTGGGTGAGCCGGCCAGCGTCGCCGACCTGCGCAGCCAGTGGAGTGAGAACACCGTCGGTGAAAACCCCCGGGACTTCGCGCATTTCGTCACGCGCCGCGCGGTGCTGGCGCTGGAACGCGCCGAGAACCGGATCCTGGGCCCACAATACAAGTCGCCGCGACTGGTGAAACCGGAGATCTTGGCGTCCACCCGATTTCGTGAGGGACTGGAAGGCATTCCCGGCGCCACCGTCGACGAGGCCGGCAAGATGCTCGACGAGCTGTCCACCGGCTGGAGTCGGGTCTCGGTCGACATGGTCGCCGTCTTGACCCGGATGCTCAGCCGCGGCTTCGACCCCGAGATCGACTACGACGAGTATCAGGTCGCCGCGCTGCGCACCGCCCTGGAGAACCACCCCGCGGTGCTGCTGTTCTCCCACCGGTCCTACATCGACGGCGCGGTCATGCCGGTGGCGATGCAGGAGAATCGGCTGCCGCCGGTCCACGTCTTCGCCGGTATCAATCTGTCGTTCGGATTGATGGGGCCGCTACTGCGCCGCTCCGGGGTCATCTTCATCCGCCGCAGCATCGGCAACAACCCGCTCTACAAATACGTGCTCAAGGAGTACGTCGGCTACGTGATGGAGAAGCGGTTCAACCTGAGCTGGTCCATCGAGGGCACCCGGTCGCGCACCGGCAAGATGCTGCCTCCCAAGCTCGGCCTGATGACCTACGTCGCGGATGCCTACCTGGATGATCGCACTGAAGATGTTCTCCTGCAGGGCGTTTCGATCAGCTTCGACCAACTGCACGAGGCCGACGAGTACGCCGCCTACGCCCGGGGCGGGGAGAAGACACCGGAGGGGATCCGCTGGCTCTACCGCTTCATCAAGGCGCAGGGCGAACGCAACTACGGCAAGATCTACGTGCGATTCCCCGAGGCCGTATCGATGCGCCAATACCTCGGTGCCCCCGACAGCCAGACGGCGACCGACCCGGACGCCAAGCGGCTGGCCATGCAGAAGATGGCCATCGAGGTGGCCTGGCGGATCCAGCGCGTCACCCCGATCAGCGCGACCGGTCTGGTGTCGGCGTTGCTGCTGACCACGCACGGGCTGGCGTTGACCCTCGACCAGATCCACCATTCGCTGCAGGCCGGTCTGGATTACCTGGAACGCAAGCAGACTCCGATCTCCACCAGCGGGTTGCGGCTGCGCAGCCGCGACGGGGTACGCGCAGCGGTGGATGCGCTGTCCAACGGGCATCCGGTCACCCGGGTCGACGGCGGGCGAGAGTCGGTATGGCGGATCGCCCCCGAAGACGAGCACGCCGCGTCGTTCTACCGCAACTCGGTGATCCACGCCTTCCTGGAGACCTCGATCGTCGAGCTGGCCCTGGCGCACGCCGGCCGCGGCGAAGGCGACCGGCTGGACGCGTTCTGGACTCAGGCGATGCGGCTGCGCGACCTGCTCAAGTTCGACTTCTACTTCGCCGACTCCGCATCATTCCGCGACAACATCGCCGAGGAGATGTCCTGGTTCGGTGACTGGCAGGAGCGGGTCGGCGCCGGTGGCGCCGAGATCGACGGCATCCTGTCCGAGAAGACCCCGGTGACCTCCGACGTCATGCTGCGGGTGTTCTTCGAGTCCTACGCGATCGTCGCCGATGTGCTCTGCGACGCACCGGCGGACATCGGCGAGAACGAACTGACACAGTTGGCCCTGGGCGTCGGCCGCCAGTACGTGGCGCAGGGGCGCGTCCGCAGCAGCGAGTCGGTGTCCACCCTGCTGTTCGCGACGGCCTGTCAGGTGGTCGCCGATCAGGGCCTGCTGGAACCCGCGCCGGATCTGGCAGGCCGCCGGAAAGCGTTCCGGGCCGAATTGCGCCGCATCCTGCAGGACTCCGACCACATCGCCCGCATCGCCCGGGAGGCGTTTGCCGCCCGGGACATGGAGGTACGACGGCATTGGCGGGGTTTGAGCAGGTAGTGGGACCGCCCGGAACGTCGCCCGCCTGGTATGCGGCACGGCGGGCGCGCACCATACGCTGGGAGCCATGACGGCTACTACGGCGACCCGCAGCCGCACGGCGATCGTGGTGCCGATGCTGGCCGGGTTGGCGATGCTGGCCGGGTGCATCGCCGCCGGAATCGGGGCGCTGTCGTTGGCCGACGCCCTGACCGCCACCGGCCTGCCCGACCCGGGTCCCGTGACCACGCTGGGGCTGCCATTCGTGCGGGCGGCCGGCGAAATGGCCGCGGTGCTGGCGGTCGGATCATTTCTGCTCGCGGCGTTCCTGGTGCCCCCGCAGCAAAGCGGGGTACTCGACGTCGCCGGCTACCGGGCGCTGCGGTTGGGCACCGCGGCGTCGGGAGCCTGGGCGGTGTGCGCCGCACTGCTGGTTCCGCTGACCATCTCCGATGTCTCCGGCCACCCCTTGTCTGAGTTCCTCGACCCGGCGACGGCCTGGTCGCTGGCCGGGCTGGTCGACACCGCGTCGGCCTGGCGGTGGACCGCGCTGCTGGCCGCGGTGGTGATGCTGGCGAGCCTGCCCGTGCTGCTTTGGTCCTGGACACCGGTGCTGCTGGCGGGTTCGCTGCTGACCCTGATCCCGTTGGGGTTGACCGGGCATTCGGCTGCCGGCGGGTCACACGACCTGGCCACCAACAGCCTGCTGATCCACCTGGTCGCCGCGGGTCTGTGGGCCGGCGGCCTGCTGGCGCTGCTGGTGCACGCGATTCGCGGCGGGGAACACGCCGACTTGGCCGCCCGGCGATTCTCCACCGTGGCGCTGTGGTGCTTCGTGGCGATGGGCCTGTCCGGAGTGCTCAACGCGCTGGTTCGGTTGACCCCCGCCGATCTGCTGACCAGCCCGTACGGTCAGCTGGTGGTGGCCAAGTTCGTCGCGCTGTGTGTGCTCGGTGCCCTCGGTGTCGGGCAGCGACGCCGCGGGGTGGCGGCGCTGCAGGCGGACCCGAACAACCGCGCCCCGCTGATTCGGCTGGCGTTGACGGAGGCCGTCGTCTTCGCGCTCACCTTCGGCGTCGCAGTGGGGTTGGGCCGCACCCCGCCACCCCCGCCGACGGTGCTCAACCCGTCGGTCCCGATGGTCAAGATCGGCTACGACTTCGCCGGCCCGCCGACCGTGGCGCGGATCCTGTTCGACTGGCGATACGACGTCGTCTTCGGTACCGCCGCGATAGTTCTGGCCGGCGTATATCTGGCCGGTGTACTGCGGCTGCGACGCCGCGGCGACGCCTGGCCCGCGGGCCGCACCACCGCGTGGATGCTGGGCTGCCTGACCCTGCTGTTCGCCACGTCGTCGGGCACCGGCCGCTACATGCCGGCGATGTTCAGCATGCACATGGCCGTGCACATGCTGCTGTCGATGCTGGTGCCGATCCTGCTGGTGCTGGGCGGGCCGACCACGCTGGCGCTACGTGCGCTGCCGGTGGCCGGTCGCGGCGAGCCGCCCGGGATGCGGGAATGGCTGCTGGCCGCGCTGCACAGCCGGGTTTCGCGGGTCCTCACCAATCCGATCATCGCGGCGGTGATCTTCGTCGTCGGCTTTTACGGGCTGTACTTCAGCAGCCTGTTCGACTCGATCGCCGGCAGCCATGCCGGGCACCTTGCGATGAACATCCACTTCATCCTCAGCGGCTACCTCTTCTATTGGGTCGTGATCGGCGTGGACCCCACGCCGAAGCCCATCTCACCGCTGGCCAAACTGGCGGTGGTGTTCGCCTCGTTGCCGCTGCACGGCTTCTTCGGGGTCTTCCTGATGGGGATGCACAAGGTGCTCGGGGAGTGGTTCTACGGTGCGCTGGGTCTGCCCTGGCACACCGACTTGGCCGGTGACCAGCACCTGGGCGGCGGCATCACCTGGTCGGCAGGCGAATTGCCCCTGCTCATGGTGATGATTGCGCTGCTGGTGCAGTGGCATCGCAGTGATCGGCGCACCGCGAAGCGGCTCGACCGCGCCGCCGACCGCGACGACGACGCCGACCTGGCCGCCTACAACGCGATGCTGGCCGAGATGGCCCGCCGCGACGGGACGGTGCAGCGCTGAGGTCAGTGCGGCGGCCCGCCTAGGCGATCTGACCGGCCGCGGCGCGTACCGCTGCCCGCACCGTGTCGGCGACGACCTGTGCCGATGAGGTGTCGAGCTTGCCGTCGAGGTGCAGGAATGCCAGGCCGTGCACCAATCCCCATACGGCGGTGGCCATCGCCTCCGAGTCGGACGATGGAAATACCTGCCGCACAATGGAGTTCAGATACTCTTGGATCGCGGTGACGGCGTCCACCCGTTCGGCGTTGCTCGGGTCGCACTGCTCGGTGAACATCACCCGGAAGAGCCCGGGCCGCTCCAGCGCGAACTGGACGTAGGCGACGGCGATCGCAGCGAGGTCGTCCGTCGTCTTCGGCGCCGGATGTGCCGCGATGAGGTCGGTGGCCAGTTCGCGATAGCCCACCGCGGCGATCGCCGACAGCAGAGCGTTCCGGTCGGCGAAATGTCGGTAGGGTGCCGCGGTCGATACGCCGGCGCGGCGGGCGGCGGCACGCAGCGACAACTCCGTGGCGCCGTTTTCCTCAAGGAGATCCATAGCGGCGCGCAGCAGGGTTCCGGGCAGGTCGCCGTGGTGATAGGTCTTGATCGACGCTGACATCTGTGGCTACCCCGTGTTGACGCCGCTTACATGAGTTCCTAATGTTAGCAGCACGCGCGTGTAAGCGTCGCTAACATAAGGCGTCGCGGCGACGAAGCGAAGGAGACTGTGCAGTGACCTCACCCCGAACGATCGTGATCACCGGTGCCAGTGACGGCATCGGCGCCGTCGCAGCGCGCGCCTTGGCCGGACCGGAGGTCAACCTCGTGGTCGTCGGCCGCTCGGCTCAGAAATTGGCACCGGTCGCCGCCGACGCCGGTGCCACCGCGCTCACCGCTGATTTCGCCGATCTGGACCAGGTTCGGGCGCTGGCCGAACAGATCCGCGAACAGGTCGGCGCCATCGACGTCCTGCTGAACAACGCCGGCGGCACCTTCGCACCGAGCCTGCGTACGGCGCAGGGGCATGAACCCAACTTCGGGATTAACCACCTCGCGCCCTTCCTGCTGACCAACCTGCTGCGCGATCGACTGGCCGCAGCCGGCGGCGCGCTGGTGCTGAACACCTCCAGCGTCGGCAACCGATTCGGACACGTCGATCTCGACGACCTGGACTATCGGCGCCGACGTGCCTTCGAGACGCGGGCCTACGGGACCAGCAAACTGATGAACATCCTGTTCACCCGCGGCATCGCCCAGCGCTGGGTTGACGACGGGATCGTCTCGGCCGCAGTACATCCCGGTCCGGTCGCGACCAGCTTCGGTCGGGACTCGTGGTTTGTCGGCCTGCTCTACCGCACCCCGCTGCGCCACCTCGCGACCATCACCCCAGCCCAGGGCGCCACCCCGTTGATCGAACTGGCCAACCGCGGCGCCGACCCCGAGATCAACGGCGTCTACTTCGACCGGCATCGCGCCCATGGTCGCGAGAATCGGCAAGCGCACGACCCCAAGCTCATCGACGGGCTATGGGCCGTCTCCGCCGACCTCGTCGGCCTGAACTGATCGCCACGGCTGGTGGCCGAATCGATCGACGTGCACCACGTCGTCGATCGGCGGACGCTGGGTCGGGCCGTAGCGCCCGCGAGCCCAGCCGATCGGAATGATGCACACCGGCACCATTTCCGGCGGCAGCTCCAGCACGTGGCGCGTGCGGGGGACCAACCACAACGGCAGCGTCTGCAGTGAGGCGCCCAGGCCCACGGCTCGACACGCCAGCAGCAGGTTCTGCACCGCCGGATAGACCGAACCGTAGAACGAGGTGACCCTGATCTGCGGCCACCCGACCGGCTGGTGCTTGAGGGTGCGCCGGTAACAGGCGACGACGAGGGTCGGCATTTCGTGTAAGTGCTCGCCCTGCCACTCGGACACCCGCAACTGGCGTCGCGTTGGTTCGTCGGGGGCGGTGCGCCTGGCGAACCCGTTGAGAAGCTTGGAAATCCTTTGATAGCTGCGCACCAGACGCCGCTTCTGCTCGGCGTCGTTCACCACGACGAATGCCCAGTCCTGGCTGTTGGAGCTGGTGGGAGCCTTGAGCGCGAGCGCAAGCACTTCGCGCAGTAGGTCTTCGTCGACCGGGGCGAAGTGCAGCCGGCGGATCGCCCGCTGCGAGCGCATGGCCTCGGCGAGCGGCATGGTCAATCCCGCCAGTGCCTCGGCGGTGTCCGGGGGTACGAAGGGCTCCGGGGCCTGGCTCGTCGCGTCCTCGAGGACACTGAATGAGATACCGGCGTCGGTGAGCCGGCGCAGCAGGTTCTCGCCCATCGCAGCGACGGTGGTGAGCTGACCGGAGGTCCGCGGGTTGTCGTCGAACGCCAGGCACATAGCCGACTCCGCCAGCATTTTCGCGGTCTCGCCGTAGCCCGGATCGCCGCCGCGGACCTGGGTGTGCACCTGCTTGCCGCCGCCTTCGCCGATGAAGTCGACCGTGAACCACGAATTGGCCCTCCGCGACTCCGAGGGGCCCTCACCCTGCGGGATTCGGCTGCCGAGCACCCGACGCAGTCGCGGCACCTGCACGGCGGCGACGAACGCGCCGTCGCCCGCGAGGGCCGCCGCCAGCGTGCTGGCCCGCCGCAGGCCCGCGTAGTGGGTGTAGGTGAAGTCCGGGCCGTACTCGGCGCGGGCGGCCGCCGATCGCTGCACAATCTGGGGATCGACCGTCGGCAGGGGCAGCAGCCACACACCGAGTTCGGCATCACGGCGCGGAACACCGACGCGGGCGCGCGTTCGGCGGCCATCGCTGTGCGGTCCGGCCTTCTTGCGCGCCACCTCGACCTGGCGCATCTGCCGCAAGCGCGACAGCTGCGCCAGCGCGGAGTGCAACGTGCCGCCGGAGATCATCATGTTGGCGCGTGCCACGCCGCGGACCGTCAGCGGCACCCCGTCGGGCAGGTGCTGGACGGTGAAGAAGGCGCCCAAATCATGGGGGATGGAGTCGAATCCGCAGGCGTGAACCAGCCGCGCGCCGCTCTGGACGGCCGTGGCGTGGTGGTTCAGATACATCCGGTCGATGAACTCCGGCTCGCCGGTGAGGTCAAGGTAGTCGGTGCCGGCCGCAGCGCACGCCGCCACCAGGGGCTCACCGTGCTCCAGATAGGGGCCGACCGTGGCGATCACCACCCGCGCGGATTCGGCCACCGCGCGCAGCGATTCCGGATCATTGCTGTCGGCCAGCAGGAGTTGCAGCGTGGCGGCGGCCGGATTGAGGGCAGCGAGCCGGTCGCGCACGGCTTCGAGCTTGGTCTGGTTGCGGCCGGCCAGGGCCCACCGCGCGTCGGCGGGAAGATGGGCGGCCAGATAGTCGGCGGTCAGACCACCGGTGAAACCGGTGGCGCCGAAGATCACCAGATCGAAAGGGCGGCTGGGAGTTTGGTCGGGGATGCTCATAGTCCATTCTTCTTCGGGGCGGTCACGCGGCGCGGGCGGGCAGCCAGCTCTGGTAGCGGCGCAGTGCCCGGCGCCGCAAGACGGCCTCCTGGGCGTAGGCGGTGAACGGATGCACGGTGGGTCGGGGTTGTTTGCCCTTGCCCAGCCGGCGCAGCTGATAGCGGACCCGGGCCATGCTGATGGCGGACGCGGCGGCTTTGTCCTTGACGGTGACCGGGGCCAGTTCGACCGCAGCATCGGTGCCGGCGCGCCACTTGTTCGGCAGATCGGGATCGACGGCCAGCGCGGTCCCCATGCCGACCAGGTCGATACCGCCGGCGAGGACTTCGTCGGCCACCGATCGGCGGACGATGCCGCCGGTCAGCATGAGCGGCAGCGGACTGGCCTGGGCCAGTTCCTCGGCCAGGGTGAGGAAGTACGCCTCACGGGCTCGAGTCCGCTCATCGGCGGCCTGGCCGGTCATGGCGGGGCTTTCGTAGCTGCCACCGGAGAGTTCAACCACGTCGACCCCGAGGGGTGCCAGCAGCCCGATCACCGCCGCGGCGTCGTCGGCGTCGAAGCCGCCACGCTGGAAGTCGGCCGAGTTGAGCTTGACCGCCACCGTGAACGCGGGGGACACCGACGAGCGGACCGCGCGAACGATGTCGAGCAGCAGCCGGGCCCGGTTCGCCAATGTTCCGCCCCACTGATCGGTGCGCCGGTTCGACAGCGGCGAGAGGAACTGCGAGAGCAGATAGCCGTGGGCGGCGTGGATCTCGACGCCGTCGAACCCGGCCTGTTCTGCGAGCCGAGCGGTCTCGGCGAAGCGTGCCACCGTCGCGTCGATCTGCTCGGCGGTCATCTCGACGGGCTGGGCCAGCCGCTTGCTGTTGCGACCGATATCCACGCGGATGGCCGAGGGGCCCCACGCGACACCGGGCATGTCGGCCATCACCTGCCGGCCGGGGTGGTTGATCTGCATCCACACCCGTGAGCCGCCGCTGCGGGCCGCGGCCGCCCACTGCCGGAACGGCTCCAGCGGGGCCTGCGCGTCGAGCACGACGCCCGCCGGTCCGGTCAGCGCCTCGGCGTGCACCATCACATTGCCGGTGATGATCAGCCCGGCGCCGCCTTGGCTCCACCGCCGGTACAGCCGGAACAGCGACTCATCGGGCAGCTGGCCGGCAACCGCCATGTTCTCCTCCATGGCGGCCTTGACCAGGCGATTTTCGATGACGGAGCCGTTGGCCAGGTGCAGGGGCGTGAAGATGGTGGCGGGCATCGCACTCTCCGAGCGTGAGTAATGTTAACAGTGCTTACGTCAGCATAGGGCGCGAAGTAAGCGCCGTCAACATTGATCCCCGGGTCTGGCGCTATTCGCGCAGCCCTGCTTCGGCGATCGCCTCGGCCTCCTGCTCGGTGGCCACCGACGGCCCCGACCCGGGCAGTCGCTTACCGGCGACCTCAGGGGTGAACCACACCGTGATCGCCCCCACGACGCCGGCGCCCATCAGCAGGTAGGCCGGGACCAGTACGTTGCCGGTGCCCGAGACCAGCGTCTCGGCCACCAGGGGAGTGGTGCCGCCGAACAGCGAGACCGAAATGTTGAAGCCGATCGCCACCGCGAAGTAACGCTCGGTGGAGGGGAACAGGGCGGGCAGAGTTGACGGCGTGGTGCTGTAGAAGCACAGCAGCATCACCCCGATCAGCAACACACCGAGCAGGCGCAGCGCATAGCTGTCGCCCTGGCCGATCAACAGGAACGCGGGAACGGAGCCGACGATCAGCAGAGCGCTGCCGGTCCACAGGATCGGTTTGCGGCCGATGCGATCGGACAGTTTGGCCAGCGGTACCACCGCGACCAGCATCAGCAGCAGTGCCACCACGATCATCGTCAGTCCGCGGCTGCCGCTGATCCGGCCGACCTGCTTGAAATATGTCGGCAGATAGCCGGTGAGCATGTAGTTGGTGACGTTCTCGGCCAGCACCAGACCCATGCAGATCAGCAGGCCCTTGCGCTGCCGTGTGACGGTGCGCTGGAACTGTGCCCAACCGTTGCCGCGGGCGGTGTCGTGGTTCTCGTTGAGCTGCTCTTCAAAGACCGGTGACTCGTCGATGCGCAACCGCATGTACAACGCGACGACGGCCAGCGGGACGCCCAGCAGGAACGGCACGCGCCAGCCCCACCGCAGCATCTCAGCAACCGGCAGCTGGGATTTCAGGGCGGTCACTACTGCCGCACCCATCACGTAGCCGCCGAGCGTGCCCAACGGCAGAAATCCGGCCAGCGCTCCACGATTGCGGTCGGGGGCGTGTTCGCTGATGTGGGTCATCGCGCCCACGTACTCGCCGCCGGTGGAGAACCCCTGCATGACCCGGGTGACGATGAGCAGGATCGGCGCCCAGATTCCGATGTCGTCGTAGGACGGCAGCAGTCCGGTAACCGTGGTGCCGATCGCCATCAGCGTGACGGTCATGATCAGGACCCGTTTGCGGCCGATCCGGTCACCCAGCGCGCCGAAGATGATGCCGCCGAACGGCCGGACCGCGAAGGCCGCCGCCAACGTTCCGAATGTGGCGATCAGGCCGACTGCGCTGGAGCTGTCGCTGGGGTAGAAGACCTGGGCGATCGTGGTGGCCAGAAAGCCGTAGATACCGAAGTCGTACCACTCCATGAAGTTGCCGATCGCGGTGCCGGCGATCGAGCGCTGCATGGCCGCCGGATCCGAGACCCGGATGTCGTCGCGTGCCCAGGTGCTGCGGCTCGTGTGTTCACCGCTGCCGGACCGGCCTTTGGTACCCACCGCAAGCAACGTATACCAACCGCGCGCCCACTTCTCGTCGCCGCAGCAAGAGCTGCCCGGCGGGGCGGGTGGCCTCTACGATGGCGGGCATGCGCAGGCTCCCGGGCGTCCTGGCCGTGGTCAGCGTCGCCGCTGCCCTGGTCGCCGGTTGCTCAGCCACCCCCTCCACAAGCCTTTCGGCGGTTGCGTCGTCAACCGCGACGACGCCACCAACATGGTCGGCGAAGAAGTCCACCGAGCCCCTACCGGATGCCGCGGCGATCCTGCAGGAGTCCAGCGCCACCACCGCCGAACTCGCCAGCGTGCACCTGACGCTGGCGGTGACCGGCAGCATGGCGAACATGCCGGTCACGGCCCTCGACGGGGACGTGACCCAGCAGCCGGGCCCCGCCGCGAAGGGCTACGCCAAGATCGCCTACCGGGGCGCGCCGGCCTATGTCGCGTTCGTGGTGTTCGGCGGCGATTTCTACGTGTCGCAGGATGGCGGCCGCTGGGTCGACTACGGTCCGGCCGCGAAGTTCTATGACGCGGCGAGCATCCTGAGCCCGGACACCGGGCTGGCCGGTCTGCTGACCGATTTCGTCGATCCCGAGGTCGAGGGCCGCGAGACCGTCGATGACGTGCACACCGTCCGGATCAGTGGCGAGGTGTCGGCCGAGGTGGCGCAGAAGATCGTGCCGCAGCTGCAGGCCACCAAAAGGACCGCCTGCACGGTCTGGATCGAGGAGACCGGCGAGCACCACCTGGTTGCGCTGAAGCTGGCCTCCGGCGACGACAACGCCGTGGCGATCACCTTCTCGAACTGGAATGCGCCGGTGACCGTCGGCAAGCCGCGGACCTAAGCGTCCGCCGGGGTTATCCCCAATCCGAGGTTCTTCCCCAGTTGCCGTTGTGCGCGGCGGCCGGCCCGGCGTCCTTGTCGGGCCCGCCCGGCCCAATGGGTGCACCACCGGCGAGTCCGTCAGGCCCGCCGCAACCAGGAAGGAAACACCCCATGTTCGAGACAACGCTGACCGTGATCGGAAACATCGTCAACGACCCGATTCGCCGCCGGGTGGGCGAGCACGAACTGATCAAGTTCCGGGTCGCCAGCAACTCGCGCAAGCGTGCTGCTGACGGCAGCTGGGAGACCGGCCACTCGCTGTTCGTGACGGTCAACTGCTGGGACAGGTTGGTCACCGGGGTGGGAGCGTCGCTGAGCAAGGGGCTGCCGGTGATCGTGGTGGGGCATGTCTTCACCAGCGAGTATGAGGACAAGGACGGGGTTCGCCGGTCGTCGGTGGAGCTGCGTGCGACAGCGGTTGGCCCCGATCTGGCGCGGTGCGCGGCCCGGGTGGAGAAGATCATCGCCGCCGGACCGGACAATCCGCCGGTTGCCGCTCCTGCCGAGGAGGCCAGCGACCCGGATTCCGCCGAGGAGGACGCCGACGCCGACGAGGGGATGGTGCTCACCGCCTGACAGCAGCCGACAGCGGTGCGGGGGCACCCCCTAGGATGGTCAGCGAGCAAATTCGCGAGACCAGGAGGCGACACCCAGGCATGGCTGAGTTCATCTACACGATGAAGAAGGTGCGCAAAGCACACGGCGACAAAGTCATCCTCGACGACGTCACGCTGAACTTCCTGCCCGGCGCCAAGATCGGTGTCGTCGGTCCCAACGGCGCTGGTAAGTCCAGCGTCCTGCGGATCATGGCCGGGTTGGACAAAGCGAACAACGGAGACGCGTTCCTAGCGCCGGGCGCCTCCGTCGGCATCCTGATGCAGGAGCCGCAGCTGGACGAAACGAAGACCGTCCGGGAGAACGTCGAAGAGGGCGTGCCGATCAAGGCCAAGCTCAATCGGTACAACGAGGTCGCCGAGCTGATGGCCACCGACTACACCGATGAGCTGATGGACGAGATGGGCAAGCTCCAGGAGGAGCTCGACTCCGCCGACGCCTGGGACATCGACTCGCAGCTCGAACAGGCGATGGACGCGCTGCGCTGCCCGCCGCCCGACGAGCCGGTCACGCACCTCTCCGGGGGCGAGCGCCGGCGGGTGGCGCTGTGCAAACTGCTGCTGAGCAAGCCCGACCTGCTGCTCCTGGACGAGCCGACCAACCACCTCGACGCCGAGAGCGTGCTCTGGCTTGAGCAGCACCTGGCCGCCTACCCGGGGGCGATCCTCGCGGTCACTCACGACCGCTACTTCCTCGACAACGTGGCCGAGTGGATCCTCGAACTCGACCGTGGCCGCGCCTATCCCTACGAGGGCAACTACTCCACCTACCTGGAGAAGAAGGCCGACCGCCTCGAGGTGCAGGGCAAGAAGGACCAGAAGCTGCAGAAGCGACTCAAGGACGAACTCGCCTGGGTGCGCTCTGGCGCCAAGGCCCGCCAAGCCAAGAACAAGGCCCGCCTGCAGCGTTACGAGGAGATGGTTGTCGAGGCGGAGAAGACCCGCAAGCTCGACTTCGAGGAGATCCAGATCCCGGTCGGCCCGCGGTTGGGCAACACGGTCGTCGAGGTGGAACACCTGGACAAGGGTTTCGAGTCGCGCCAGCTGATCAAGGACCTGTCGTTCACGCTGCCGCGCAACGGCATCGTCGGTGTGATCGGCCCCAACGGCGTCGGCAAGACCACCCTGTTCAAGACGATCGTCGGCCTGGAAGAGCCGGACAGCGGCACAGTCAAGGTCGGCGAAACGGTCAAGTTGAGCTACGTCGACCAGAACCGTGCCGGCATCGACCCGAAGAAGACCGTCTGGGAAGTGGTCTCCGACGGCTTGGACTACATCGAGGTCGGCCAGACCGAGATCCCGTCGCGGGCCTACGTCTCGGCGTTCGGGTTCAAAGGCCCCGATCAGCAGAAGCCTGCCGGTGTGCTCTCCGGCGGTGAGCGCAACCGGCTGAACCTGGCGTTGACTCTCAAGCAGGGCGGCAACCTGATTCTGCTGGATGAGCCGACCAACGACCTCGACGTCGAAACCCTCGGTTCACTCGAGAACGCCCTCGACCAGTTCCCCGGTTGCGCCGTGGTCATCAGCCACGACCGCTGGTTCCTCGACCGCACCTGCACCCACATCCTGGCGTGGGAGGGCGACGACGACAACGAGGCCAAGTGGTTCTGGTTCGAGGGCAACTTCGGTGCCTACGAGGAGAACAAAGTGGAACGACTTGGTGCCGAAGCGGCGCGTCCGCATCGAGTGACCCACCGCAGGCTCACCCGCGACTAGGGTTGGTCCGGTAGCGGCGCTGCCGGAGCTGACACATAGTCAGGAGGGGTGGGATGACAAAGTCCACCAAAGAATCGATCGCGTGGACAACATTTCCCGATCCCTCTGAGTCGCAAGGCATTCCTGCCTGGGTCTCGACCGCCTACGTCGAGACCTATCGCGGGTCGCACAGCGACTCGCTGGTCAGCGACGAACCATCCGGCACCGATCCGGCAAGTCGAGCCGCTGCCACCGCCGTCGTGACCCCGGCGCTGCTGGCCGCGCACGCCCGGCTGGCGCAGCATCGGCTCGCCGGTGAGACCCGCGTTGCGGTGTACCCCGCCGATGATCCGGCCGGGTTCGGGCCGGCACTGCAGGTGGTCACCGAGCACGGCGGCATGCTGATGGACTCGGTGGCGGTGCTGCTGCACCGGCTCGGGGTGGCCTACGTCGGGATCATGTCGCCGGTGTTCACCGTGCAGCGCGATGCGGCCGGGGAACTGCGCTCGGTGGAACCCAAATACTCGGACGTTCAGCCCAGATCCAAGGACGGCTCCGCGGGGGCCGAGGCCTGGATTCATGTCCAACTCTCACCGACGGTCAACCGCAGCACCCTCGCCGAGACCGAACGCCTGCTGCCCGATGTGATGGCGGACGTCCGCCAGGTCGCCATCGATTCCACGGCGATGCGCAACGCGCTCAACGAGCTTGCCGCCGACGTCGAAGCCAATGCACAGGGCCACTACACCGCGCCGGATCGCCACGATGTCGCCGCGCTGCTGCAGTGGCTGGCCGACGGGCACTTCGTGCTGCTGGGTTACCAGAGCGGCGTGGTGCGCGACGGGCAGGTTCACGTCGAAGACGCCGCCCGGTTGGGAGTGCTGCGACTGCGTAAGTCCTTGCGGCCCAGGCTCACCGGTAACAATCTGCTGACTTTGGCGCAGGCCACCGTGCCCAGCTACATGCGGTTCAGTTCGCACACCTATGTTGTGGTTGTCCGGGAGGACACCGGCGACGGCATCGTCGCGCACCGCTTCGTCGGGCTGTTCACCGCCGGCGCCATGAACGCCGACGTCTTCGAGATCCCGGTCATCTCGCACACCGTCCGCCACGCCCTGGCGCTGGCGGAGAAGGAGCCCGGCCATCCGGGGCAGCTGCTGCTCGACATCATCCAAACCGTCCCGCGCTCAGAACTTTTCGCGATCGATGCGGAGCAGCTGCTGAACATGGCGATGGCGGTGTCCGACCTGGGTTCGCGGCGCGGAACCCTGTTGTTCCTGCGCGGCGACCGGACCGGGCGCTTCGTGTCCTGCCTGGTGTACCTGCCACGCGACCGCTACACCACCCCGGTGCGGGTGCACATGGAGGACATCCTGATCCACGAGTTCGGTGGGGTAGGGCTGGAATACAGCGCCCGTGTCAGCGAAGCGCCCTGGGCACTGCTGCATTTCATGGTCCGGATGTCCGACGACCCCGACGCTGGTCCGGTCGACACCGGCGAGGCCAACCGGGTCCGGATTCAGGCACTGCTGGCCGAGGCCACCCGCACCTGGGGGGACCGGCTGATCGAGGTGGCGGCTCAGGACTCCATCGAAGTCGACGTGGCGCAACACTATGCCGTCGCCTTCGACGAGATCTACAAGCAGGCCATCACCCCGGCCGAGGCCGTCGGCGACATCGCGATCATCGAGCGGCTGACTGACGACTCGGTCAAACTGGTGTTCTCCCACTACGGCGAGGCCGACGGAAGTCAGTTGGCCTGGTTTCTCGGCGGGCACGGTGCGTCGCTGAGCGACCTGCTGCCGATGCTGCAGTGCATGGGAGTTGCGGTGCTCGAAGAGCGGCCGTTCACCGTCACCCGCGCGGACGGCCTGAATGTCTGGATCTACAAGTTCAGGGTGTCGGCGCACCCCACCATCGACATTCCGGCGACCGGCGCCCAGCGTGACGACGCCGAACAGCGGTTCGCCGATGGCGTCACCGCGATCTGGGAGGGCCGGGTCGAAGCCGACCGGTTCAACGAGCTGGTGTTGCGCGCCGGCCTGAACTGGCACCAGGTGGTGGTGCTGCGCGGCTACGCCAAATACCTGCGGCAGGCCCGATTTCCCTACAGCGAGAGCCACATCGCCTCGGTGCTCAACGAGTATCCGGGCATCGCGCGGGCCCTGGTGGCACTGTTCGAGGCGCTGTTCGACCCGTCCCGCGCCCATCGCCACCGTGACGCGCAGGCGGCAGCCGCTGAGGTCGCGGCCGGCATCGATGCGGTGGTGAGCCTGGACACCGACCGAGTCCTGCGCGCGTTCGCCTCCCTGATTCAAGCCACCCTGCGTACCAATTACTTTGTCACCCGCGCTGATTCGGCTCGCGCACGGAATGTTCTGGCGCTCAAGCTGGATGCCGGCCTGATCGACGAGTTGCCGCTGCCCCGGCCGAAGTTCGAGATCTTCGTCTACTCACCCCGGGTCGAGGGCGTGCACCTGCGGTTCGGCTTCGTATCGCGCGGTGGGCTGCGCTGGTCGGACCGCCGCGAGGACTATCGCACCGAGATCCTCGGCCTGGTCAAAGCCCAAGAGGTCAAGAACGCCGTCATCGTCCCGACCGGAGCCAAAGGCGGCTTCGTGGTTCAACACCCCCCGACACCCACCGGCAACCCGATCGCCGACCGCGAGGCGGCCCGCGACGAAGGGATCGCCTGCTACACGCTGTTCATCTCCGGGCTGCTCGACGTCACCGACAATGTCGACCACACCACCGGTGCGGTCAGCGCGCCGCCCCAGGTGGTGCGCCGGGACGGCGACGACGCGTACCTGGTGGTGGCCGCCGACAAGGGCACGGCCAGCTTCTCCGACATCGCCAACGGCGTGGCGAAGTCCTACGGCTACTGGCTGGGCGACGCGTTCGCGTCCGGCGGGTCGGTCGGCTACGACCACAAGGAGATGGGCATCACCGCCAAGGGTGCCTGGGAGGCGGTCAAACGGCACTTCCGGGAGATGGGAATCGATACCCAGACCCAGAATTTCACCGTCGTCGGCGTCGGCGACATGAGCGGCGACGTGTTCGGCAACGGCATGCTGCGCAGCGAACACATCCGGCTGCTGGCCGCCTTCGACCATCGGCACATCTTCCTCGACCCCGACCCCGATCCCGCCCGGTCCTTCGCCGAGCGTCAGCGGATGTTCGACCTGCCTCGCTCCAGTTGGGACGACTACGACACGTCGCTGATCAGCGCCGGTGGTGGCGTCTACGCGCGGGACCTGAAAGCCGTGCCGGTCAGCCCGCAGGTCGCCGCCGTGCTGGGTCTTGGCGAGGACATCACCGAGCTCACCCCGCCGGTGCTGATCCGGGCGATCCTGCGGGCGCCCGTCGACCTGCTGTTCAACGGCGGCATCGGCACCTACGTCAAAGCCGAGTCCGAATCCGACGCCGACGTGGGCGACCGCGCCAACGACCAGGTCCGGGTCAACGGAAACCAGGTGCGCGCCAAGGTGATCGGCGAAGGCGGAAACCTCGGCGTCACACCGCTGGGCCGCGTCGAATTCGACCTGGCCGGCGGGCGCATCAATACCGACGCCCTGGACAACTCCGCCGGCGTCGACTGCTCCGACCACGAAGTCAACATCAAGATCCTGATCGACGCCCTGGTCACCGTCGGCAAACTCGACGCCGCCGACCGGGCCGAGTTGCTGGCATCGATGACCGACGAGGTCAGTGCGCTAGTGCTGGCCGACAACACCGCCCAGAACGATCTGATAGGCACCAGCCGAGCCAACGCCGCCAGCCTGCTGCCGGTGCACGCCGATCAGATCCGGCACCTGGTGGCCGATCGAGGTCTGAACCGTGCACTGGAGGCGCTGCCCTCGGAGAAGGAGATCGCCCGACGCGCCGAGGCCGGGCTGGGCCTGGCCTCGCCGGAGTTGGCCACCCTGATGGCGCACGTCAAGCTGACGCTGAAAGCGGCGGTACTGGCCACCGACCTCCCGGAACAGGATGTGTTCGCCGCTCGGCTGCCGCAGTATTTCCCGCAGGTGCTGCAGCAGCGCTTCGGCGCCGAGATCCGTCAGCATCAACTGCGCCGCGAGATCGTCACCACGATGCTGATCAACGATGTGGTGGACACCGCGGGCATCACCTACGCCTTCCGGATCACCGAGGACGCGGGCGTCAAACTGATCGACGCCGTGCGGGCCTACGTCGCGACGGACGCCATCTTCGGGGTGGGCGACCTGTGGCGCCGGATCCGCGACGCCGGCGAGCAGGACGGTCTGCCGGTCGCGGTGACCGACCGGATGACACTGGACCTGCGCCGGCTCATCGACCGGGCCGGCCGTTGGCTGCTGAACTACCGCCCGCAGCCGCTGGCGGTGGGCGCCGAGATCAATCGGTTCGCCGCGCAGGTCGCCGCCTTGACACCGCGAATGTCGGACTGGCTGCGCGGCGACGACGCCGACATCGTCGCCAAGCACATCGGCGAGTTCGAGGCCCAGGGCGTGCCCCGCGACCTGGCTGCCGACGTCGCCCTGGGCCTGTACCGCTACAGCCTGCTCGACATCATCGACGTCGCCGACATCACCGAACGTGACGCTGGCGAGGTCGCAGACACCTACTTTGCGCTGATGGATCGGCTGGGTACCGACGGCCTGCTGACCGCGGTCGCCCAGCTGCCGCGCGATGACCGTTGGCATGCCTTGGCGCGGTTGGCGATCCGTGACGACATCTACAATTCGGTGCGGTCGCTGTGCCTGGATGTGCTGGCGGTCGGGGAGCCGGACGAGGACGGGATGCAGAAGATCACCGAATGGGAATCGACCAACGCCTCACGTGTTGAGCGGGCGCAGCGCACGCTGACCCAGATCTACGAATCCGACCAGCGGGATCTGGCGACCCTGTCGGTGGCGGCGCGGCAGATCCGCAGCATGACGCGCGGAGCGGCCTCGTGAGTTCCGCCGGCGAATCCACCGGGGCACCGGTGGGCTTTGTGGCAGCGGTTCCGGTGCGCTGGTCGGACATCGACATGTACCAGCACGTGAACCACGCGACCATGGTCACGATGCTCGAAGAGGCCCGGGTGCCCTTCCTGTCGCCGGCCTTCGCGGTCGACATCACCAGCGTCGGTTTGCTCATTGCCGAGGTCAAAGTCACCTACAAGGGACAGCTCCGGCTCACCGACTCACCGCTGCAGGTGACCATGTGGATTTCGCGGCTGCGCACGGTGGACTTCACCATCGGCTACGAGGTGCGCTCGGTGCACGCAGCCCCGGATTCTCGGCCTGCCGTGATCGCCGAAACGCAGTTGGCCACCTTCAGCATCGACGAGCAGAAGCTGGTGCGGCTCTCGCCGGACCATCGCGCTTACTTGGAGAAATTCCTCCGCTGAGCGACCGCCGGCGTCGTCGCGCTGAGTAGGTCCTGCAATGGCCGTCGTGAGTGGATCTCGTCGGAAGGGGCCTTCGGTGAGTGGGAAAGCCGCGGGGGCGAGTAGTTACTGAGGTCGCCCCGGAGCCAACTGTTCGGGAATGCCGAATAGTTCCGAGGGAGTGGGGCGCGCCAGATCTTGCGATGCTGCCCTGTGGATATCGGGTGGGGCATTCCGCCTCATCGGTGCAGAATGATCTAGCGCGTGTCTGACAAATGCGGTAGCCACAGTGTGATGGCGCGCAGGACCGCTGCGCCGCGGTAGACGAGGGCGAGTTTGTCGTAGCGGGTGGCCAGGCCGCGCCATTGCTTGACGACGTTGAAGTTCCGTTCAACGACATTGCGGCCCTTGTAATCCTCGGCGTCGAAAGCTGGTGGCCGTCCGCCACGTGCGCCTCGACGCTTACGGTGGGCGATCTGATCGGAGGGCTCGGGAATCACGGCGCCGATGCCGCGTCGTCGCAGATGCGTGCGTGTTGCTCGACTGGAGTACGCCTTGTCAGCGCGGACGCGGTCGGGGCGGGTACGTGGCCGGCCACCGCCTCGGCGACCTACTTTCAGGTGCGTCAGCAAATGCTCGAAGACCGGTCCGTCGTGGGCTTGGCCAGGTCCGACGAGCACCACCAAGGGGCGTCCGCGGCCATCGACGAGATGATGGATTTTGCTGGTCAACCCACCGCGGGAACGGCCAATGCCGTGGTCAGGCGGCTCGCTCGTCAGATTCTTGTAATTCGACCCAGCCCCCTGTGTCACGGGTGACGTTCGTGGCGTGCTGGTGAGCACGGGCGATGGTGGAATCCACCGCCACCGCCCAGTCGATGATCCCGGCCTCCTCAGCGGCGGCCAGCAACCGAGATAACACCACGTCCCAGGTGCCATCAGCGCTCATCCGCCGATGCCAGGTCCAAATCGACTGCCATGGCCCGAATACCTCGGGCACGTCTCGCCAGGCGATGCCGCACCGGTACCGGTAGATGATGCCCTCCACCATCGAGCGGGCATTCTGAAAGGGCCTGCCTCGCTTACCTGTCCGCGCCGGAAGCAGATCTTCGATCAAGGACCACTGAGCATCGGTGAGCAACTGAAACCGCGACATGGCCCAAGCCTCACGCACAACACCCGAAATCTTTGTCAGACACGCCCTAGACGAGCCGAACGCGGTGAAGGAGGTGGCTGCGGTGACGACCGAGATCGAGCTACGCCTCAACGCTGCCGGTCACACAGGCGAAATTGCTGCCGCGGATCTCGCTGCCCTGGCGGCCGCCCTCCAAGAACTGATCACTCGGATCACCAGCGAGGTGGTCAACGCCGCCGGACCGTGCCGCTCCAAGCAGTTCATCGAGGAGCTCTCCGAGCTGCGTCTTCGGGCAGTCGAGGTCGGCAGCACTGTGCTGCGATTCAGCAAGGGGCCGATCGGCAACCCGAATGCGGCATTCGCGGAAGCGGCCGTGGCCGACGATCGGTTCTGGGAGGCGGTGCGGGCCATCGCGGAGGACCATCGCCCCGACTGGATGAGCGACCGAATCGCCGAGAGCGTCGTCAAGCTGGTCAATGCAATCCGGGCGGTGGCACCGACGGTGATCATCGCCGGCGCGTCTCGTGGGGAAGTGCACATCCACGCGGCCGCAGTTGAGGACCCGGCAGCGTCCTACCTCGGTGGACGAGTTATTCCCCTCCAAGAGATCTTGGCCAGCGCACCCGGGCCAGACCCGGACGGTGGGATTGATCTCACAGAGGAGCAAGCGGCCGCCTTTTTCGCGGCTCTACATTCATGACTGAGTCGAGGTCGATGGTCGTCGACTCAGATGTGTTCAGCCTGATGTACGTCGTCACAAATATTGATGACCCTCGGGTCTCACGGTGGCGGTGTCAACGGCGGGTGAAATCTGACCCCCTGCCGGCAGTGGAAAATTGACCCCCT
>CAXYUC010000032.1:0-31456 GCA_964292075.1 uncultured Mycolicibacter sp.
GACCGATGCCGCCGGGAGCTCCACCCAACCCCGGGCGCCGCTGAGCCGCTGAACCCTCGGTGCGCGCCGCCCGGATGGCCGGCGCGTCGGTCAGCTTCCAGCCGTAGCCGACGGCGGGAACGACTACGGCCGGATTGAACACCCCGAACGTCGCGGCGATCACCGCGCCGGGCGCCTGGCCCAGCGCGGAGCCGCGGCTACAGAAGTAGGCCGGCCCGTCCGGCATTTCGACCCCATCGGTTGTTGCGGGGCTGGCGCCGAAACCCAGTGCCGTGTAGCTACGGTGACACTCCGGGGCGAAGTACACCTGGCCGGCGAACGGCTCGATAGCGCTGGACAGTGCTCGCGACGGCGCAGAGGTCATCGCCTCAGTGTGCCGCATGGATCTTTCTCGCCGGCACGGGCATCGACTCCGATAGGGTGCCACTCATGCCGACACACAGTGCCCGGATGGTTCTCCGCTGGTCCATGACGCTGGCGCTGGCCGGCGTGGCCGCCCTCGCAATGGCCGGCTGCGACGCCGCGCCGAGCGGCGGACCGGACATCCCGCGCCAGGTGACGGTGGTGGGCACCGGCGAGGTCCAGGGAGTTCCGGACACGCTGACCACCGAGGCGGGCATCGAGTTCGTCGCCGCAGATGTCACCAGCGCGATGAACCAGACCAGCGAGCGTCAGCAGGCGGTGATCGATGCGCTGGTGGATGCCGGGGTGGACCGCAAAGACATCAGCACCACCCAGGTCAGCCTGCAACCGCAGTACGGCAATCCCGACGCCAGCGGGTCGGCGAACATCACCGGCTACCGGGCCGGCAACACCATCCGGGTCAAGGTCGAGCGCGATTCCGCCTCCCAGGTGCTGGCGGTGATCGTGCGGGCCGGCGGGGACGCCACCCGAATCAATGGGGTGAGCTACTCCATCGAGGACGATTCGGCGCTGGTGCGCGGAGCCCGGGAGCGGGCCTTCAACGACGCCAAGGACCGTGCCGAGCAGTACGCCCAGCTGTCCGGTCTGCACCTGGGACGGGTGCTCTCAATCTCCGAGGTCGCCGGCGGGACGCCGCCGCCGATGCCGGTCGGCATGCCGATGCCCCGCGCGATGGCCGCCGCTCCCCCGGTCGAGCCCGGTCAGCAGACCGTGAGTTTCACCGTGACCGCGGTCTGGGAACTGAGCTAACACTCCTCACCTTCTGATCCGTAGTCAGATCTCACTCCACAGCCGTCCGACAGTGACGGCAGTTATCCACAACTGGCGACCCTGACCTCGTCGCCGGTGGCCGGTGCCTGCCAGTCGGTGTGTCGGCGATCCCTGCTATAATCGAATGTATGTTCGAATGGCCGTCGTCGAGGGTTCCCTCCCCGGAGTCGGTCGCGCGACTCAATGAGCGGTTTGAGCGGCGGTACCCCTCGGTGACGGCGGAGTCGGCGGGGTTGGTGGAGCGGGTTTGCGTGTCGGCGCGGGCGGAGAATCGGGCGGCGGCGGCGCAGTTGGTGGCGATTGGGGAGTTGTTTGCGCTGCGCTTGAGTCGGTGTGGTGAGAGGCAGGAGTGGGCGGTCGATACTGAGGCGGCGGTGGCTGCGGAGGTGGCGGCGGCGTTGCGGATCAGTCAGGGCCTGGCGGGGAGTCGGTTGCACTATGCCCGGGCGATGCGTGAGCAGTTGCCGCAGGTGGCGGAGGTGTTCAAGGCCGGCGATATCGATATGCGGTTGTTTCAGACGATGGTGTATCGCACCGGGTTGATCACCGACCGGGAGGTGCTGGCGGTCGTTGATGGGCAGTTGGCGGCACAGGTGACGCGGTGGCCGTCGCTGACCAAGAGCCGGTTGGCGGGAAAGATCGACCAGATCGTGGCCAAGGCCGATGCCGATGCGGTGCGTCGCCGCAGGGAGCGGCAGGCTGAACGCGAGATCCTGTTCGGGGATTTTGTTGAGGGGGGTCTCTCGGAGATCCAGGGCAGTCTGTTCAGTGTCGATGCGCGTGCGGTGGATAAGGCGCTGGATGCGTTGGCGGCCACGGTGTGTGAGCACGATCCGCGGACTCGTGAGCAGCGGCGGGCCGATGCGATGGGGGCGTTGGCGGCGCGGGCGGATCGGCTGGGGTGCCGCTGCGGCCGTTCGGATTGTGTGGCGGGAGGGCGTGCGGCGGTGTCGCCGGTGGTGATTCATGTGATCGCTGAGCAGGCCACCGTCGACGGGACTGGTGATGCGCCGGGTTCGTTGGTTGGGGCGGATGGATTGATCCCGCCGGAGTTGATCGCCGAGCTCGCCCGATCGGCCCGGTTGGTGTCGTTGGTGCATCCCGTCGATGCGCCACCCGAGTCGGGGTATGTGCCCTCGAAAGGGCTGGCTGATTTTGTGCGGTGCCGGGATCTGACGTGCCGCTGGCCGGGCTGTGATCGCCCGGCGACTGAATGCGATCTCGACCATACGATCCCCTATGGTGACGGTGGCGCTACGCATGCATCGAATCTCAAATGCTATTGCCGCACACATCATTTGGTGAAAACCTTCTGGGGCTGGCATGATCAGCAACTGCCCGACGGCACGGTGATCCTGACCGCTCCATCGGGGCAGACCTATGTCACCACCCCGGGCAGTTCGTGGCTGTTCCCGCGCTTGTGCGCACCTACCGGGAACCTGCCGGCACCCAAGCGGCGCAACGATGACCGCTGCGGTGACCGCACCGCGATGATGCCCCGCCGACGGCGTACCCGCGCCCAGAATCGCGCGGCGCGCATCGCGACCGAGCGCAACCAGAACCACAAGGCCCGTCAAGCCCGGCGCGCCGCATTCAACGCCGTCTGGTTCCCCAAAGTCGACGCCACCGCGGACGACGACCCACCGCCCTTCTAACGGGAACCGTTGGTTGCGGCTTCGAGCGTGGGAACTTTCTACGCGCCTCGTCCGACCCATTGGGCGATGACTTGCCCCAACGATGTAGCACATGTTGCGCCCCGGGATCATCTATGACAGCCGCTGCTGGTCCTGAGATCACCTCGCCCGCACCGGTGCCGCTTCCCCAGGCAGAACGCTCCGCCGTAGCCACATGGATTCGGCGACTCGCCTTCCCGATCATCCTCGGATGGCTCGCAATCGTCGTCGTCCTCAGCACCGCGGTACCGCCGCTCGAAATCGTTGGCCAGATGCGCTCGGTGCCCATGAGCCCGCAGTTTGCGCCGTCGGTCACCGCGATGAAGCGAATCGGCCAAGTCTTCGGTGAGTACACCTCCGACAGCTCGGCGATGATCCTCCTCGAGAGCCAACAGCCACTCGGCGACGAGGCACACCGCTACTACGACGCACTGGTCAGCAGGCTCACCGACACCTCCCACGTCGAGCACGTCCAGGATCTCTGGGGTGATCCGCTAACTGCGGCCGGCGCGCAGAGCAACGACGGCCGCGCTGCCTACGTGCAGGTCTACCTGGCCGGAAATCAGGGCGAGACGCTGGCGAACGAGTCGCTTGAGGCGGTCCGCAGAATCGTCGCCGAGGTCGAAGCCCCTCCGGGAGTGCGCACCCACGTCACCGGCCCAGCAGCGCTGGCCGCCGACGAGCAGGTAGCCGGGGACAACAGCGCGCAAGTCATTGTGGCCCTCACCTTCTTGGTCATCACTGCGATGATTCTGTTGGTCTACCGGTCAATAACCACCGGGCTGATTGTCTTGGCGTTGGTGTTTCTCGCCCTCGCTGCGGCACGCGGCGTGGTGGCCTGGCTCGCGTACTTCCAACTCATCGGTCTGACCACCTTTGCGACCAACCTGCTGGTCACCTTGGCCATAGCGGCTGCGACCGACTACGCGATCGTTCTGGTCGGCCGCTACCAAGAGGCCGGGACCGCCGGCGAAGACCGCGAAACGGCCTACCACACGATGTTCACCGGCACCGCGCACGTGATCCTCGCCTCGGGATCGACGATCGCGGGTGCCACGTTCTGCCTGCACTTCACCCGGCTCCCCTACTTTCAGACGCTCGGTATTCCGCTTGCCGCCGGAATGGTCGTCGCCATGCTGGTGGCGTTGACACTCGGTCCGGCGATCATCACCGTCGCCAGTCGGCGGGGACTACTGGAACCCAAGCGCGCCACGCGAATACGCGGCTGGCGTAAACTCGGCTCGGTCATCGTCCGCTGGCCGGCTCCGGTCTTGGTGGCCAGTACCGCGCTGACCCTGATCGGCCTGCTGACGCTGCCCGGCTATCGCACCAGCTACAACGAACGCCGCTACCTACCTCCGGATCTGCCTTCCACAGCCGGCTATGCCGCAGCCGAGCGACACTTCTCCACAGCGCGGATGAATCCCGAGGCGTTGCTGGTGGAGACCGACCGGGACCTGCGCAACCCGGCGGACTTCCTGGTGATCGACAAGATCGCCAAAAGGGTCGTGCGTGAACCGGGGATAAGCCGGGTCCAGACGATCACCCGCCCGGATGGCACGCCACTGACGTTCGATGGCGGTCAGCGATCTGACCGTGGTGGCACAGATCGGCACCACCATCGCACTCGGGCTGCTGTTCGACACTCTGGTCATTCGCTCGTTTGTGACGCCCTCAATTGCCGCGCTGCTGGGCAAGTGGTTCTGGTGGCCCCAATTGGTCCGACCCCAACCGATCCCGGTGCGGTGGCCCGAGTCAAAAGCAGTTGAATTGAAGGGGCGCCAGCGGCGGTCGTCCCAATGATGTTGGGGACGAACGCCTCCGTCGCTCACCTGACGAACACTACGTGCGTCAACTCATCCCACCCGCAAACATTTCGATGAGGCTGACCAACGACGCGATGAGACCAACGCCCTCGCCCGGGGCCGAGTACGGCATTCCCATCCCTACCATCTGCAGGTCGAGACCGAGCGAGTTGTAGATCGATCCACCGATGCTGCCGGAATCGGTTACTCCGGGTGTGAAAAGACCGCCGAAGTCAAAGCTGGCACCGAGGACCGCATTGCCTTCGGGGACCTGCAATGCATCATTCAACAACGGAACCAACGCATCAAGGTTGAGGGTGGCGCCGTTGAAGAACGCACCGACCATGTTCGCGGGCATGGCCAGCAGTTCTTGTACCGCAGCCTGAAAGTCTCCACCGCCAAGGCTGTCGACGATCGAACCAACACCGTTGATCAGCTCCACTCCGGGGCTGAGCAGCGGGCCGATGAGTCCCATCAGCACACCACTCATCGGCGACGACAAGAGAGTCAGCAGCGTGGCCGCGGGTTCAACTGCACCGATCGGCACCACCCCCATGCCCATGTCCATTCCGGCCAGGTACTGCAGGCCCCAGAGATGGCTCCAGTCCAGAGTTTGAGCCGCCAATTCCGAGCCCTCGGGCGTTGCCACGTCGACTCCGATGAACGTGGTTGCGGCCAAAGCCTCTTGCAGCGATCCGGGGAAGCCGAAGTCAGCTTCCTTGATTGCGTCAAAGACCTCGGTGGCGTTGGCCAGCGTGGTGTTGAAAACGTCGGCCCATGGCCCGAACAGGTCCAGCGACGCGGTCAGTTGCACGGACGCCGGCCCGGCCACGCCAAGCGCCGGTGCCGCCGGGCTTACTGCGATTATTCCGGTGAGGGCCAGTGCGGTCCCCCCGGCCATGAGGCCACCGATGCCGATGTGCGATGCGAGGTCGTGAACGTGATGAGACGATTTCATGCCTAGTTTGTCGAACCGGAGGCAAGATAAGTTCCTGAGCGGACAAGAGATTCTGAAGTTTTCTCAATCTTGCTGTCAGGTCTGGCTTCTCGTCAGCCGAACTCGACCAGAGTGGTCGGCGCACGAAACCTCGCCAGACCACGCACACCGTAGATCAGCGGAAGCGCCGCGCCCAGCACCCTGCCCCGTCCGCGCGGCATGCCGAGTTCAGAGACGGCCCTGACCCCGGGCACAGCACGCAGATCGTCGTAGTCATTCGCAGTGAACCAGAACGGCATTGGTGGCGCCGTATAGTTGTCGCTGAGCTTAAAGCCACGGCGCGAGCGTGAGTAGGCACTCAACAACCTCGGGACGCTGTCGAAGATCATCCGCCCGCCGGGAAACCTGCGGGCACAGGCAGCGAACAGCTCAAACACCGCCTCACGGTCCAGGTACTGCAGCAGCCCTTCGGCTGTGATCAACACCTCAGCGGATTCGCCAACCTCGTCCATCCAGGAGTACTCGAGCGCCGACTGGGCACAGTACCGCAGTCGGCTCGATTCTGGTAACAGCTGCTGCCGCAGTCGAACAACAGGTTCCAAATCCACCGAAAGCCAACGTAACTGACCGTTATCGACCCGCCAGAAGCTGGTCTGCAGACCCTCGGCAAGGGCGACCACGGTGGCACGCGGATGCACCGCCAAGTATCCGCGCGTGGCCTGGTCGAACACCAACGCCCGCAGCGCGGTGGCCTGGTGAGTCCTGCCGAAATCGGCGTAGTCGTACTCAAGGCTGTTGAGCAACTCGATCGCCATCGGGTCATCGATCAGCCCGTCAGGACGCTGCGCCTCGGCTGCCCGCTGATACAACGTGAGCAGCGCGGTCTCCGATATCCCATCGAGGTGACGGGCGTCAATGACTGGCACGCCTTCAGACCGTACCCGCCGGACCCCCGCGAGTCGCTGCGAGAAATCTAACCGCAGTCGACCGGAACTTTTTGATTCCCATCTCCGACCACCTCGTTGGCGGGAAACTGGCCCGCGCCTTGCGTTCCGCGTAATCCACGACATCAGAGGAGGTGCCATCCTGACCGCCCCGATCTGGATGGCAATGTCTCCCGAGACGCACTCCGCCATGCTCGCCACTGGCCCAGGGCCAGGACCTCTGTTGGCAGCCGCCGAACAATGGCAGCAGCTCAGCGTCATCTACGACGACACCGCCACTGAATTGAGCCAGGTACTGGCCGGGGTGCAGACCGGCCACTGGCAGGGCCCCAGCGCAACGGCCTATCTGTCCGCGCACATGCCTTACCTGACCTGGCTGGAGCAAGTGGCCGCCGACAGTGCCACGACTGCCGCACAACACCAGACGGCCGCCTCCGCATATAGCGCCGCGGTGGCCTCAATGCCCAGTCTCGAAGAACTGGCCGCCAACCACGCGGTTCACGCGGTGCTGCTCGCCACGAACTTCTTCGGCGTGAACACCGTCCCGATTGCCGCCAACGAGGCCGACTACACGCGAATGTGGGTGCAGGCCGCCGAGACCATGTCCGTATATCAGGGCACCGCCGCCGCGGCCGTTGCAGCCACCCCGCAGATCCGGCCCGCTCCACCCATCGTCTCCAACCCCGCGGCGGCCACCTCCCCCGAAGGCGTTACAGACGGCAATTGGCTGCAGGAACTTACCCACCTCATCACTGAACTTCTCAACAACGCCGGCAATGTCGAAGAACTGCTGCGCATCTTCGAGGACTTCTTCCAACACCTCGGTTTCAACCCAGTGATCGCTACCTTCCTGGCGGCGGTCGCGTTGGTGGCCTACGACGTGTTGTGGTACCCCTACTACGCGTCATATGGCCTGTTGCTGTTGCCGTTCTTCGCGCCCGCGCTCAGCGCGCTCAGCGCCTTGAAGTTGCTACCGCTATTGACCGGCCAACAGATCCCCGCTGATCAGGGACCGGACATGGTCGCACCGCGAGCCGGTGGCGGAAGCGTAGACATTCCCGTTGCGGCGATTGTGGCCCCGCCCGCTGCGGCCGGCTCCTCCGCCGGTCTGGGCGGCACCGCCGGTGCACCGGGACCGAACGCACCCGTCGTCGTCCCGAGCGCCGACGGCGTTGCCGCGCTGATCCACTACGTCGTCTCCGGCTGGGGACCACCCGGCGTCGAGACCGGACCCAAAGACGATATCGCTGCGCCCAACAGCGCTGCGGCTTCCCGGCGTGCGATCTCTCCGCGAACCATCTCCACCGATGCCCGCAGCCGACGCAGGCGACGCAGCACCGGCCGGGTTCGTATGCACGGCAATCGTTACGAGTTTCTCCAAGCCGGCGATGTCCCGGTCATGGCCGCGGAGTCCGATGCCGTCCCCACCGAACGCCCCGAGGCCATCGCAGCAGTGGTCGCCTCCACCCGCGCCGCTGGGCTCACGGGGCGCGCTGACGAAATCCGGCGAGTACCAATGTTGCCCACCAGCTGGTGCGCCTCCGACCAGGTAGAGCAACTGACACAACCGATGAAGGACGGAAAAGAAGAATGAGCAAGGAAACCCAGATCGGATGACGCTGACCGTCACAGGCACCGGCCTTGGAGCGCAGATCACCGGGGTCGACCCCAAAGATCTGAGCAGCATCACCCGCGACGAGATTCGCGAGATCGTATACGCCAATAAGCTTGTCATCCTCAAAGGCATTCACCCCTCGCCGGAGCAATACCTTCAGCTCGGCAGAATCATCGGCGACATCGTGCCCTATTACGAATCCATGTACCACCATCACGAGTTTCCGGAGATCTTCGTGTCCTCCACCGAGGAACACCAAGGCGTTCCGCGAACCGGCGCGTTCTGGCACATCGACTACATGTTCATGCCGGAACCATTCGCGTTCTCAATGGTGTTACCCCTGAACGTTCCCGGACCTGACCGGGGTACCTATTTCATCGACCTCAACCAGGCCTGGGCGTCGGTACCCGCCACCTTGCAGGACGCTGCCCGCGGGACATTGAGCACCCATGATCCCCGGCGGCACATCAAAATCCGCCCCGATGACGTCTACCGACCGATCGGGGAAGTGTGGGACGAAATTACCCGGACCACACCGCCAATCAAATGGCCGACCGTAATCCGGCATCCAAAGACGGGCGAAGAGATTCTCTACATCTGCGCGTCGGGGACCACAAAAATTGAGGACCAGGAGTCTCGCGTGCTCGAACCGTCGGTATTACAAGAGCTGATGGCCGCAACCGGGCAACTTGATCCCGAGTTCACACACCCCTTCATTCATACCCAACACTACGAGGTAGGAGACATCATCTTGTGGGACAACCGAGTTCTGATGCATCGAGCCAAACACGGCAGTTCCGCGGGAACCTTGACAACCTATCGACTGACAATGCTCGACGGTCTCAAGACCCCGGGATACCCGGCATGAGCAACACCGGTTCGACGCCCCCAGCCTTGACCGACGCGACCCCGATCGCAGAGAGCCTATTGTCCAAGGTGCTGGAGCCCTACGCCTACAAGGGGTGCCGGTATCTGATCGATGCCGAATCCCAAGCGTATACCGATTCGGTTTTGGCTCAAGGACGTTTCTCGATCGCCGAATCCGCCTACATCCGCAGCACCGGCCATTTCAACGCAGTCGAATTGGTGTTGTGCTTCAATCAGCTCGCCTACTCTGCTTTCGCGCCCGCCATCGCCGAAGGCGTGATTCCCGCGTTCCATGGTTGGACATTCGACGACTACTGCAAGCACCAGCTCTCCAGCATGTACATCAGGACGTCGTCGTCGCGGTTCAGAAGACCGATTGATGCCAATAAGTTCCAGGCACGGTTGCACTGCCACAACTTGGAGATCGTCGAACGCACGGTACGGTATCTGCGCGTGCCATGCGCCATTGAGTTCTGGGATGAGCACGGCGGTTCGGCGTATGGCGAGTTCGAGCTCGCTGCACTGAACATCCCTGGATGCCAGCCAGAACAAGCCCGCTGACATGAGTACGCAAGCCCCCTCCAGCATGCTGGAGCGCATTCTCGAACACGTTCACCAACGGCCCGACGCGATCGCGTTGCGCCGTTGCGATGGAACCGGATTGGTGAGCTACCGCGATCTGGCCGCGGAATGGGAGAGGCTGGCCGGCGCACTGCACCAGCAAGGGGTATCGCAGGGATCGCGGGTGCTGGTCATCTCCGACAACGGGCCACAGACCTACCTCGCCGTCCTTGCGTGCGCCCGGCTAGGCGCCATTGCCGTTCTCGTTGACGGCGACCTGCCGGTGGCCACCATCGATCGGTTCGCCCAACTGACCGATCCCTCCGCAATGCTGCGCACGGTCGGTACCAGGATGCCCACCGCGGGCCTACCAGACCGCCTGGCAGCGATCCCGGCACTGTCGGTTGCCGACAGCCAAGCTTTTCGCAACCCGCCGGGGAGCCTGGGTCATCCGAGGGGAAATGCCGATGATCCAGTAGCGATGATCTTCACCAGCGGAACGACCGGTGAACCCAAGGCTGTGTTGTTGGCCAACCGAACTTTCTACGCCGTGGCCGACATTCTGCGAGCAGAGGGCTTGACGTGGATCGACTGGGTGATCGGCGAGACAGCGTATTCGCCTTTGCCGGCAACACATATCGGCGGGCTGTGGTGGATCCTGAACTGCCTGATGCAGGGCGTGTCATGTGTCACCGGCGGCGAGACAGGTGCGTCGTTGCTAGAGATCCTCTCGGTCAATGACGTCGCCACCGCTTGTCTGGTCCCGACGCTGCTGTCACGCCTGGTGGCCGAATTGAAGTCGACCGGAGCGCCGGTGCCGGCCTCGCTGCGCTTCCTGGGCTACGGCGGATCCAGGGCTATCGCATCGGACGTACATTTCGTCGAGGCTGCCGGGGTGCGAACCGCACAGGTCTATGGCCTGAGTGAAACCGGTTGCACCGCACTGTGCCTTCCTACCGCGACGGGTTCTATCGACGCCATCGAGGCGGGTGCTGTCGGCAGGCCGTATCCGGGTGTAGAGGTTCATCTCGACGGCGACGGCAGTGGGCCAACAGGGCCTTCGGCTTCGTCGGGCACCCTGTGGATCAGATCGCCGGCAAACATGCTCGGATACTGGAACAACCCCGACCGCACCGCTGAAACGCTGCGCGACGGGTGGGTCAACACGGGCGACCTGCTCGACGCGGGCAGCGACGGTCTGTTCTATATCCGCGGACGAGCGTCGGAGATGATCATCTGCGGCGGCGTTAACGTGGCTCCCGATGAGGTCGACCGGGTCGCGGAGTCGATCAGCGGTGTCCGCGACGCCGCTTGCTACGAGATTCCCGATCCGGAGTTCGGTGCGCTGGTAGGGCTGGCGGTGGTCGCGGCGGAGAATCTGGATGAGGCAGGCGCCCGCGCCCTTAAGCAGTCGATCGCGGCCCGATACCGCAGCGAGGTGGAATCTGCTGCGCGCCCGTCGACGATCGTCTTGGTCACCAGCATTCCCAGAACTCAATCGGGCAAGGTCATGCGCACGTCGCTGGCCGCGGCGATCGATGCACGCGAACGTGAGTGAGCCTGTTCGGCAGCGGATTCTGGCCGCGGTCTGCGATGTGCTTTACATCGACGAGAGCGACTTCCTCGACGGTGACGCCACCGACCTGCGCGATCTCGGTTTGGATTCGGTGCGCTTCGTTCTGCTGATGAAACGACTCGGGGTGGACCGCGAGTCCGAACTTCCGGCTCGCTTGGCGCGCAATCTTTCGATCGCCGCCTGGGTTACCGAATTGGGAGATTCCGGTGGGCACACCTGATTCGGCGCGTGCGCGGCGCATTCCGTTGTCCGTCTCCCAGCAGAACATCTACCGGGGGGTACTGCAGGATGGGGACCCCACGCTGTATCTGATCGGTCGCAGCTACCGGTTGCGTCCAGTGCCGCTTCGAGAGTTTCTTCTCGCGTTGCAGGCCTGCGTCCGCAACAACCCAGTGCAGTTATGCGTACTGGAGGAGACCGAGTCGGAGTACCCGGACCTGGTGCCGCGGCTTGGAGTGGACGAGTTGGTGCGGATTGCCGGTCCTGAAGTGGATCCGTTGGTCCACGAGTGGGATTCGGGCATCCTCGATCGGCCGCTGGTTCGCCACACCGTGCATACCGGCGCGAGCGGAGAGGTCATCGGGCTGGAGGTGCACGCCCATCACATTCTGCTCGACGGCGGCGCAACCGGGCTGATCGAAGCCGATCTGGGCCGGTTCCTGTCGGATGGATCCGGTGAAGTGCCCGACGTCGCAGCCGGACTGGACCGGCTCGCCGAGGCTCATCGCCGGGAGGCTGAGAAGGTGCGCGCAGCACACGATCGGCTGACCGAATCGGTCCAGCGTGAACTCACCGCTGAGGTCAACATCGGCGGCCAACCGCAGTCGCCGTCCGCCTCGGGCAACGCGCGGCGAGGACTGCTGCGTGAATCGATACAGATCACCGGGGCCGGATACGACGCGATAGCAACGCTGGCCGAACAACAGCAGATCCCGCTGCACATACTGGTGACGGCAGCAGTTGCCGCAGTAGATGCGAGCCGTCGACACAGTGCCGACGCCATGGTGGTGCACGCAGTTGACAATCGGTTCGGCGAACCGGCCCTTGATGTGGCTACCTGCCTGGTTAATTCGGTTGCCCAGTCGGTGCGATTTCCGGCGTTCGCCTCAGTGCGAGACCTCGTCAGCGCCTTGGACCGCGGGTATGTGAAGGGAGTGCGTCGCCGCTGGTTTCGCGAAGAGCTTTATCGCCGTATATATCTGACGACCAACCGTGCGCCCCAGATGGAGGCGGTAGCGCTCAACTACCTACAACAGCCCTGTGCACCCGAACTGCGTCCGTTCCTGAACGGCCTGCCGTCGACAACCGACATCGGGCCGATCGAGTGCCCCACCGTAGCGGTAGTGCACGATGACCTGGGCCGAACACTGAGCCTGTCAATCTGGGATGGCGGCCCTCCGCAAGCCCGTGCCGAATCCACGGGAACTGCAGACCTGATCGCCGAGGCACTGCGCAGGTTCCCGACAGGATGGGATCGACCGGTCGCGATGAGCGTCGGCGCCTGGCTCGAGGTCGGTTCCGACGGCACCTGTCTGCCTTCCAAGAGCGCAGCCGGACCTAACGCCCAGACCCCGTCGGCTTGGTTTCTGGACGCGACCGCCGACGTCGGCAGTTGGCGCCGACGCCGCCGCTACGTCGACGCATGGATCAGCTGGTTGGTTACCAGCGGTGTCGAGCCGGGTGAGGTACTGGTTCTCGCTGACGACCACACCGACAAGACCCTGGATCTCCTGTTCGCCTGTCACTTGGCCGGCTGTGGCTACAGCGTTTGCGACATCGCAGACGATCTCACCGAGCGCGCCAACACGATCGCGACGTACGGCGAAGTCCCGTCCCGGGTCATCGACGTCACCACCGCCCTGCCTGCACCAGATCCGGCGATAGTCGACGAGCGCCTCCGTCGGGTCCGCAACGATGCCATGTTGGCGAACAGGATCGCCTACGTCATGCCTACCTCGGGCTCCACGGGAGTTCCCAAGTTGGTCCCGATATCCCATGGGGCGCTTGCGCTCTTCTGTCAGGGACATCGCGGCGCGTACGGCTGGCAGTCGAGCGATACCGTCTTGCAGTGCGCGCCCTTGACGTCGGATATCAGTGTCGAGGAGATCTTCGGCGCCGCCCAGTGCGGCGCGAAACTGATTCGGTCGTCAGCCGTACGAACCGGCAATCTGCTGCAGCTGGGCGACGACTTAGAGCGGCACCGGCCCACCATCCTCGACCTGCCCACCGCGGTTTGGCATCTGTGCTGCGAGGAACCGGACATGCGCAAGATTCTGACAGCATCGTGGTTGCGCCAGATTGTGATCGGTGGCGAAGCTGTTCGCCGACGGACGCTCGAAAAGTGGCTTGCAGCCGTTGATGTTTCGCATATCGCGTTGATTTCCAGCTACGGCCCGACCGAGGCCACTGTGGTGGTGACGTACCTGCCGCTGAGCGGGCAGGAATCGGACATCCGGCCGCGGGTGGGTCGCCCGATAGTTTCGAAGACGGTTTTCGTCGCATTCGGTGAGATCGTCGTTGTCGGAGACATGGTTTCGACCGGCTATCTGGGCAGATCCGGCGCCTTCGGCACCGTGGTCGACGCCGACGGGACCCGACGCCGCGCGTTCGCCACTGCCGACCGCGTCACCTGGGACGGTCAGGGATTTCTGGTTTTTGCTGGCCGCAGGGATGCCGTCGTGAAGCTCGCCGGACGGCGCGTCGACACCGCCGAGATCACCCGGCTTATCGCCGAGGACCCCGCGGTCTGCGATGTCGCCGTCGAGCCCGAGGAGACCCGGCTCGGAGTGTGGTTTCAGACTCTGCTCACCCGTGACGGAGCACAGGATATTGCAGCTCGGGAACGCATTCGAGGCATCCTGCTGGCCGCCCGGGTACCCGGATTCGTGGTGTCGGGGGTCGCCGAGATCCCACGCAAGCCCGGCGGCAAAGTCGATTTCGGCCGACTGCCCAGGATCCGACTCGAGAGCGCCGGAAACGCCGGAGGTCAAGCGGCCGGCCTGGCCGAACTTTGGAGTCGGTGCCTCGACCGCGAACTGCAGCCTGATTCTTCGTTACTGGCTGAAGGCATCGGTTCCCTGGACTTGATCCGCATCCTGCCTGCCACCCGCCGCTACCTCGGCCGGCAGCTGTCCCTGCTGGACGTGATCAGCGCCGACAACGCGAGCCGTCTGCTCGAGTACACCGACGGTATCGGGTTGGACGAGGCCACTGCCGCCGAGATCGACGACGATCTGATCCGCCTGACCACGCCGCCGCCTGCCGTCATGCCCGGCCCCCTCGCCAACGAGACTGGTACCGTTCTGGTGCTGGGCGCCTCCGGAATTCTCGGTACCGGATTCGCCAGCGCCATAAGCGAACTGCGCGCCAATGGATTCGCCTCCGGGCTGATACTGGCAACCACATCGAATCCGCCGGACGCCGACCCTTGGCGCTCACTGGTCGACGTCGAGGGCGTTCGCATCAAACGCGTGACCCCAGAAGGAATTTCCGATCTGATACGCACCAATTCAGCTGCGACCGTGGTGAATGCCATCGGTAACACCAACGTGGTGGTGCCATATCGGGAGTTGCGGCCTGCCAATGTGGCGGCGGTAGCGGACATCGTTGCGGCCTGTGCGGCTCACGGCGCCAGGCTGGTGCATCTGTCGACGTCGGTGGTGAACGCGCAAGTCGCTGCGCCGCAAGTCGTCGATCCGCGGGCCGCCCCCTATCCCTACGCGGCGTCCAAGGCGCTGGCCGAGCTGATCGTCGCGCGCAGTGCGCCGAATCTGGACTTCACCCTGGTACGGCTGCCGCGGGTGCTGGGAGAACCGCATCAACTGCGGGCGTCCGCCGACATTCTGGTCGCACTGGCGGATGCATGTGCGGCGTTGGGGGCTCACCCGGCCGTGTCGTTGACCGAGGAAGTCACCGTAGGCCGGTCGGCAGCGGCTGCCATCCTGGGCACGCTCTCGGCGTCCCTGGGCCGCACCATCACCGTGCTGCGGGGCACGCCCGTCGAATATTCGGAATTCCTCTCTCGGTTCGGCAACCGTCAAAGAGATGTCGACGAGTGGAAGAGACAGCTGGATGACAGTGACTGGGCACGACACAACCCGCGTCGCTGGGCTGTCATCGACGCCTGGCTCACGCTCGGAACGCGACTCCGCGAACAGTCCTACACGCAGTACCTGGCGCGCTACCCGACTGTCGGCCTCGAGGTCGACAGTGTCACCGCGTTGACTGCCACCGCTTCGTCGCTGCCCGAATTGGTGAGCCACGGATGTTCGCCGGAACCGGACGGCCCTGCGCCACGACCACTCACAGAGGACCTGACGAAGGAGAAGCCTTGTCCGACATTCGACGGATCGAACTCGACGTAACCGGAATGACCTGCCGCATGTGCTCGGCGCATATCGAGCTGAAACTGAATTCGATCGACGGCGTTCGGGCCTCGGTGGACTTCCCGAGCGCGACAGCCACCGTCGACGCCGATTCCACCGTGAGCGTCGCAGAATTGTGCGAGGCGATTGCGGACGCCGGCTACCAGGGCCAGCTGCGATTGGAGCGGGCTCTCACGGCTGAAGATGTGCAGATCGCCGGCGGCGCCATACGGCGAATTGCGAGCCTGACTCGATTCCTGTCACGGGGCCGGCACAAACCGGCGATGCACCAGATCTGAGATCCGCTGCCGCCGCCCTGCTACTGGGGCTCAGCCCTGATAGACCCGCGGGTCCAGGGTGCCGATGTAGGGCAGGTCGCGGTAGCGCTCGGCGTAGTCCAGGCCGTAGCCGACCACGAAGTCGTTCGGGATGTCGAAGCCCACGTACGCGATGTCCACGTCGGCGCCCAGCGCGTCGGGTTTGCGCAGCAGGGTGCACACCCGCAGGGACCGGGGCCTGCGGGTGGCCAGATTGCGCAGCAGCCACGACAGGGTCAGGCCGGAGTCCACGACGTCCTCGACGATCAACACGTCGCGGTCGCTGATGTCGCGGTCGAGGTCCTTGAGGATGCGCACCACGCCCGACGACGACGTCGACGAACCGTAGGAGCTGACCGCCATGAACTCGAACTGCGTGGGCAGCGGAATCGCCCGGGCAAGATCGGTGACGAACAGCACCGCGCCCTTGAGCACGGTGATCAGCAGCAGGTCGCCGCTGTCGGCACTGCCATCGGCGTACTCGGCGGCGATCTGCGCGGCGAGTTCGGCGGTGCGGGTCCGGATCTGCTCCTCGGTCAGCAATACCGATTTGATGTCACCCGCGTACAACTCGGGTTTCTCCCCCGGCAAAATCGCAGCCACCAGCACAGCGTGCCATGGCGGGAGTTCGACAACCAACTGCAGCGGAGGAAATCCACGCCCGAAGCTCAGACCGGCTCGCTGCGCAGCCGCAGCAGGCCGTCGTCGCGGACCGCGAACAGCCGCCGTCCCCGCAGGTCCGATCCGATCGCCACTCCGCCCTGGCCTCGCCAGGCGGTCACCAGCCGGTCCACCGCGCGGATCTGCAGGTCGGTCAGGCCGCGTCCGCCTCCGTCGATCAGCCAGCGCCGGATCACCGCCAGGCGCACCGGGCCGGCCAAGGCCGCCAGCGCGGCGGCGTCCAACCCGGCATCCGCGGTGGCGCCGGGCAGCGCCTGCTCGGCCAGGGCATCGATGAGCTCGGTGTTCTCCCGCAGCGCGATCGCGGTCCGGGCCAGGGCTTCGGCCACCCCGCCGTCCAGCACGTCCTCCAACAGCGGCAGCACTTCGGCACGCAGCCGCACCCGGGTGAAGCGACCGTCGCTGTTGTGCGGATCGAGCCACGGCGTCAGCCCCAGCTCGTTGCAGGCATCTCCGGTCACGGCGCGTCGCACCCCCAGCAGCGGCCGGCACCACGGTGGGTCGTACAGCCGCATCCCGGCCATTGACCGGGCTCCCGAACCGCGGCCCAGCCCGAGCAGCACCGTCTCGGCCTGGTCGTCGAGCGTGTGTCCCAGCAATACCGGATCCTGGCCGCGGGCATCGGCCAACGCGGCGTATCGGGCGGTGCGGGCCGCGGCCTCCGGACCGCCCTCTATTCCTACAGTCACCGGAATGACCTGCGCGTCAACGCATCCCAGTTCGAGGGCCTGACGGCGCGCGGTCTCGGCTACCTGGGCCGAACCGGCTTGCAGGCCATGATCGACGACCAGCGCGGTGGTGGGCCGCATCGCGGCGGCGACGGCGGTCAGCGCCAGCGAATCGGGTCCGCCGGACAACGCGACCGCCCAGCCTGCCCCCTGCGGCAGATAGTGCTCGGCGAACGCCCCCAGCGCGGCGCGCAGCGCGGCTACAGCACCCGGTCGATCCACGCTTGCGGCTCTTCGATCTCGGCGGGCAATGGCAGGGTCTGCGGATCCGTCCACACCGCGTTGAACCGGTCCATGCCGACACGGCCGACCACAGCGTCGACGAAGGCCTTTCCCCGGGTGTATTGGCTCATCTTGGCGTCCAGGCCCAGCAGCGCCCGCACCAGTCGCTGCAGTGGCGGGTGGCTGCGCTGACGGCGTTGCTCGAAGCGACTCCGAATGGTCACCACCGATGGCACCGCCAGCGGCCCGACCGCGTCCATCACGTGGGCGGCGTGGCCTTCGAGCAGCGTGCCCAGCATCAGCAGTTGGTCCAGCGCGGTGCGTTGTTCCTCGGACTGCACCGCCCGCACCAGCCCCAGGATTCCCGACGGGCCCGGCGACTCGGCAGCATTACGGCCCCGCAGATAGTCAGCCAGCCGGCCCACCACCTGGGTGAGGTCTGGGCTGCTGTCGCCGGTCAATACCGCCAGGGCATCCGACATGTAGCCAGCCAGCCACGGGTTGACGCTGAACTGCACACGGTGCGTCACTTCGTGCAGGCACACCCACAACCGGAAGTCGGCCGGCGTCACCTGCAGTTGGCGCTCGACAGCGACGACGTTGGGATAAACCAGCAGCAGCGACCCACCGCCCGTACCGAACGGGTCGTACTGGCCGAGGATGCCCGAAGAGACGAACGCCAGCACCGCGCCGGTCTGCGCCCCGGTCAGCCGGCTGGTGAGGAAACCGGCGGGCCGCTGGGAGGCACCCATCATCACCCGCATCGATTCGGCGGCGGCAGCGATCCACTGCCGCCGGTCGACAACGCGCGCTTCGGGGACCGGGCCGTCGTCACCCAGGCCGGTGACCTCTCGGACCAGGGGTTCTGCCGCGCGGGCACTGGCGTGCAGTTCCTCGATGACCTGGCGACGCGTGTAGTCGGTCATCGGCGGCGCTGGGCGTGCCAGCCAGCCACCGACCGTCGCGGCGAACACAAAGTCCACCGCGCTCCCGATATCGGATTCGCTCATCGGCATCCGCAGGTTCGCAGGACCGCGGCCAGCGCGTCGATCGCCGTGCGCCCGGTGGGACCGGCGTCGTTGGAGATGAACGCAAACGTCAGCACCCGCTGGTCCCGGTCGGTGACGATGCCGACCAGCGCATTGGTGCGGGTCAGCGAGCCGGTCTTGGCCCGCAACCAGCCGGCCGCGCCCCGCCCGGTCTTGGGGTTGAGGAACCGCTCGGAGAGCGTGCCACTGCCACCGGCGACCGGCAGCATGTCCAGCAGCGGACGCAACTCGGGCAAATCCGGCCCGGCGGCCGCCTGCACCACCGCATCGAGGGTCCGGGCCGATAACCGGTCGTCGACCGACAACCCGCTGGAGTCCTGCAGGGCGGCTCCACTGACCGCGATGTGGGCGGTGGCCAGCCGGTTGGTCACCGCGTCGACCGCACCGGCAAACGAACGGGGCCGGCCCATCGCCGCTGCCACCTCACGGGCAATGGATTCGGCCATCACGTTGTCCGAGGCGTTCATCATCTCGCCGAGGCGGACCACCAGCGGTGCCGATCGGACCGCAGCCAGCTCGCGCCCGGTCACCGACGAGGACGCAATGCTCACCTGTTCGGGGTCGACGCCCAACTCCGCGGCCAAGGCCTTTCCGGCATCCAGCGCGGGCGTCGTCGATCGCCGGGACTCGACTGTGGTCGGCTGGACGCGGCCGCCGTCGACCATCACCGCCTCGATCGGGGCGATGTCGCCGCCTTCGATGTCCTCGGCGTCCCAGCCCTGGGCCATGGTCGGGCCGGTGAAGGCCGAGGTGTCGACCTGAACCTCGGTGACACTGACCCCGCTGCGGCGAACCTGATCGGCCAGGTCACTGATGCGCGCGGCTTCGCGATACCAGGTGTCCTGACCGGCCTCAGCGGTCGACAGGGTGGGATCACCGCCACCGACCAACACCACCACCCCGGGCTGGTCGCCGGCCGTCACCCGGGTGGTGACCCGAGCGCCCTGGTCCAGCGCCAGCAAGGCAGCCGCTGCGGTGAGCACCTTGTTGGTCGACGCCGGCTGCATCGGAAAGTCTTCCTGTTGCGTCCACAGCGCCTTGCCGGTCAATGCATCGGTGATTCGGCCGGTGAGTCGGCCCAGATTCGGATCGGCCAGCGCTGGGGCCATGGCAGCCGCCAAGGCACTGCCGACCGGCACCGGTGCGTCGTCGGGGACCGGAACCACCCCCGGGTTGGCCGTCGCCACCCGTGCCGGCGAGACGACACGCGCACCTGCGCCCGACTCCTCCGGCGGGACGACTACCGCCACGACCACCGCGGCGGCGGCCAACGCCAGCACCGCGGCCGCGATACCCAGATGGGCGCTGCTGTGTCGCCACCGAGTGGGTTGCATGTCTGTGTCCCTCCCCTGTCAGCCGCAATTGTGCCGGACGGGCGGAGTCCGGGCGTGAATCCGGGCCGCTCTAGACTGACCCGGTGCAATTCGACGTGACCATCGAAATCCCCAAGGGCCAGCGCAACAAGTACGAGGTCGACCACGCCACCGGGCGGGTCAAGCTCGACCGCTACCTGTACACGCCGATGGGCTACCCCACCGATTACGGCTTCATCGAGGACACCCTCGGCGAGGACGGCGACCCGCTGGACGCCATGGTGCTGCTGCCGCAGTCGGTGTTCCCGGGTGTGCTGGTGCAGGCGCGTCCGGTCGGAATGTTCCAGATGACCGACGAAGCCGGCGGCGACGCCAAGGTGCTGTGCGTGCCGGCCGGTGACCACCGGTGGGACCACATTCAAGACATCAGCGACGTGCCCGACTACGAGCTGGACGCGATCAAGCACTTCTTCGTGCACTACAAGGACCTGGAGCCGGGCAAGTTCGTCAAGGCCGCCGACTGGGTGGGCCGCGGCGAAGCCGAGGCCGAGATCCAGGCGTCGATCGAGCGGTTCAAGGCCTCCGGTCACTGACGCCCGTCGTCAGCACGTCCAGCAGGAGCGCGAGCTGGGCGTCGAACACCGCCCGCGGTGCCGAGAGGGTGCCCTCGCCGTACCCGCCAAACACTTCCAGGCTGACTGCACCGACGAGGGCGAGTTGCTGCGCCGGTATCTACAACGGTGGTACTGGCAGGTCAAGGGTTACGTGGCAGGACTGACGCCGGATTCCAGCGACGACGAACTGCGGATCGCGGCGCCGTCGTTCCCGGTGTTCTCACTGCGCTGAGGTTGCCCCGCGGGTCCGGTACAGGCTGGCGCCCGTCGTCAGCAGCAACACCCCCACCACGACCGCCAGACTGACCGGGGTGGGGATCTCCGGGACGTTGAGCGGGCGGCCGGAGTTGATGAACCACACCTCGTTGGTGCGCAGTGCGTGCAACACCATCCGCACCCCGATGAAACCCAGGATCACCGCCAGTCCCTGGGACAGATACACCAGCCGGCTCAGCAGCTTGCCGAGGATGAAGAACAACTGCCGCAATCCCATCAAGGCGAACACATTGGCGGTGAACACCAGGTAGGGCTGGCGAGTCAGCCCGTAGATGGCCGGAATGGAGTCCATCGCGAACACCAGATCGGTGGTGCCCAACGCGAGCGCGACGAGAAACATCGGGGTGATGGCCCACGCTCCGGCGCTATCCCGGACGAAGAACCGCACGCCCGAACCCCAGCCCTCGGTGGCGTTGAGGTGGCTGCGGGCGAAACGCACCACGGCGTTGTTGCCGCCCTCGCCCGCACCCTCCCCGGTGGGGTCGTCGTGACGCAGCAGTTTGATCGCGGTGTAGGCCATGAATACGCCGAACACATAGAACGTCCAGGACAGTCGCTGCACCGCAACCCCGCCCAAGGCGATGAACACCGCCCGGAACGACAGCGCCAGGATGATGCCGACGAACAGCGCCTCCTGCCGGTACTTCTTGGGCACGTTGAAGCTGTTCATGATGATCACGAACACGAACAGGTTGTCCACCGACAGGCTGTACTCGGTAAGCCAGCCGGCATAGAACTGCATGCCGTACTTCGCGCCGTGAAAATGCCAGACCCAGATGCCGAACGCCACCGCCAGACCGATGTAGCACGACAGCCGAATCGCGACCTCGCGCATCGACGGCTCGTGCACCCGGCGGGCGACCAGGAACAGGTCGAAACCCAGCACCAGGCCCAGGACGGCGAACGTCACCAGCCATTCCAACAGCGACGGGTCCAACGGGGGGCCTCCGGTCAGCGAGTCAGTTCAGCGGGCTGACCGACCGTACCCCGCGGCCCGCTTAGTATTTTCGCCGTGGTGACCGATGTCGGTGGTACCGGAACCCCCGGGTTCCCCCGTGGGCTGGCCACCGGTCCTGTCGCCCGAGCCAGTATGGCCCGGGTCGGCACCGCAACGCTGCTCAGCGCCCTCTGCGGCTACGCGGTGCTCTATCTGGCGGCACGCGACCTGGACCCGGCAGGTTTCTCGGTGTTCGGCGTGTTCTGGGGTGCCTTCGGGCTGGTCAACGGCGCCGCCAACGGCCTGCTGCAGGAGACCACCCGGGAAGTCCGGTTCGCCAGGGAGCGCCCCGCATCCGCGCCCGGGCGCTCCCCCACGCCACACACCCGCCCGCTACGCGTTGCCGGTCTGAGCGGACTGGTGGCGGCCGCGGTGGTTGCCGCCAGCTCGCCGCTGTGGAGCGGCCAGGTGTTCGTCGAGGCGCGCTGGCTGTCGGTGGGGCTGCTGTGCTTCGGGCTGGCCAACTTCACGGTGCACGCCACACTGCTCGGTATGTTGGCCGGCGCCAACCGATGGACACAGTACGGCGCGCTGATGGTGACCGATGCGAGCATCCGGGTAGCCGTGGCCACCGCGACGTTCGTCATCGGCTGGGGCCTGGTGGGGTTCCTGTGGGCCACCGTGGCCGGCGCGCTGGCCTGGCTGCTGCTGCTGGCCGCCTCACCCACCGCCCGCTCCGCAGCGCGACTGCTGACTCCGGTGAGCACGGCGGGATTCCTGCGCGGTGCGGCGCATTCGATCACCGCAGCCGGGGCCAGCGCGATCCTGGTGATGGGATTCCCGGTGCTGCTGCAGGCCACCTACGGCGAATTGGGCGCCGCGGGCGGTGTGGTGATCCTGGCGGTCACGGTGACCCGTGCACCGCTGCTGGTGCCGCTGACCGCCATGCAGGGCAACCTGATCGCGCACTTCGTCGACCAGCGGGGTCGCCGGCTTCGGGCGCTACGCACGCCGGTGGCGGCGGTCGCCGCACTGGGAGCGCTGGGCACGGTGGCGGCGGGCCTGCTCGGTCCCTGGCTGCTGCGCACGGTGTTCGGCCCGGATTACCGTGCCGACGGGCTGCTGTTGGCCGGACTGACGACGGCAGCCACCGCGATCGCGTTGCTGACGCTGACCGGGGCGGCGACGGTCGCCGCGGCACTGCATCGCGCGTATGCGCTGGGCTGGGTGGGCGCCACGGTGGCCTCGACCTTGCTGCTGCTGCTGCCGTTGGAGCTGCCGACTCGGACCGTGGTGGCCCTGCTGTGCGGTCCCCTGGTGGGAATCGCCGTGCACCTGGCCGCGTTGCGCGCCGATTCGTAGCCCGGGCAAGCGTGTATTTTCTAAAACATCGATACCCGCTACCCCGATGTCTGGATCATCGTCCCGGCGTTCAACGAGGCGACCGTCATCGGTGACGTGATCGCCGGGATCCGTTCGGTTTTCGACCACGTGGTCTGTGTGGACGATGGAAGCGCCGACGACACCGCCAGCACGGCCCGACGCGCGGGCGCCTACGTGGTGCGCCATCCGGTCAACCTCGGTCAAGGCGCGGCCATTCAGACCGGGGTCGAGTTCGCCCGCCGCCAGCCCGACGCCCGGCTGTTCGCGACCTTTGACGCCGACGGCCAGCACCGGGTGGCCGACCTGGTGCGCATGATCGACCGTCTCGACACCGCCGACCTCGACATCGTCATCGGCACGCGATTCGCCGCACCCGAAGCCGCCGCGACGGTGCCGCCACTCAAACGCGCGGTACTGCGGACTGCGGTGTGCCTCAACCCGCGCATTCGCCGACTTGGGCTCTCCGACGCCCACAACGGCCTGCGGGTGTTCAACCGACGGGTGGCCGATGGCCTCGACCTCACCATGACCGGGATGAGCCACGCCGGGGAATTCATCGCCCTGATTGCCGAGAACCACTGGCGGGTGGGCGAAGAGCCGGTCGAGGTGCTCTACACCGACTACTCGAAGTCGAAGGGGCAGCCGCTGCTCAACGGCGTCAACATCCTGTTCGACGGATTGCTACGCAAGAGGATGTCGCGATGAGTTGGGTCGTTTTCCAGTGAATTGGATCAAGGTGCTGCTCATCGCGGCGGTGCTGGTGCTGCTGATCTACCTGCTGCTGTCGCGCCGTTCCGCCCAGTCGCGGGCCTGGGTGAAAGTCGGCTACCTGGTGTTCGTGGTGACCGGGATCTACGCGGTACTGCGTCCCGACGACACCACCGTGTTGGCCAACTGGCTCGGGGTGCGCCGCGGCACCGATCTGATGCTGTACGTGCTGATCATGGTTTTCGCGTTCACCACGCTCAGCACCTACATGCGGTTCCGCGACCTGGAGCTGCGCTATGCCCGGCTGGCGAGGGTGATTGCGCTGGGGCAAGCGCAACCGCCAGAACCGCCCGAAACCCAGTAATTCGGCAACAATTGTCCCAGCGGTAACAACGGGTTTGCCGCTCGTCCGATTCGAGCCCTCACCGTTGCAGGTATGCGGGCGACCGAAGTCCTGGCGGAACCTCTGGCCGACGTGACAGCGGCACTGCTGACGGTGCCGGTGGTCGAGTTGTACGCAGTGCTCTGGCGCGCTGGTCTGCTCGAGGTGCGACTTGCCGCGGCCAAGCGACCACTGTCGCCGGTGGCAGTGCTTCAGCCGGCGTAGTAACGGGACAGCCTCAGCGCACCAGTTCCAGTTTCGCGGACGACTTCTTGGCGGCCGCCTTTTTGGCCGGTGTCTTCTTGGCGGGCTCTTTCTTGACCGGTACAGCCTTCTTCGCTGGGGCCTTCTTGGCAGCCGGGGTCTTCTTGGCTGGGGCCTTCTTCGCCGGGGCCTTCGCCGGAGCTTTCTTGGCCGGAACCGCCGACACCGAAGTGGTGGGGGCCGCGATCTCTAGGGCGGGAGCGGCGATCTCCTTGGCCGGGGTCGAGAACCGGCTCGCCACGGCCACCGCGGCGGTGGCCGCCGCGGCCGTGCCGAGGCCCTGCGCCCAGCCGATCGGGCCGACCGGAGTGCAACCCAACAGCTGGCTGACCCCGGGGGTGGAGACCATCGCCGCGAACAGCGCGAACGATCCGGCCGCGGTGGCCAGCACCAGCGGCGCCCGCGAATCGACCACGGTCTGACCGAGTTCGGTGGTCACCAGCGAGATCAGTGCCACCGTGGACGCCCGCTGCGGCAGGCCGGTCGCGGAAGCCATCGCCCAGGCGGCGGTGCCCGCCGCGGCGGTGACTCCGCCGCGGAACGCCACCGCGCGCCACAGCTTGCGCTCGTCGAGTCCGGGCACCGCGTCACCGATCGGGCCGGCCGGTGTGCTCACCGCCACCGCGGTGGCCGGCAGTGCGTCGGTCAGGGTGTTCATCAGCAGCAACTGCCGGGTGTTCAGCGGTGAATTCCCGGTGATCGCCGTGCCGATGACGGAGAACATCACTTCGCCGGCGTTGCCACCCAGCAGCCCGGAGATGGCCAGTTGCACACCGCGCCACAGTCGCCGGCCCTCGTCGATCGCGTCGACCAGCGCACCGATCTTGCCGTCGGTCAGCACGACGTCGGCGGTGGCATGGGCCGAGTCGCTGCCGTGCGCAACGACACCCAGCCCCACCGTGGCGGCCCGGATCGCGGCGGCGTCGTTGGCGCCGTCGCCCACCATCGCCGACACTCGGCCGGCGCGCTCCAAGGTCTGGACGATCTGCACCTTGTTCTCCGGCGACATCCGGGCGAAGATCACCCGCTCGCAGACCACGCGCTCTTGTTCCTTGCGGTTCAAGGCATTCCATTCCGAGCCGGTGATGACCTGCTCGGGGGCGACGGTCACACCCATCTCGGCGGCGATCGCGGTAGCCGTGATCGGGTGGTCGCCGGTGATCATCCGGATGTCGACGCCGCGGGCGGCCAGATCGGCGAGCAGCTGCGGAGCGTCGGCCCGGGGGGTGTCGGCCAGGCCGAGGAAGCCGATCAGCGTCAGGCCGGAGGCGCTGACCTCCACCAGCCGGTCGGAATCCTCCCGGACCTCACGCACCTGGGCGGCGGTCAATGTGCCGTGGGCGACCGCGATCACCCGCAGCCCCTGGGCCGCCATCGCGGCCACCTGCTGCTCGACCTTGGCGCCGGCGTTCTTGCAGGCCCCCAACACCACTTCCGGTGCGCCCTTGACCAGCAGCTCCGATGCCAGCACCGACGCCGAGAAGGCCCGCCCGGAGCGGAAGGGCAGATGCGCGTCGGGCTCGGTCCACGGCCGGGCACCGGCTGCGGCCGCCGCGCCCTCGACGATGGCCTGGTCGGTGGCGTGCGCGTGCGCGGCACCGTCGGGCGCCGGCGCCGCCTGCGCGGCGGTGCCAAGCACGTCGTCGTCGGAATATCCCGCCAGCGGGCGCACCGTGGCGACCCGCAGCCGGTTCTCACTGAGCGTTCCGGTCTTGTCGAAGCAGACCACGTCGACCCGGCCGAGCGCCTCCACCGACCGCGGGATCCGCACCAGCGCACCGGTTTTGGTCAACCGCTGCGACGACGCGTGCTGGGCCAGGGTAGCCATCAGCGGCATGCCCTCCGGGACGGCGGCGATCGCGACCGCGATCGCGTTGCCGAGCGCGACCCGCAGCCCGCCCTGGCGCAGCAGGCCGAGCGCACCGACCGCCACACCGCCGGCGGCGCTGTACGGGAAGGTGCGGTACATCAGCTGGGACAGGTGATGCTGCAAGCCGACCTCGGGCAGCTCGCCGGAGGCCAGTTCGGACGCCCGGCGGGCCTGGGTGTCTGCGCCTACGGCGGTCACCATCGCCAGCGCCTTGCCGGCGATCACCGTGGTGCCCGCGTAGAGCATGGAGCTGCGCTCGGCCAGTTCAGCGCCGGGAGTCGGGTCCAGCTGTTTGCCGACGGACAGCGATTCACCGGTCAGCGAGGACTCGTCGACCTCGACGTCGGACACCTCGATCGTGCGGGCGTCGGCGGGCAACACCTCATTGCTGCGCACCTCGATCAGGTCACCGGGCAGCAGTTGTTCGGCGGGGATTTCGTGGTAGGTCAGGGTGCCGTCGGCCCCCATCAGCACCACCCGGGCCGGCGGGGCCTGCTGTGCCAGCAGGGTGTTGAGCCGACTCTCGGCCCGCAACCGCTGGTAGGCGGCCAGCATGGCGTTGCCGGTGAGCACGGTGCCCACCATCACGGCGTCGATCGGCGAGCCCAGCATGGCAGTCGCCGCCGAGCACAGCGCCAGGATCGGCGTCATCGGGTCGGACAACTCTTCGCGCACGGCGTGGAAGTACGGCCAGAACATGCCTTGCGCTTCCGCGTCAACCGGCGCGCGTTCGGCCAGCGGCGTCACCTCGTCCGGCGCCAACAGCTCGCGCGCCTGCTCCACCGTCATGGCGTGCCACTCGTAGGCCGGTGCCGGCTTCGGTGCGTGCGCACGCAGCACCCGGCGGGCCAGCAGATACCCCGACAACATTCCGGCGCCGGCACCGACGGTCACCGGCCCCGGGCCGCGGCTCTGCCCTGCCCCCATCCCCGGGATGGTCGCCCGGACCCCGCGGACCAGCAGCAGCCCGGCAATGGACGACGCTCCGATCGAGATCGCGACCCCGCGCTCGGTGGCGGACCGGGCGGCCGGCAGCGCGCGCAGCACCTGCCATGCTCCGGCGAGGTCGGCAAGCAGCAGGTCGGCATAAAACGGTGGTGGGGTGTCGGTGTGCTCGCTCGTCGGCATGACACCCAGCGCCAGATCCGCTGACGCCAGCGCCTGCGCTGCCGAGGTGGACAGCACCGCGACGGTGCGGCCGGCCTGCTGCAGGTCGGCCACGGCCGCGGCCAGAGCGCCGTCTAAATCTTCGCCATCGTCGCGGCGTACTACTGGCCGGATGTCGTCGAAACCGGGACGCAGCTCGCCGAGGATCTCGGTGTCGACCGTGACCAGCTCCGCGCCGGAGGCACGTGCTTCGAGCACCACCGCCGAGGCCAGCGCATGGTGCGCGGGCAGGATCAGCGCGACGACCGGCTCCTTGCGGGTCGACCCGCGGACCGACATGCCGGGAACCCGGTGCCAGCCCGGGCGCAGTCCGGGCTTGTCGCGCAGGCTCTGCGCGCTGTTCCAGGCCTTCGGCAGCTCGTGCTCGCTCGCGCCGCGGATCTGCACCACCCGGCGTTGTTCACCGGTCAGCGCCCGCGGGTCGATGACCACGGTGTCGATCTTGTCGAGGCGACGCAGGCTATCCGGCCGCAGCGGCAGCACTCCATGCGCGTCGGCCAACCCCTGCCCCAGGGTCGCGGCGAACGATTCGCAACTGGTGCGCACCGCTTTCGGCGAGGTGGCCAGGATCGCGCTCGACGTCATGTCCAGGTTGCGGGTCAACGCGCCCACCGCCCCGGCCGCGACCACCTGCGCCACCGCGGTGCGCTTCAGGTAACGCTCGGCCGCACCGTCCGGCCGCGGGACAGGCCGCGCGGTGGTGTGCACGTCCGGGTGATCGGCGTAACGGGCCAGCTCCGGCTCATAGCGATTCCAGGCCAACGCCCCGGCGCGGGTCTCGGAGGCTTTGAGGCCCTCCACCATCAGGTCCACCGCCAGGATCGCCGGGGACATGGTCATGACGTGCGACCCGAGTGAGAGCAGGGAAAGCACCCGGTCAGCTTTTGCCGGGCCGATCCGGCTTTCCAGGGCGCCCCGGACCAACGGCTGATAGCGGGCCACCGACGCCGCGGCGTCGAAGATCTTGGGTGCGGCCGGCAGGCGCATCGCGCTGCCCACGGTTGCGATCACCAGCCCTACCGCGTTGGCGCCCACCATCGCACCCTTGGTGGCCAGCAGCAGTCCGTCGCCCGGCAGCGCCGCGGTCTCGGTCGCGGTCAATTCGACTTTCTTTTCGACCGCTTCCACTGTGGCGCACAGATCGGCCAGCGAAACCTGGTCGCCGATTTCGACGACCACCCGCGACAGCGGACGATTCAGCCGCACCGAGGTGACGCCGGGCTCGGCCCGCAGGGCTTCCATAACCTCGGCGCCGATATCTGCGCCGCCGGAGTCGTCGAGACTGTGCACCTCGATCCAGGCCCGTCCGGCGCCGCGCCAGCTGCGCCGGCTGGTCAGATCGGAGCGCTCACCGGCCAGGATCTTGGCGCCTTCGCGCAGCGGGATGGCGGCCAGATCCAGGCTGGCAGATGCCACGGCGCCGACGGCGTCCAGACCGAAACGACCGATTGCGAAAATATCCATGACTGGCCTCCAGCGTCATTGCAGCGCTGGAGGTCTCTTCCGCCGGTTGCCCGGCCCACAGCCCCGGTCACCCGATGACGGGCGACGTGATGACGACACTGCGAATTAGGGAATACTCCCCTCCGACCGGCCAGTATGCCACAGAACTCAGGCGGTCTTGGCCTGCCGGAAGTACTCCACGGTGCGTGTCACCCCGTCGGCCAGCGCGACCTGTGGGCGCCAGCCCAGCACCTCCGCGGCCCGCGAGATGTCCAAACAGGACCGCTTCAGGTCACCGAGGCGCGACGGGTGGAACTCTGGGTCGTCGAGTGCGCCGACGGCGGGGGGCCCCGCCGTATGCAGCTGCCGGTCGGAGGGTTCCACCCCCGTGCCGACGTTGGACCGCCGCCCGCTGCCCTGCTCACCCGAGGCCCGCACGAAGGCATCCACCACGTCGTCGACGAACACGTAGTCGCGGGTGTTGGATCCGTCCCCGAACACCTTGGTGGGCCTGCCTTCCAGCAGCGCCTGGGCGAAGATCGCCACCACCCCGGCCTCACCGTGCGGATCCTGGCGGGGACCGTAGACGTTGGCCGGCGCGATGGCCGAACACTGCAGCCCGTAGAGGTGGCGATACGTGTTGAGGTAGATCTCGCCGGCCACCTTTCCCGCGGCATAGGGCGACGCCGGGTCGGTCGGGACGTCTTCACCGGTCGGATAGTGCTGCGGGGTGCCGTAGATCGACCCGCCCGAGGAGGTGTGCACAATCTTGCGCACCCCCGCCGTCCACGCGGCGTCGGCGAGCCGGATCGTCCCGACGACATTGACCGAGGCGTCGAAGGTCGGGTCGGCCACCGAGTGGCGCACGTCGATCTGGGCGGCCAGGTGAAAGATCACCTCCGGGCGGTGCTGCGCCAGGATCGCCTGCAGGTCGGCGGAGACGATGTCGGCCTCGACGAAGCTGAAACCGGCGTCGTCGGCCAGATGCTCGATGTTGACGGCTCGGCCGGAGGCGAAATTGTCCAGCCCGACGACCTGGTGCCCATCCGCCCGCAGGCGGTCGACCAACGTCGATCCGATGAATCCGGCTGCCCCGGTGACCAGTGCTCGCACCGGCCCACCATACCGACAGGTAAGAAAGACGGATGCGCCCCCGGATTTCGACCCTGCCCTGGGTCTGTTGGGCGGCGGTGGGATTGATCGCCGCTGCGCTGATGGTCCGGGCGGTGGTGGCGTTCGGGGGCTACTTCTACTGGGACGACCTGATCTTGATCGGCCGGGCCGGCACCCACCCGCTGTTGTCGCCGGCGTACCTGTTCGACGATCACGACGGTCATGTGATGCCGGGCGCGTATCTGGTGGCCGGTGCCCTCACCAAGCTGTGGCCGCTGCAGTGGGCCGCGCCGGCGGTCAGCCTGGTGGTGCTGCAGCTGCTGTCGTCGTGCGCGCTGCTGCGCGTGCTGTGGGTGATTCTGGGCTGGCGCCCGGTGCTGCTGGTACCACTGAGCTTCGCGTTGTGGACTCCGCTGGGCCTGCCGGCCTTCGCCTGGTGGTCGGCAGCGCTGAACTCGCTGCCGCTGTGCGCCGCGCTGTCCTGGGTATGCGCCGACGCGATCCTGTTGGCACGCACCGGGAATCGGCGCTATGCATGCACCGCAACCCTGGCCTTCCTGGGCGCCTTGTTGTTCTTCGAGAAGTCCGCGGTGATCCCGTTCGTCGCATTCGCCGTGACGGCATTGCTGGGCTACGTCTCCGGTACGTCGCTGACCGGCGCGATCGCCGATGCATGGCGGGCCGGTTCACGGTTGTGGACGGCGATGCTCGCGGTGACCGCGGGGTGGATCGGGGTCTACCTGACGGTGGTCAATCAGAAGCGGTGGAGTTTCGACCTCGAGATGACCCGCGACCTGCTGCTGCGCTCGATCACCCACGGCATCGTCCCGAGCCTGGCCGGTGGCCCGTGGAGGTGGGCACGCTGGGCGCCGGCCTCGCCGTGGGCGCTGCCGGGGCCGGTGGTGATGACGCTGGGCGCGCTGGTGCTGGCCGGGCTTTTGGCGGTGTCGCTGGCGCGCAAGCACCGCCTGGCGCCGGTGTGGCTGGCCGCGGCCGGCTACGCGGCGGCCTGCCAGGTGCCGATCTATCTGATGCGGTCCTCGGCGTTCACCGCGCTGGAGTTGGCTCAAACCCTGCGCTACCTGGCCGACCTCGTCGTGGTGCTGGCGATCCTGGGCGCCGTCGGGTTGTGCGCCCCCAACCGGGACTCGTCGCGCTGGCTGGACGCTTCACCGCTGCGCACCCTGGCGGTGACCGGCCTGACGGCGGCATTCACCGCGAGCAGCCTGTACTCGACGGTGACGTTCTTGACCTGCTGGCGCGACGATCCGGCTCGCGCGTATCTGCAGAACGCCCGGCACGGCCTGGCCGCCGCCCACGCCGCCTCCGATGCGCCGATGCTGGATCAAGAGGTGGACCCGCTGGGGCCGCAGCGGGGCGTGTTCCCCGGGAACCCGGGCCGCCCCATGTTCGCCTTTCTTCGCGCCCCGCCCCGAATCGCCTCCACCGCAAC
>CAXYUC010000033.1:0-30983 GCA_964292075.1 uncultured Mycolicibacter sp.
TTCAATCAACAACCACTGCGCATCGGTGAGCAACTGAAACCGCGACATACTGAAAGCTTCAGCCACAACACCCGAAATGTTTGTCAGACACGCCCTAGTCCCCTTCGCACGAAAATCACCGCCAGCGCCCGTCAATCGGGCCTGGCGGTGATTTTCGTTTGGGCCTCACGGACCCGCCTGGTCCGTCCGATAAGGTCACCGGCATGCAACATGTGCACGCCTTCGCCGACGACGCGCTTGGTGACTCCGACACGGTTGGCCTGGTTGAACGTCTCCGATCGGGCGAGGTGTCGCCCGCCGAGCTGGTCGATGCGGCGATCGCACGCGCCGAAGCGGTCAACCCGCAGCTGAACGCCCTGGCTTACCGGGCATTCGACCGCGCACGGGAAGCCGCCCGGCAGGGCGGGCGCTCGGGGTTCTTTCACGGCGTCCCGACGTTTGTCAAAGACAACGTCGACGTCGCCGGGATGCCGACCATGCAGGGCACCGATGCCTGGCAGCCCCACCCAGCCGCGGTCGACGGCGACTTCGCCAAGCTCTACCTGAATACCGGGTTGATCGCGCTGGGCAAGACTCAGCTGAGCGAGTTCGGTTTCAGCGCTTCGGCAGAGCATCCGCGGATCGGCGCGGTACGCAACCCGTGGAACACCGACTACACCGCGGCGGCGTCGTCGTCGGGATCGGCGGCATTCGTTGCCGCCGGGGTGGTTCCGATCGCGCATGCCAACGACGGCGGCGGGTCCATCCGCATTCCCGCGGCCTGCAATGGACTGGTCGGGCTCAAGCCGTCGCGGGGCCGGCTGCCGTTGGACAAGGACCTGCGTGCCATGCCGGTGCGGATCGTCTTCAACGGGGTGGTGACCCGCTCGGTGCGCGACACCGCCGCCTTTTACGCAGAGGCGGAACGGATCTCGCGCAACACCAAGCTGCCGCCGATCGGGGACATCCGGGCACCGGGCGCCCAGCGCCTGCGGGTCGGGGTGATCACCCAGTCGATCGCGCGCGAGACGTCGGCGGAGATGCGCGAACTGACAATGAAAACGGCGGCGCTGCTCGAGGAACTGGGACACCGCGTCGAGTACCTCGACCGGCCACCGGTACCGGCGCACTTCGCCGACGACTTCCTGCTCTACTGGGCGTTTTTGGCGACGGCATTGGTTAAGGGGGGACGGCGGATGTTCGGCCCCACCTTCGACCGCACTCGGCTGGACAACCTGACGGTGGGGCTGGATCGCCATGCCACCCGCCACCTCTACCGGCTGCCGCTGGCGATCGCCCGGCTGGCTTCTGTGCGCCGGCGGCACACCTCTCGGCTGTACGGCGACTACGACGTCGTGCTCACCCCGACGCTGGCCCACGAGACACCGCGGATCGGCCACTTGGACCCCACGGCCAGTTATGAACAGATCATCGACCGGCTGATGGACTGGGTGGCGTTCACTCCGCTGCAAAATGCCACCGGTGAACCGGCGATCTCGCTTCCGCTGGCCGAATCCGCGGCCGGATTGCCGGTGGGCATGATGTTCAGCGCCCCGCTGGGGCAGGAAGCCCGGTTGCTGGAGTTGGCCTACGAACTGGAGGCCGCCAAGCCCTGGCCCACGATCGCCGCCCGGGCCTAGCGGCGTGGTCACTCGGCGCCGATGCGCTCCAACATCTGCCGCAGCCGATGCTGCTCGGCCGCGCTCAGTGCAGCCAGCACGCGACCGTCGGCGACGCGTACCGCATCTTCAGCCTGTTTCAGCAGCTCCCGACCGGCCTCGGTCAAGTTCGCCGGCAGGGCACGCCCGGACGGCACCGACTCCGGGCGGCTGACCGCGCCACGATTCTCCAACCGGTGCAGCACGGTGTTCATGGCCTGCGGGGTGACGCCGGTGTGACGGGCCAGTTCGGCGCTGGAGAGCCCGGGCCGCAGCGACAGTGCCCGCATGCAGACGAATTCGGGCACCGCCAGCCCCAGCGGTCCCAGTACCGCGGTCACGTGCGGGCGCAGCGCCGAGCTGACCCGGTACAGCAGATATCCCAGCGGAGCAACGTCCACGTCATCCATGTCAAGTATCCTGACATACAAGGTTGCTGCGCTGAGCCGCTATAGGTCGTTTCCCGCGTAGGACAGATTGAAGCTCTTATTGGTCAGCGGAAAGTCCGGGACGATGGTGTCGGCCATCGCTACCGGCAGCGCGGGCCAGTTGAACCAGGACGGGTCTACGATTTTCGCCCGGCCGATGACGCCGTCGGCCCCGATCTCCACGCGGTGCACGATGCTGCCGCGCCAGCCCTCGACGATGCCGACCCCGCTGCGCGGGCCAGTCGGCGCCGGAACCGGCACCCGGAGCTCGATCGGGCCGTCGTGATTGGTGATCAGGTTGCGGCACAGGGCCACCGACGCGGCGAACTCATCGCGGCGAACGGTGTAGCGGGCGAGCACATCGCCGGCACTCGCCGTCACCTCGGTCACCGGAAGCTCGATCATCGGGTGGTCGAGGCGGGCGTCGGTGACCATCCCACTCGCCCGGGCCACGTAGCCCAGGGCGCCCATTGCCACCGCGTCGTCGCGATGCAATACCGAGGTGCCGGCGAACCGGTCGTAGATCACCGAGTTGCCCAACGTCAGCTCGGCGATCTCGGCGATGTCATCGGCCAGGTCCTGCAGCCGGTCCGGTTCCGGAAGTGCTTGCAGCACCACACCTCCGGGGCTGATCGCCCCGCGCAACAGCCGGTGTCCGGTGACTTGGGCGTTGATGCGCAGCGCAAGTTCACGGACACGCTGGGCGTGTGCGTTGGCCAGGCCGAAGCCCACATCGTTGGCCAGGGCGCCCAGGTCGGCGGCGTGGTTGTAAAGGCGCTCGAGCTCGACCAGCAATGCGCGCAGCCGGTGCACCGGATCGGGCAGCTCAACGCCGAGGGCGTCCTCGACGGCCAGGCTGTGGGCGAGCGCGTGGCCGGCCGAGGTGTCACCGCTGATCCGTTCGGCCAGATCGACCGCCGCGACGGCGGCCCGGCCTTGAAAGAGTCGCTCGATCCCGCGGTGCACAAACCACAGTCGCGCCTTGAGCCGCAACACCGATTCGCCGACGACCGAGAACCGGAAGTGGCCCGGCTCGATCAGACCGGCGTGTACCGGGCCGACCGGGATCTCGTAGACCCCGGCGCCGTCCACCGTCAGAAAGGGAAAGTGCTCCGCCGCAACGAAGTCGCCAGGTGGCCCGGCATCATTGCGCATCGGATGCCAACCCTGCGGCCAATGCGCATGCCGTACCAGGCGGCGCGGCTGCGGATGATCGACCGGGGTGATCCCGTACAGATCGAGCATCTCGCGCTCGAATCGGCCGGCCTGAAAGGACAACCGGGCCAGCGACGGGATCGTCGGCTGGTCGGCCGGAACGGTCAGGGTCAGCTCCCTGCGGCGGTCCGGGCGGCCGGCGAGGAACAGGTACACCACCCGCAGGGTGTCGCCGTCATCGTGGGCGGCCACCAGGGCGAGCCGGAACCCCTCGGCGAGCAGGGCGGTGGCCGCGCCGACGAGTTGACTGTCGGTGACCGGCTGTTGGCGGGTGATCGGATTCATCAGCGGACTCCGAGTTGGCTTGCGGCGGCCGCGAACAAGTCGGTCAGCGGGCCGGCGGTCACCCCGAGGGCGAGCGAGAGCAGCACCCCGGCCACCAGCGCGCCCGCAATGGTCACCGGCACCCGGATCGCCGGGCTGCCGACGTCCGGGGTGCCCAGCAGCAGCCGGCCGGAGTTGCGCAGCAGGGCGGCGAACGCCACCACCAGCGCCATCAGTGCCACACCGAGGGCCCACGCCAGACGCGCGTCGGCCAGCGAGATCGCGATCGTCACCTCGCTGGCGAACATCGCGAACGGCGGCAACCCGAGCAGAATCACCATCCCGGCCGCAAATGCGCCGCCGACCAACCGGGACCTGCCGAGCACCGCGGTGATCTCGCCGATCGCCGTGGTGCCGTGGGCGGCCTGCAGCTGCCCACCGGCCAGGAACAGCACCGTCTTGCCGACGCCGTGCGCCAGGACATGCAGCAGCAGCGCGGTGATCGCCAGCTCGGTGCCCGCAGCCGCGCCGACCGCGATCAGGCCCATCGTCTCCATGGATGAATAGGCCAGCATCCGTTTGAGATCGGTCGTGATGGTGAGCAGCAGCGCAGCGATCAGCAGCGTCACCAAACCGGCGGCCAGCAGTGCAGTCCGCAGAAACGCCGGGCCCACCGCGGCATCGATGATCGGCTTGATCCGGATCAGCACCGAGAACGCTACGGACAGCAGCACCCCGCTCATCAACGCCGACACCGGAGCGGGGGCCTGACTGTGCGCATCGGCGAGCCAGGTGTGAAACGGCGCCAGACCCATCTTGGCTCCATAGCCGATCAGCAGCAGCGCGCCGGCCAACCGGGTCACCGCCGGGTCGAGCCCACCGGCATGGGCGGCCAGCACGTCGAGGTCCAGCGCGTCCGCACCGCCCGCCCCGGCATGCAGCGCGGCGAAATGCAGCAGCACGGTGCCCAGGAACGCGATCGTGATGCCCACCGAACAGACCATGACGTACTTCCAGGTGGCCTCCAGGGCGGCCCGGGTGCGGCGGTGCCCGACCAGGAACGCGGTGACCACCGTGGTGGCCTCCACCGCGATCCACACCACGCCGATGTTGTTGGCCGACACCGCAAGTGCCATCGCCGCCAGGAACGCCGGAGTCAGGATGCCGTACAACCGTGCACCGGGTTCATCGGTGTGCCCATGAGCCAGTTCGGCGTCGACGTAGCCGATGCTCGCCCAGGTCGCCAGGCTGCCGACCACACCGATGACGATCAGCATGGTCACCGACAATGCGTCGGCCCGCAGCAGGCCGTCCAACGCCAGATGAGCCTGGTCGCCGACCTGAAAGGCCAGGGCGACACCGCATCCGAGGATGGTCAGCGCCGACATCACCGTGACGGCGGCGCTAAACCGGCGCCAGCCCAGCGTCACCGAGCACAGCGCGGCCAGCACCGGTGCCAGCAGCGGAAGCAGAATGAGCAGTGTCATCAGTCGCGTAGCTCCCGCAACAGGTCCAGGTCCACCCCGCCAAAGGCGTTGCGTAGCTGTCCGGTCAGCACACCGAGCACGATCAACACGAACAGCACATCCAGTGAGGCGCCGAGTTCGACGATCAGCGGAACACCGGCCGTCAGCAGGAATGCGGTCGCTGCGATTCCGTTGTCCAGCATCAGCAGCCCGACCGTCTGTGAGATGGCGTGGCGGCGGGTCGCCATGATGAACAGCGCGATCAGCACCGTCGCGACGGCCGCCGGGGCGGCGTTGGTCGAGGTACTGGGCGCCAGCGCGACCACCGGTTGGGCGATGGTGAACGCCGCGACCACCAGCGCGGTGACCATCAGCAGCGACGCCGTCGTGCTGACCAGGGGAGCGGACTCACGGCAATCCTGGCGTTCGGCGCCCAACGCCCGCTGTAGCAGCCACGGCAGCAACACCGCACGGACTGCCAGCACGCCGAGGCCCACCAGGAGCAGGGCTCGATCATGCTCGTGCACACCGCGAATCACCGGGATGGCGGCCAGCGCGACGCCCTGGGCGACGAGCAGCCGGCGCACGACCACCGACAGGTCCCGGTGCCAGACCGCCAGCACCGCGGCCAGCAGCACGCCACCGGCAGCCAGGTCCAGCATGTTGACGTAGGTCATCCGGTCGCTCCCGTGAAGAAGTTCGCGGCCGTCACGGCCAGCAACGCCAGTACGAAGGACCCAGCGAGTAATTCGGGCACCCGAAACAGCCGCAGCTTGGCGAGGAAGACCTCCACGGCGGCCATGACTGCGGCCAGCACAGCCACTTTGAGCCCGATCGCGCCGGCACCGACGATCACGTCGAGCGCACCGGGGTCCGCGCCCGCAATGCCCCACGGAAAGAACAGGTTTGCCAGCAGCGCCAGCAGCACCGTCAGCCGCATGCCGCTCGCCCACTCGACCATGGCCAGCTTGGGGCCGGCATATTCGAGCACCATGGCCTCGTGAACCATGGTCAGCTCCAGATGGGTGGACGGGTTATCCACCGGCAGCCGGCCGGTCTCGGCGACGATCACGATGACCAGCGCGACGAACGCCAGCGCGCTGGCCAGTGAGATCACCTGACCGGGATGCTCGCTGGTGTTGCCGACAATGGCCCCCAGGTTGGCTGAGTTCGCCGGGATCGACAGGGCGAACACCGCCACCAGGAGGGTCGGTTCCACCAGGGCCGCGATGGTGATCTCGCGGCTGGCGCCCATTCCGCCGAAGGCCGTTGCGGTGTCGATACCGGCCAAGGTCAGCGCCACCGTGCCCAGGAACAGCAGGCCCACCACGGTGATCAGGTCGGCGATCGGGTCCAGCGGCGAACCGGTCGCCACCAGCGGTGCGGCGGCGACGATGACCAGCGTGGTGGCTGCCAGGGCGGCGGGCGCAGCGGCGAACACCCAGGTGGTGCCCAGCGGTTTGAGGTTCTGCTTGCCCAGCAGTTTGCGGATGTCACGCCACGGTTGCCAGATCCCGGCCCCGGTGCGGCCCTCGGCGCGGGCCCGGACCTGGCGCATCAGGCCGATCACCAGTGGGGCGCCGGCGATGACGCCGGCGACCTGCACGAAGCCGGCCAGGTATGTCAGTGCGCTCATCGGGCCACCAACATGGCGATCAGCACTCCCACCGCACCGTAGGCCAGGTAGAGGTGCACGCTGCCGGTGTGGGCGCGGCGCACCAGCTGCGCGGCCGCGGCCACGCCCCGCAGCAGCGGGGCATACCAGCGGTCTTCGACGACATCGGCCACCCGCGCCCGGTAGGCGATCCGGTCCACGTAGTAGCTCGACGGGGCTTGGCGGGTCACGTCGACTGCGGTGTCGGTGTGCAGCACATCGTCGAAAACCTGCTGCAGCGGTTGCGCGAACGACGTCGCGGTGTATTGCATACGCGGGCTCAGATCGTCTGCGCCGCAGGCCCACAGTGGCACCGGGGCGGTGCTCGGGCGCTGACGCGCCCGCCAGCGCGAGCCGACCGCCACCACCACGACGGCGGCGGCCAGAGCGCCCGCCAGCAGGCCAGGGGACATGGACGCGTCCAGCCCGGGAATGCGCAAGTAGGTTCCGAGCGTCGGGGCTGCCCCCGACAGCGGCAGCGTGTCGAGCACCCGGTGCAACAGCGGACCGACGGTGCCCGGTGCGACGGCCAGCACCAGGCAGGCGAGGGCGGCCAGAGTCATCCCGGCGAGCATCGTGGTGGGCGCTTCCCGGGCCGCCGCTGCGGCATCCGAGCGTGGGCGGGCCAGGAACCCGATGCCGAACGCTTTGACCATGGCGGCCACTCCCAAGCCGGCGGTCAGTGCGATCGCACCCACGGCCAGCGGTGTCACCAGGGTGATGGTGACGTCGTGGTCGGCTCGGGCGTGCATCAGCGACTGGATCAGCAGCCATTCGCTGACGAAGCCCGCTCCCAGTGGCAGGCCGGCGGCGCCGAGCGCGGCGACTCCGAACAGCGTTGTGGTGCCTGGCATTCGGCGGGCCAGCCCGCCGAGCCGATCCAGGCCGCGCAGGCCGGTGGCGGCCAGCACCGACCCGGCGGCCAGGAAGCCGAGGCTCTTGAACGCACCGTGGGCGAGCAGGTGCAGCAGCGCCGCGACCGCGGCAACGGCTGCGGCGTCGCGTGATCCCGCGCCCGACAACAACATCGCCGCACCCAGGGCCAGCGTGATCAGCCCGATGTTCTCCGTCGTCGAATACGCCAGCAGCCGTTTGAGGTCGGTTGCCACCGACGCCTGCAGCACTCCGTAGAGCGCCGATGCGCCACCGGCGATCAGCAGCGTCAGGCCCCACCACCGCGGTCCGGGCCCGAGCAGCTGGATGTCGACGCGGATGATCCCGTAGATGCCGAGGTTCACCATGGCGGCACTGAGCAACGCCGAGACCGGGCTGGGTGCCTCCGGGTGTGCCCTGGGTAGCCACGCGTGCAGCGGGAGCAGTCCGGCTTTGGAGCCGAAGCCGATCAGGGTCAACACGAATACCGTGTTGCGCACGGGATCGGGCAGCGCGCCGATACCGCCGAAGTCGTCGCCGGCGTGGGCTGCCAGCACCACCATTCCCCACAGCAGCGAGACGAAGCCCAACTGGGTCATCACCGCGTAGATCAGCGCGGCCGAACGCACCTCGCTGCGCTGTTGATCGGTGAGCACCAACACCAGCGACGTCAGCGCCATCAGTTCCCAGGCAAGCAGGAAGGTCGTCACCGATCCTGCCGCCGGAACGGCCAGCAGGGTGGCGACGAACACCGGCAGTGTCAGCAGCGGGACCGCGCCGTACCGCTCGTGGCGTGCATAGCCGATCCAATACAGCCCGGCGGCCACGGCCACCGCACCGGTCAGCGCCATGAAGAATCCGCCGAGCGGATCGATGCGCAGCTGCACACCCAGCAGCGGCACCAGCCAGTCGATGCGAATCGCGGGCACGGTGCCGAACACACCGGCCAGGCCGATGCCGACGCCGGCCGCACCGATCCCGGCCGTGGCGGTACCGCTGAGGATCGCGGGAAGCGCTTGGTGGTGCGATGTGTCGGGGGAGGAAGCCGTCAGTGTGCTCACCGGCCGGTCACCGACCGCAGCGCGGCGAGGATCTGCTCGGGCGTCGGCGGACATCCGGGGATTTCGACATCGACCGGAACCACCTCGCCGACCGCCCCCACGGTTGCGTACGACTGCGCGAACACTCCGCGGTTGAGGGCGCAGTCTCCGCACGCGATGACTTTGCGGGGCTGCGGGGTGGCCTCCAGGGTGTTGCGTAGCGGCTCGGCCATGTTGCGGGTGACCACCCCGGTGACCAGCAGGGCGTCGGCATGACGCGGCGAGGCGACCAGCCGGGCGCCGAATCGCTCGGCGTCGTACACCGGGCTGAAAGCCCCGCCGATCTCGATCTCGCAACCGTTGCACGATCCGGCGTCCACATGGCGGATCTGCAGTGACCCCGTCACGCCTGCCGGCGGATCGGTGGCGGCCGGTGGGCGGTCTCCGGCCGGTTCGGTGACGCGGCCCAGCGCACGGATTCTGGTGAGCCAGCTCATTGCCCGGCCCGCAGGTCATCGAGGATGGCAACTTGCTCGTTGAGCATTCCGGTCAGCGCCTTGCGTGCCACGGCGAGCAGCTCGGTGATCACCGGCGAGGCGATGGAGTAGACCACCGCGTTGCCGTCCTTGGTAGCCGTCACTACGCCCGCACGGCGCAGGACGCCCAGCTGCTGGGACAGATTCGATGCCTCGAGCCCGATCTCGGGAAGCAGTTCACCGACGGTGTGGTCGCGTTCGGCGAGCAATTCCAGGATCCGGATACGGGCGGGGTGCCCGAGAGTCTTGAAGAACTCGGCTTTGACCTGATGGAGCGAGTTCGGCACAGCGCCGACGATAGCAGCGAAAGCATCAATTGAAAATTTCTTCATATGTTGTGACGGTTAAACCCGGTGTCGCCACCCCGGGCTCTGTTTGACCGTTCGGGTAGGGCAGGATGACAATGCCGTCGCGGACGATTCCCGCGATGGCGCTGTCATATGCGCGCAGCCCGGAGGAGCCTGATGACGGAGCCGAGTACCGACGGAAGCCGGCCGGCCGGCCGTCCCCCTTACTCGCGGGTGTTGCTCAAACTCGGTGGGGAGATGTTCGGCGGCGGGCAGGTCGGGCTCGACCCCGACGTGGTCGCCCAGGTGGCCCGCCAGATCGCCGAGGTGGTCCGCGGCGGCGTGCAGGTGGCGGTGGTGATCGGCGGCGGCAACTTCTTCCGCGGCGCGCAGTTGCAGCAGCGCGGAATGGAACGGATGCGCTCGGACTACATGGGCATGCTTGGCACCGTCATGAATAGCCTTGCGCTGCAGGACTTCCTGGAAAAGGAAGGCATCGACACCCGGGTGCAGACCGCGATCACCATGGGTCAGGTCGCCGAGCCCTACATCCCGCTGCGGGCACAGCGGCACCTGGAAAAAGGCCGGGTGGTGATCTTCGGCGCCGGTATGGGGCTGCCGTATTTCTCCACCGACACCACGGCCGCCCAACGCGCGCTGGAGATCGGCGCCCAGGTGGTGCTGATGGCCAAGGCCGTCGACGGAATCTTCACCGCGGACCCTCGCGTCGACCCGGACGCCGAACTGCTCACCTCGATCACCCATCGCCAGGTCATCGATCGGGGCCTGAAGGTGGCCGATGCCACCGCGTTCAGTCTGTGCATGGACAATGGCATGCCGATCCTGGTGTTCAACCTGTTGACCGATGGAAATATCGCGCGGGCGGTCGCGGGTGAGAAGATCGGAACACTGGTCACCAGCTGACGGGCGCGGGGCAGATGACCACCGACGGCGCTAGCGCGAAGCGATAACTGAGGAGCGGGGCACATGATCGACGAGGCTCTCTTCGATGCCGAAGAGAAAATGGAGAAGGCCGTGTCGGTGGCCCGTGACGACCTCTCGACCATCCGCACCGGCCGGGCCAACCCGGGGATGTTCTCGCGGATCGTCATCGACTACTACGGGTCGATCACCCCGATCACCCAGCTGTGCAGCATCAACGTGCCCGAGGCCCGGATGGTGGTGATCAAGCCCTACGAGGCATCGTCGCTGGGTGCCATCGAGACCGCGATCCGCAACTCCGACCTCGGCTTGAACCCCAGCAACGACGGTTCGCTGATCCGGGTGTCGGTGCCGCAGCTCACCGAGGAGCGGCGCAAAGAGCTGGTCAAGCAGGCCAAGTCCAAGGGGGAGGACGCCAAGGTTTCGGTGCGCAACATCCGTCGCAAGGCGATGGAAGAACTGCACCGCATCCGGAAAGACGGCGACGCCGGCGAGGACGAGGTCGGTCGGGCGGAAAAAGACCTGGACAAGTCCACCCAGCAATACGTGACCCAGATCGACGAGCTGGTCAAGCACAAAGAAGGCGAGCTGCTGGAGGTCTAGCGGCCGTACAGCAGACACACCGTGGCAGACCAAGACACCGGCGTAGACGCCGCGGAATCGCAACCGAAACAGTCGCGAGCCGGACGCAACCTTCCCGCGGCGATCGCCGTCGGCGCCCTGCTGGGTGGGACGCTGGTCTACACCCTGCTGTTCGCCCCGCGCTTCTGGGTGCTGATCCTGTCGGTGGCCACTCCGATTGCCACCCATGAGATCACCCGGCGGCTGCGCGAAGTCGGCTACGACGTGCCGTTCATCCCGCTGGCCCTCGGCGGCCAGGCGATGCTGTGGCTGTCGCTGCCGTTCGGGGCCAGGGGAGTACTGGGCGCCTTCGGTGCCACCGTGGTGATCGCCATGATCTGGCGGCTGGTCGGCCAGGGGCTGCACAACGCCCCGGTGAACTACCTGCGGGACATGTCGGCGACGATCCTGATCGCGGTCTGGGTGCCGCTGTGCATGAGTTTCGCGGCGCTACTGGTCTTTCGCGATAACGGCCCGGGTCGGGTGCTATGCCTGCTGTTCCCGGTGGTCTTCTCCGACATCGGCGGCTACGCCGTCGGTGTGCTGTTCGGCAAGCATCCGATGGCGCCGGCGATCAGCCCGAAGAAGTCCTGGGAGGGTCTGGCGGGATCACTGGTGCTCGGTGTGGCCGCGGCGGTGTTCGCGGTGACGGTGTTCCTCGGCCGGCCGTGGTGGGTGGGCCTGCCGCTGGGGCTGCTGCTGGTGCTCACCGGGGTCTTCGGCGACCTGATCGAATCCCAGGTCAAGCGCGATCTGGGTATCAAGGACATGGGCAGACTGCTGCCCGGCCACGGCGGGATCATGGATCGGCTCGACGCGCTGCTGCCGTCGGCCGTGGTGACCTGGATCGTGCTGACCGTGCTGCCCTGAGTCACCGGCATACTGAAACCGATCATGACGCAACAGCTGGTGTTCACCGCACCGCGGCGGGCACTGCCGCCGCGGCATCTGGCCGACCTCGACGCCGACGGTGTGGTCTCCGCGGTCGCCGAGCTGGGCCTGCCGGCATTTCGTGCCAAGCAGCTGGCCAACCAGTACTACGGCCGGCTGATCGCCGATCCGCAGCAGATGACCGATCTGCCCGCCGCGGTGCGCTCCTCGGTGGCCGACGCGCTGTTCCCCACGCTGCTGACTGCGTCCAGTGAGATCGAATGCGACGCCGGTGAGACCCGCAAAACGTTGTGGCGGGCACACGGCAACACCAAGTTCGAATCGGTGCTGATGCGCTATCCGCGCCGCAACACCGTGTGCATCTCCTCGCAGGCCGGCTGCGGCATGGCGTGCCCGTTCTGTGCGACCGGTCAGGCCGGCCTCACCCGAAACCTGTCCACCGCCGAGATTCTCGAGCAGGTGCGGGCGGCGTCGGTGCAGCTACGCGATCGGGATCATGGCTGGCTGTCCAACATCGTGTTCATGGGGATGGGGGAGCCGCTGGCCAACTATGCCCGGGTGGTGGCCGCGGTGCGTCGCATCACCGAGCCGGCGCCGAACGGCTTCGGCATCTCCGCGCGGTCGGTGACGGTTTCCACGGTGGGATTGGCTCCGGCGATTCGCAAGCTCGCCGACGAGCGCCTCGGCGTGACGCTCGCACTGTCGCTGCACACGCCCGACGACGAGCTCCGCGACACCCTGGTGCCGGTCAATAACCGGTGGAAGGTCTCCGAAGTCCTCGATGCCGCCCGCTACTACGCGGACGTCACCGGCCGGCGGGTGTCGGTGGAATACGCACTGATCCGCGACGTCAACGACCAGCCGTGGCGGGCAGATCTGTTGGGCAAGAAGCTGCATAAGGCGCTGGGACCGTTGGTGCACGTCAACCTGATTCCGCTGAATCCGACGCCGGGCAGCGAATGGGACGCCAGTCCGAAGCCGGCGGAGCGGGAGTTCGTCCGGAGAGTGCGGGCCCAAGGCGTGGAATGCACGGTCCGCGATACCCGTGGCCGCGAAATCGCAGCTGCCTGCGGGCAGTTGGCGGCCGAAAACCAGTGAATCCGTCGCGAGATCGCAGCTACGCAGGAAAAGGCCGAGAAGACCCCTGCGTCAGGCCGATCTCGCGGAAACCGCGCGGCGGTTAGCGCAGCCGGCCGCGGTTGCGGCCGACGATGTCACGCACCACGACGAACAGTGTCAGCGCGGCGAATCCCAGCAGGAAGTAGTCCTCGACGTGGCCGATGTGGTTGCCGCGCAGCATGAGCAGCAAGAAACCGACGATGCCGAAGCCGACGATGTGCCAGGTGCGGTAGTTGATCGCGCTCCAACCCCACGCCGCAGACGGCACCTCGACAGGGTCAACCCCGGTGTGGCGCTCCACCTCGGTACCGGCCACTTCGACTCCTTCAGCTCGCCCGTGCAACTACTACTGCGCGACATTCTGACATATCGCAACTGAGCCACCTACCGTGGACGCCATGGCCGAGCACGTCGCAGAAGCGCCGCCGATCTGGGAATTCGCGGTAGCGCCACCCCGCATCGCGCCGGGCGTGGTGTCGATGGTCGGCTATCGCGCGCTCGACGTCCCCGAAGCCGTGCACCGGGGGATGCCGTCGTCGACATTGACCTTCATCGTCAGCCTCGACGACGGTGTGGAAGCCGCCGATACCGCCGCCGCGCTGCCGACGGCCCGGCCGAATCCGATCATTCTCGGTGGCCTGCACCTACAGGCCAGCCATGTGCGGCAGCGTCGCGGCGAGGGGGGCGTGCAGTTGGCCCTGCCCCCTCTGGCCGCGCGCGCACTGTTCGGCATGCCGGCGGCCGAGCTGAGCGTGACCGACTTCGACGCCGCACCGATATTGGGCCGGCGTGCGGCGGATCTGCATGAGCAGCTCGCCGCCGCACGGTCCTGGCCGGACGCGTTCGCACTGGTGTCGGCGTATCTGGTGGCCCAGCAGCGCCGACGCGGCAGCACGGTGCGACCCGAGGTGACCCACGCCTGGCAGCTGCTGCGGCGCAGCCGGGGGAGGGCGCCCGTCGCGGGCGTCGCCGAGCAGGTCGGATTGAGCCAGCGGCATCTGACCACGCTGTTCCGCCGTGAGGTGGGCCGCACACCGAAGACCGTGGCGACGCTGATGCGCTTCGAATACGCGACCGGTCGGATCGCCGAAGATGCGCGCCTCGGCCGCGTCGACCTGGGGGGTATCGCGGCCGAATCCGGCTATTGCGATCAGGCGCACCTGACCCGCGACTTCGTCCGATTCGCCGGCACATCGCCGCGAGCCTGGCTGGCCGAGGAGTTCCAAAACATCCAAGACAACGGTCACAGCCAGCGGTCACAGTGGAGTCATGACTCATCCGAATCCGACTGTCTGGTTGTGCCTGCAAGCCCATGACGCGCGCAAACTCATCGACTACTACGTCGACACCTTCGGTTTCGTCGTCACGGCCCGCCACGGCGACGACGGCGAGACCGTCAAGCACGCCGAGCTGCGCTGGCCCGAGGGCGTCGGCGGCATCATGCTCGGCAGCTACAAGCCCGGTCCCAAAACCGGGGAGGCCTGGTGCCGCGAGCCCGGCACCGCGGGGGGCTTCGTCGTCACCAACGACCCCGACGGCCTCTACCAGCGGGTGCTGGAACACAAGGCTGAGGTGATCCGGCCGCTGACCGACACCGACTACGGGGCCCGCGAGTTCGCGGTCCGTGACCCGGAAGGCAACCTGTGGAGCTTCGGCAGTTACGCGGGAGCACAATAGCTGGGTGAAGACCGGCCGGATCAAAGTTCTGCTGTTGGGCTCCACCGGCTCGATCGGCACCCAGGCATTGCAGGTCGTCGCGGCGAACCCGGACCGCTTCGAGATCGTCGGGCTGGCCGCCGGAGGCGGTAACGCGGCGCTGCTGGCCACCCAGCGCGCCGAGACCGGGGTCACCAACGTCGCTGTCGCGGACGCGCAGGTCGGCGAGGCGCTCGATGCCCCCTACCGCGGACCCGACGCCGTCACCCGCTTGGTGCAGGACACCGAGGCCGACGTGGTACTCAACGCCTTGGTCGGCGCGCTCGGACTGCGGCCCACGCTGGCCGCGCTGGAAACCGGGGCGCGGCTGGCCCTGGCCAACAAGGAATCACTGATCGCCGGCGGCCCGCTGGTCCTGGCGGCCGCCGAGCCTGGACAGATCGTGCCGGTGGACTCCGAGCACTCCGCGCTGGCTCAGTGCCTTCGGGGCGGCACCCCCGACGAGGTCGCCAGATTGGTGCTCACCGCCTCGGGTGGGCCGTTCCGCGGCTGGAGCGCAGCGGATCTTCAGCACGTGACACCCGAGCAGGCCGGGGCGCATCCGACCTGGTCGATGGGCCCGATGAACACCCTGAACTCGGCCTCGCTGGTGAACAAGGGCCTCGAGCTCATCGAAACCCACCTGCTGTTCGGTGTTCCCTACGAGCGCATCGACGTCGTCGTTCACCCGCAGTCGATCGTGCATTCCATGGTCACCTTCACCGATGGATCGACGATCGCCCAGGCCAGCCCGCCCGACATGCGGCTGCCGATCGCGCTGGCCCTGGGCTGGCCGGCGCGGGTGCCCGGCGCGGCGGCGGCCTGCGACTTCTCCACCGCCTCCACCTGGGAGTTTGAACCGCTCGACGACGCCGTGTTCCCCGCGGTGCAGCTGGCCCGCCACGCCGGTCAGACCGGGGGCTGCATGACCGCGGTCTACAACGCCGCCAATGAAGAATCGGCGGCAGCCTTCCTTGCGGGCCGGATCAGCTTCCCCGCGATCGTGGCCACTATCGCCGAGGTACTGGGCGCCGCCGACCAGTGGGCTGCGCAACCCGCTACCGTGGATGAGGTACTCGATGCGCAGCGCTGGGCCAAACAGCGAGCGGCTCGCGCCGTCGAGGCGATGGTTACGAGAAAGGTCGGAAGCACCCGATGATGTTCGCGGTCGGCATCGCGCTGTTCGCGCTGGCCATCCTGGTTTCGGTGGCCCTGCATGAATGCGGTCACATGTGGGTGGCGCGCGCCACCGGTATGAAGGTGCGTCGCTACTTCGTCGGCTTCGGCACCACGTTGTGGTCGACGCAACGCGGCGAGACCGAGTACGGCCTCAAGGCGATCCCGGCCGGCGGCTTCTGCGACATCGCGGGCATGACCGCGGTGGAGGAATTGGAGCCCGACGAGGTCGACCGCGCCATGTACAAGCAGAAGACGTGGAAGCGGGTGGCGGTACTGGCCGCCGGCCCCGCCATGAACTTCGTCATCGGTCTGGTGCTGGTCTACTCCATCGCGGTGATCTGGGGTCTGCCCAACCTGCACGCCCCGACCACCGCTGTCATCGGCGAAACGGCCTGTGTGGCACCCGAAGTCGTCAAGGGTGAGCTGGGTACCTGCTCGGGCCCCGGTCCGGCGGCGCTGGCCGGCATCGAGTCCGGTGATGTGGTGGTCAAGGTCGGTGACACGCCGGTGTCGACCTTCGAGGAGATGGCCGCGGCGGTGCGCAAGCAGCACGGCACGACGCCGATCGTCGTCGAACGCGACGGCACCACGCTCACCAAGTACGTCGACGTGACTCCCACCCAGCGCTGGATCGCCGACGGCGCGGACCGCGAGGCCGTCCCCAGCACCGTCGGCGCGATCGGGGTGGGCGCCGCCCAATTCGGGCCGACCCAGTACAACCCGGTCACCGCGGTGCCGGACACCTTCGCCTTCAGTGGCGACCTGTCGGTGCTGTTGGGCAAGTCGCTGGCCAACATCCCCTCCAAGGTGGGCGCGTTGGTGCACGCCATCGGCAACCCGCACGGGCAGCGCGACCCCGAAACCCCGATCAGCGTGGTGGGTGCCTCGATCATCGGCGGCGACACCGTCGATCACGGGCTGTGGGTGGCGTTCTGGTTCTTCCTGGCCCAGCTGAACTTCATCCTGGGTGTGCTGAACCTGGTACCGCTGCTGCCGTTCGACGGCGGGCACATCGCGATCGCGCTGTTCGAAAAGCTCCGCAACCTGGTCAGGTCGGCCCGTGGGAAGGTTGCGGCGGCACCGGTGAACTACCTCAAGCTGATGCCGGCCACGTACGTAGTCTTGGTGGTGGTGGTCGGCTACATGCTGCTCACCGTGACCGCCGACTTGGTCAATCCGATCAGGCTGTTTTGATAGGAGCCCCCTCATGAGCGTCGGCCTAGGAATGCCGGCTGCCCCTCCTCCCACGCTGGCGCCACGTCGCAAGACTCGCCAACTGAAGGTCGGCGGGGTCGGGGTGGGCAGCGACCATCCGATCGCGGTGCAGTCGATGTGCACCACCAAGACCCACGACGTCAACGCGACATTGCAACAGATCGCGGAGTTGACCGCCTCGGGTTGCGACATCGTGCGGGTGGCCTGCCCCCGGCAGGAGGACGCCGACGCGCTGGCCGAGATCGCCCAGCACAGCCAGATCCCGGTGATCGCCGACATCCACTTCCAGCCCAAGTACATCTTCGCCGCGATCGATGCCGGCTGCGCCGCGGTCCGGGTCAACCCGGGCAACATCAAGGAATTCGACGGCCGGGTCGGCGACGTCGCCAAGGCGGCCGGCGCAGCCGGCATCCCGATCCGGATCGGCGTCAACGCCGGCTCGTTGGACCAGCGATTCTTGGCCAAGTACGGCAAGGCCACCCCCGAAGCATTGGTGGAGTCCGCGCTGTGGGAAGCGTCGTTGTTCGAGGACCACGGCTTCGGTGACATCAAGATCAGCGTCAAGCACAACGACCCGGTCGTGATGGTGGCCGCCTATCAGCTGCTGGCCGAGCGTTGCGACTACCCGCTGCACCTGGGTGTCACCGAGGCCGGCCCGGCCTTCCAGGGCACCATCAAGTCCGCCGTGGCGTTCGGCGCGCTGTTGTCCCGCGGCATCGGGGACACCATCCGGGTGTCGCTCTCGGCGCCGCCGGTGGAAGAAGTCAAAGTCGGCAACCAGATTCTGGAGTCACTCAACCTGCGGCCGCGCGGTCTGGAGATCGTGTCGTGCCCGTCGTGCGGGCGGGCTCAGGTGGACGTCTACCGGTTGGCCAACGAGGTCACCGCCGGGCTGGAGGGGATCGACGTCCCGCTGCGGGTCGCGGTGATGGGTTGTGTGGTCAACGGTCCCGGTGAGGCTCGCGAGGCGGATCTGGGCGTGGCGTCCGGCAACGGCAAGGGTCAGATCTTCGTCAAGGGCGAGGTGATCAAGACCGTTCCCGAGGCGCAGATCGTCGAGACGCTGATCGAGGAGGCCATGCGCCTTGCGGCCGAGATGGAGGAGGGATCTCCCGGCGGTTCGCCCACCGTCGCCGTAAGCTGATCGCAGCCGGACCGCTGTACGCGCGCGGCAGTTCAGTTCGCCAGAAAGAGTCACTATGTCGGCTCCACCCGAGTTCCGTCTCGACCAGCGACGGGTGTCCGTCGCGCGGGACGCCGCGGCGGTCTGGCGGGTGCTCGAAGAGGATCCGATCGGCTCCTGCATGGTCGCCGCCCGGGTCGCCGATCACGGTGTCGATCCGCGGTCGATCGGCGGTGAATTATGGACGCGTGGCGGCGTGGACGAATCCTTGTGTTACGCCGGCGCGAACCTGATCCCGCTCCGTGGCGCCGCGGCCGATCTCACCGCGTTCGCCGATAAGGCGGTGGGTGCGATCAGGCGCTGCTCGTCGTTGGTGGGCCGGGCCGAACTGGTGTTGCCGATGTGGCAGCGTCTCGCCGATTCCTGGGGCCCGGCTCGCGACGTGCGCGAGAGCCAACCGTTGATGGCACTGCACCACATGCCCGCGTGTGGGATGGATGCGGAAGTGCGCCAGGTCCGTCCCGACGAGCTCGACGCGTACCTGGTGGCCGCCGTCGACATGTTCATCGGCGAGGTCGGGGTGGATCCGCGGGCCGGTGACGGCGGCCGTGCCTACCGCCGGCGGGTGGCCAACCTGATTGCGTCGGGCCGGGCCTGGGCGCGCTTCGAGCGGGGCGAGGTCGTGTTCAAGGCCGAGGTGGGTTCGCAGTCGCCGTCGGTGGGGCAGATCCAGGGCGTCTGGGTGCATCCGGACCGACGCGGACGCGGGCTGGGTGCCGGCGGCACCGCGATGCTGGCCGCGGTGATCGTCGGTACCGGGCGCATCGCCAGCCTCTACGTCAACGATTTCAACGAGGTGGCGCGGTCCACCTATGAGCGGGTGGGTTTCACCCGGGTCGGCACTTTCGCGACCGTGTTGCTCGACTGATCTTGCGCGGCACTGATCTTGCGCGGCGGCGGTTGCCCGACGCCGAACGTGTACTGAGCGCGAAAAAATTCGAGATTTTTCGTACTCATTACACGTTCGTGAGGGATGCGCCCGTGATTGCCCCGGATCGCCTCCGGTCGGCGACGTAACGAGGTGATCACGGTGCGCCTCCCGGCCCGTGACCGTCGCAGTCTTTAACATCAGCCCCAATGACAACTGCAAGCTCATTCGTCACACGCGTCACGGGTTTGGTCACCGTGCTGCTGACCACCGCCGGCATGGCGGCCTGCACACCTCGCCCCGACGGCCCCGGGCCCGTCGCAGAGCAGTTCTTCGCCGCCCTGGCCACCGGCGACACCGCGTCGGCCGCCGAGCTCAGCGACGACCCGTCTGCGGCACGCAGCGCACTGAACGCCGCCTGGGCGGGCTTGCAGGCCGAACACCTGGATGCCCAACTGCTCAGTGCGCGCTACAACGACGACACCGGCAGCGTGGCCTACCGCTACACCTGGAAGCTGCCGAAGAACCGGACCTGGGCCTACGACGGCCAGCTCAAGATGGTCCGAAACGAAGGCCACTGGACGGTGCGCTGGACGGCCACCGGCCTGCACCCCAAATTGGGCGAGCACCAGACCTTTGCCCTGCGGGCCGACCCCCCGCGTCGCGCCGCAGTCAACGAGGTGGGCGGTACCGACGTGCTGGTGCCCGGTTACGTGTACCACTACAAGTTGGACGCCAGCCGGGCCGGACGAAACCTGATGCAGACCGCGCGGGCGGTGGTCGACACCTTGCGGCCCTTCGACGACGCACTGGGCGATCCGCAGCGGCTGGCTGAGCAGGCCAGCTCCTCGGTGGCCCCGCTCGACCTGATCACGCTGCGCAAGGCCGACCACGATCGTGTCGAACCCGCCATCGGCGCCCTCCCCGGAATCGTGATCACCCCGCGTCCCGATCTGTTGCCCACCGATGACCACTTCGCGCCGATGCTCGTCAGCGAGGTCAAAAAGGCCGTCGCGACCCAACTCGAAGGTGCCGCGGGCTGGCGTGTCGTCAGCGAGAACCAGAACGGTGTCGACGTCGCGGTACTGCACGAGGTCGATCCGGCGCCGGCGCCCTCGCTGACGATCAGCTTGGACCGAGCGGTGCAGCGCGCCGCGCAGAACGCGGTCAACACCCGCGGTGACAAAGCGATGATGGTGGTGATCAAACCATCGACCGGTGAACTTCTCGCCGTTGCGCAGAGCGCCGCTGCCGACGCCGACGGCCTGGTCGCGACCAGCGGTCTGTATCCCCCCGGTTCGACGTTCAAGATGGTCACCGCGGGTGCGGCGATCGAACGGGACCTGGCGACGCCGAACTCCATGGTGGGTTGTCCCGGTGAACTCGACATCGGCCAGCGCACCATCCCCAACTACGGCGGGTTCGACCTCGGCCTGGTGTCGATGTCGCGGGCCTTCGCCAATTCGTGCAACACCACCTTCGCCGAGCTGGCCAGCCGGATGCCGCCGCGTGCGCTGTCGCAGGCGGCCAGTCGCTACGGGATCGGAGTGGACTACCTGGTTGACGGGATCACCACGGTCACCGGTTCGGTTCCGCCGACAGTCGACCTGGCCGAACGCACCGAGGACGGCTTCGGTCAGGGCAAGGTACTGGCCAGCCCCTTCGGCGTCGCGTTGGCTGCGGCAACGGTCGCCGCCGGCCGAACCCCGGTACCCCGATTGATCGAAGGCCGGCCGACGGCGGTCAACGGCCCGGTGGCGGACCCGGTGAGCGCGGAGATGCTCGACGGCCTGCGCGAGATGATGCGGCTGGTGGTCACCGACGGCACCGCACGCGACATCGCCGGCTGCGGCCCGGTCTACGGCAAGACCGGGGAGGCCGAATTCGCCGGGGGCTCGCACTCCTGGTTCGCCGGATACCGGGGCGACATGGCCTTCGCGTCGCTGATCGTCGGCGGTGGCAGCTCGCAATACGCGGTCCGGATGACCAAGGTGATGTTCGACTCGCTGCCGGACAACTTCCTGCTGTAGCGGCGTAAATTGAGAAGCCATGACGGGTCTCAGCGACGACATAGCCGACGTGGCCTTGCGCATCTCGGATGCGGACCGCAACGGCACATTGCGCCGCCTGCACAACGCCGTCTCCCTCGGATTGATCGACATCGGGGAGTTCGAGGAGCGGGCGGCGCAGGTGTCGCAGGCACGGCTGCGCTCGGAGCTCGACACCCTGATCGGTGACCTGCCCGGCCCGCGCGCCATCGTTACCTCGGCGGCCGACCGCGTCGAGCTGCGTGGCTGGGCCGGCTCGCTCAAACGTCACGGGGAATGGATCGTGCCGACCCGGCTGGCATTGGTGCGGCGGCTGGGCTCGGTGGACCTCGACCTCACCAAGGCCCGATTCGCCGGGCCGGTCGTCGTCATCGAACTCGACATGCGATTCGGCTCGGTCGACATCCGACTGCCCGACGGCGCCAGCGCCTCGATCGACGATGTCGAGGTCTACGGCGGCAGCGCCCGCGATCGCCGCACCGACCCGCCCGCCGAAGGAGCTCCGCACCTGGTCTTGACCGGCCGAGTGGTGTGCGGCTCGGTGGACATCAGGGGCCCGCGGCGCAAGCTCCGCTGGCGGCGCTGACCAGCTCCGTTAAGCTGGCGTAATGCCCGTTCGTGCCCCGCTTTCTCCCGGCGTGCTGTCTCCGACCCTGCCGGTGCCCCGCTTGATCCAGCGTCCGGAATACGTCGGCCGCGCCACGGCCGCCGAGGGCTCCGAGCCGTGGGTGCAGACCCCCGAGGTGATCGAGAAGATGCGGGTGGCGAGCCGGATTGCGGCGGGTGCCCTTGCCGAGGCGGGCAAGGCCGTCGCACCCGGAGTGACCACCGACGCGCTCGACCGCATCGCCCACGAGTACATGATCGACCACGGCGCCTATCCCTCGACGTTGGGCTACAAGGGCTTTCCCAAGTCGTGCTGCACGTCGCTCAACGAAGTCATCTGTCACGGCATCCCGGACTCGACGGTCATCGCCGACGGCGACATCGTCAACATCGACGTCACCGCCTACATCGACGGCGTGCATGGCGACACCAACGCCACCTTCCTGGCCGGGGACGTCTCGCAAGAACACCGGCTGCTGGTCGAGCGCACCCACGAGGCCACCATGCGCGCCATCAAGGCGGTCAAGCCCGGCCGCGCGCTGTCGGTGATCGGCCGGGTGATCGAGGCGTACGCGAACCGGTTCGGCTACAACGTGGTCCGTGACTTCACCGGTCACGGCATCGGCCCGACCTTCCACAACGGTCTGGTGGTCCTGCACTACGACCAGCCCGAAGTCGACACCATCATCGAGCCGGGGATGACCTTCACCATCGAGCCGATGATCAACCTCGGCAGCCTCGACTACGACATCTGGGACGACGACTGGACGGTGGTCACCAGCGACGGACAGTGGAGCGCCCAATTCGAACACACCCTGGTGGTAACCGATGACGGCGCGGAGATTCTGACCCTGCCGTGACTTGCAGCTGTTGTCTGTTGAGCCCCTGAGGGGCCCGCCAAAATCGCCCCGCGCCGCCCGAGGCGCTGTAGCGTGGCGGAGATGCCGGGCACGATGATGACCATCGACGGGTTCCCGATCCCGGTCGATGTGGCAGGTCCGCAAAACGGGCCCGTCGTCGTCGTGCTCGCGGCGGCGCAGCACCCACTCACCGCTTACGACGCGGTCTGCCAGCGATTGCACACCGCCTCACTGCGCACCATCGTGATCGGCGCAGATCCCCGGCTGACACCCAAGTCGGTGATCGGCATCCTCGATTCGCTGGGCGTGCAATGCGGCGTGCTGGTGGGCGATCGGACCGGAGCCGACAACGCCTGGGAACTCGCGGCGACGCGCCCGGACCGCTTCACCGGCCTGGTAGCCCTCGACCGGGGCCATCCGCGCGCGCCCGATCTGAGCGGTGCGATCCGCGACGAGCGCTGCCCTCCGGTAGAGATCAACACCACAGTGCTGGTCAGTTCCCGGGCCACGGCGTCGGTGGCCAACGCCAGTCAGCGGTTCGTTTACGGCGAACATCGACTGGTAATGCTGCCTGGGCGGCGCAGCGCGAGTGAGTTCACCGCACAATTCGCGATGGAGATCGTGCTGCGGGCCACTACCTGGTAATACACAGCGGGGGAGAGTAGTTTTCGGCACAGCCGCGAGTCGAGGGCGCGTCGGCTGAAAAAATGAAAATGCGTATCTGGGGGGATACAGGATGTTGTCGTGGGGGCAATCAATACCGGCGTTGCTACGTGAACGAGCTCAGCAGTGGCCTGATCGGCCGGCGTTCACCTACATCGACTACGAGGTGGATCCGGCCGGGTACGCCGACACCTTGAACTGGTGGCAGATTCTGCGGCGTACCGAGGCCGTCGCAGCGGAGGTGGCCGCAGTCGCCTCGCCCGGTGACCGCGTCGCGTTGCTCGCGCCGCAGGGCCTTGAGTACATCGCGGGCTTCTTCGGTGCGATGGAAGCCGGTTGCATCGTGGTGCCGTTGCCGGTACCTGCCTTCGGCAGCCACGACGAACGGGTCATCGCGGCGCTGAAGGACTGTGCACCAGCTGCGGTGCTCACCACATCGGCAGTCGCCAGCAACATCCACGGGTGCGTCAGCGCGGTCGACGGTAGTTCGCCGGGGATCATTGAGTTGGATCTGATCGATCTCGACGCCCCGGTGTCCTGGGAGGGATCCGGGGCGTTGCCGACGAAAACGGCACTGCTGCAATACACGTCCGGTTCGACCGGCTCGCCGAGAGGCGTCGTGGTCTCGCACCGCAACGTATTCGCCAACCTCGAGCAGGCGATGGCGGACTACTTCGGCGAAGACGGGGGAGCGCCGCCGCCGGACACCACCCTGGTGTCCTGGCTGCCCTTCTACCACGACATGGGCCTGCTGCTGGGCGTGATGGGAGCCGTCTTGCTGGGCCGCCACTCGGTGGTGATGAGCCCGATCGCGTTCCTGCAGAAGCCGTCTCGATGGATGCAACAGCTGGCTATCAACTCCTGCGCGGTCAGCGCCGGCCCGAACTTCGCGTTCGAACTGGCCGCGCGCCGGACCACCGATGAGGATATGGCCGGCCTCGACTTGGGCAGCGTGCACACCATTTTGAGCGGCAGCGAGCGCATCCACGCGGCGACCATCCACCGATTCACCGACCGCTTCGCCCGCTTCAACCTGCCCGCCAATGCGCTGGCACCGTCGTACGGGCTAGCCGAGGCAATGGTCTATGTGGTCTCGGCGCCGCGCGCGAACCGCCCGGTGACCGTTCGGCTCGACTACGAAAACCTGGTCGGTGGCACTGCACAGGCTGATCCAGACGCAGCGGAGCTGGTCAGCGTCGGCGGCCCCCGCGCGTGCATGGTGCGGATCGTCGACCCCGAGGCGCACACCGAGAGCCCGGCCGGGCGCGTCGGGGAGATCTGGGTGCACGGTCCCAACGTCGCCGCCGGTTACTGGCACAACGCGGAGGCCACCGAGCGCACGTTCGGCGGGCACCTCGAGTCGCCGTCCGTGGGCACGCCGGTGGGGCCGTGGTTGCGCACCGGTGACCTCGGCGTCATCCACGAGGGCGAGCTGCTGGTCGTCGGGCGCATCAAGGACTTGTTGATCGTCGACGGCCGAAATCACTATCCCGACGACATCGAGGCCACCGTGCAGGAGCTCACCGGGGGCCGGGTCGCCGCGGTACCGGTCAGCGGCGACGGTGGTGAGCAGTTGGTGGTCATCGCCGAGCTCAAGAACCGGGGCAACACCGTCGAAGAGCAAGTGGCACGAATAGCAGCCCTGAAAAAAGATGTGGCGGCATCGGTTTCCCGATCGCACGGAGTGCGGGTCGCCGACCTCATGCTGGTCGCTCCCGGCGCGCTGCCGATCACCACCAGCGGCAAGATTCGCCGCTCCACATGCGCCGACTGCTATCGTTCGGCTCAATTCCGTCGGCTGGAGCCCGCCGATTGACCGCGGGCGGGTAGCCTGACAGCACTCAAATGTCAGGGAAGACCGTCGTCGGCGAAGGAGCACAATGACCGGGCCCGCGATGCTCTCCCCGACAGAGCTGCAACAACTGGTCGCCTCCGGCGAGATCGACACGGTGGTCGTGGCATTCGCCGACATGCAGGGCCGGTTGGTCGGCAAACGAGTCGCGGCCGAACACTTTCTTGCCGAGGTCGCCGGACACGGCGTGGAGGCCTGCAGCTATCTGCTGGCCGTCGACGTGGAGATGAACACCGTTCCCGGCTACTCGATCGCCGACTGGGGAACCGGCTACGGCGACCTGGTGCTCAAACCCGACTTCGCGACACTGCGGCGCATTCCGTGGCTGCCCGGAACCGCCCACGTGCTGGCCGACGCACACTGGCCGGACGGCGGCCCGGTCGCGGTGGCGCCCCGCCAGATCCTGGCCGCCCAGATCGCCCGACTGACCGAGCGCGGATTGGTTGCCTACGCCGCAACGGAACTGGAGTTCTTGGTCTTCGAGGACAGCTACCGGCAGGCGTGGGCGGGTAGGTATCGCGGGCTGACACCGGGAACGGACTACAACGCCGACTACGGTCTGGTCGCCGGCACTCGGCTGGAGCCGCTGCTGCGCGACATCCGACTGGGAATGACCGGCGCGGGCCTGCGCTGTGAGGGCGTCAAAGGCGAGTGCAACAACGGCCAGCAGGAGATCACCTTCCGCTATGAAGAGGCGCTGACCACCTGCGACAACCACAGCGTCTACAAGAGTGGCGCCAAGGAGATCGCCGACCAGCACGGGCAGAGCCTGACGTTCATGGCGAAGTTCGACCAACGCGAAGGCAACAGCTGCCATGTGCACCTGTCGCTACGCAGCACCGAGGGATCTCCGGTGTTCGCCGATCCGGCCGCACCGCACGGTATGTCGGCGTTGTTCCGGGCCTTTCTGGCCGGAGTGCTGGCCACACTGCCCGAGCTGACCCTGTGTTACGCGCCGAACATCAACTCCTACAAGCGATTCGTCGGGGGAAGCTTTGCTCCCACGGCGATTGCGTGGGGCTTGGACAATCGCACCTGTGCGCTACGGGTCCTCGGCCGCGGCGACTCGATGCGGATGGAGTGCCGGGTGCCCGGCGGCGATGTGAACCCCTATTTGGCGGTGGCGGCGCTGATCGCGGCGGGGCTGCACGGCATCGACAACGAGCTCTGTCTGCCGGAGCCGGTGGACGGCGACGCCTACCGGGCCGGGCTGCCGCACCTGCCCACCACGCTGGGCGGGGCCATGGACCTGTTCGCCGAATCGGCGATGGCGCGCAAGGCGTTCGGCGACGAGGTCGTCGAGCATTACCTGCACAGCGCCCGAGTCGAGTTGGACGCATTCAACACCGCGGTGACCGATTGGGAGAGGGTCCGGGGCTTTGAACGTTTCTGAGCCCGCTTGCCCGGTCGTCGGACTGACGACGTATCTGGACCGAGCGAAGTTCGGAGTCTGGGATGTGCGGGCAGGACTGCTGCCTGGCCAATACATCCAGGGCATCACCGCGGCCGGCGGAATCGCAGTGCTGCTGCCGCCGCAGCCGGTGACACCCGACATCGCGGCGCGCGTGCTCGCCGGTGTGAGCGCCCTGGTGATCACCGGTGGCCGCGACCTTGACCCCCTCGAGTACGGCCAGCAGCCGCACGAGGAGACCGATCGTCCCGACACCACCCGGGACGCATGGGAATTCGCCCTATTGGCCGAGGCGATGCGGCGCGGCATGCCGGTGCTGGGCATCTGCCGTGGCGCCCAAGTGCTCAACGTGGCCCTCGGCGGGACGCTGCACCAGCATCTTCCCGACGTGATCGGCAACTCCGGGCACCGCGCGGGCAACGGCGTCTTCACCCCGATGCCGGTGCGCACCGTGGCCGGCACCCGGGCGGCCGAACTCCTCGGCGAGACTTGCCAGGTGCAGTGCTACCACCATCAGGCGATCGCCGAGGTGGGTGCGAAACTTGTGGTCAGTGCGCGCGATGACGACGGGGTCATCGAGGCGATCGAGCTTCCCGGGGAGGACTTCGTGCTCGCGGTTCAGTGGCATCCCGAGGAATCCCCGGACGATCTGCGGCTGTTCGCCGCGATCGTGGCCGAGGCGGGCAAGTACGCGCTGGCGCAGGTGAGCGAATGATTCACGAACTGGTCAACCCGGCCACCGGGGCGGTCTTCGGCACCGTCGACCACGTCGACGCTGCCGCCGTCGACGACGCGGTGCGCCGTGCACAGGCCGCCCAGAAGCGTTGGGCCAAACGCGCCCCGGCCGAGCGGGCCGCCGCGCTGCGGGACTTCGCCGCGGTCGTCGGCGCCCACATCGACGAGCTGGCCGCGCTCGAGGTCACCAACTCCGGCCATCCGGTGTCGGCCGCCGAATGGGAAGCCGGGCATGTCCGGGACGTGCTGCAGTTCTATGCCGCCAGCCCGGAACGGTTGTCCGGCAAGCAGATACCGGTTGCCGGCGGGCTCGACGTCACTTTTCACGAGCCGCTCGGAGTCGTCGGGATCATCACCCCGTGGAATTTCCCGATGCCGATCGCCGCATGGGGTTTCGCGCCGGCGCTGGCCGCCGGAAACGCGGTGTTGATCAAACCCGCCGAATGGACGCCGCTGACCACACTGCGTCTGGCGGAACTGGCCGTGGAGTCGGGCTTGGATGGCGACCTGTTGCAGGTGCTGCCCGGCCGCGGCGCGGAGGTGGGGGAGCGCCTGGTCACCCACCCGGACGTGGCCAAGATCGTGTTCACCGGTTCCACCACCACCGGCACCCGGGTGCTGCAGGCCGGGGCGGCCGGGGTCAAGCGGGTCACGCTAGAACTCGGCGGCAAGAGCGCCAACATCGTGTTCGCCGACTGTGACCTGGAGCAGGCGGCGGCGACGGCGCCCTACGGCGTGTTCGACAACGCCGGGCAGGACTGCTGCGCACGGAGCCGGATCCTCGTGCAGCGCAGCGTCTACGACCGCTTCATGGAGTTGCTGGAGCCCGCCGTGGCCGGTGTCGTGGTCGGCGACCCGACGTCCCGCGACACCGAGATGGGCCCGCTGGTATCGCGCCCGCACTGGGAGAAGGTGGCCTCCTACGTGCCCGACGACGCGCCGGTCGCCTTCCGCGGTCAGGCTCCCACCGGCCCCGGTTTCTGGTTCCCGCCCACGGTCCTAACACCCGCGGCCACCGACCGATGCGTCACCGAGGAGATATTCGGCCCGGTGGTGACGGTGCTGCCGTTCGACGATGACGCTGACGCCATCGCCATGGCAAACAACACCGTCTATGGGCTGTCGGGCTCGATCTGGACCAACGACCTGTCCCGGGCGCTGCGCGTCTCGCGGGCGGTGGAATCCGGCAACCTGTCGGTGAATTCGCACTCCTCGGTGCGTTTCACCACTCCATTCGGGGGTTTCAAACAGTCGGGATTGGGCCGGGAGCTGGGCGCGGACGCCCCGCTGTCGTTCACCGAGACCAAGAACGTATTCATCGCAGTGAAGGAGACGCAGTGACCGACCTGACCCAACGCCTGGCCGGACGGGTGGCCGTGGTGACCGGCGCCGGTGGCGGAATCGGCTTGGCATCCGCGCGGCGGATGCGCGCCGAAGGCGCCCAGATCGTGGTCGGCGACCTCGACCAGGCGGCGGGTACCGCGGTTGCCGATGAGCTCGACGGCCTGTTCGTTCAGGTCGACGTCTCCGATCAGGACCAGGTCGATGCGCTGTTCGACACCGCGGCCCAGACCTTCGGCTCGGTAGACATCGCCTTCAACAACGCCGGCATCTCACCGCCCGACGATGACCTGATCGAAACCACCGAACTGCCTGCCTGGCAACGGGTTCAGGATGTCAACTTGAAGTCGGTGTACCTGTGCTGCCGGGCGGCGCTACGGCACATGGCGCCCGCCGGGCGGGGGTCGATCATCAACACCGCATCGTTCGTGGCGGTGATGGGTTCGGCCACCTCCCAGATCTCCTACACCGCCTCCAAGGGCGGCGTGTTGGCCATGTCGCGTGAGCTTGGGGTCCAGTACGCCCGGCAGGGCATCCGGGTCAACGCGCTGTGCCCCGGGCCGGTGAACACCCCGTTGCTGCAGGAGCTGTTCGCCGCTGACCCGGAGCGCGCCGCGCGTCGGCTGGTGCACGTTCCGGTGGGCCGGTTCGCCGAGCCGGAGGAGATCGCGGCCGCGGTGGCCTTCCTGGCCAGCGATGACGCCTCGTTCATCACCGGCTCGACGTTCCTGGTCGACGGCGGCATCAGCTCGGCGTATGTGACGCCGCTGTAGGCGTACGGTCGGACCCAGCTAGGGTCCGTCGTCGTCTTCGTCGCCGGAACTGTTGCCGCGTAGTTTTTCGGGTGGTGGTAGCGGCTGGTGCGGGGTGAACCCAGTGGCATAGGGCGGTGGAATCAATCCAGTCGGCTGGCGACTACCGACCACGCCGGCAGATGGACCCGATGGTTTTCCAGCAGCGGTTCCAACGCCGCCAGTTGCTCCGGCAGGGATTTCATCTGCGGCGCGACACCGTCGTCGGAATTCATCTGCGAAAGGAAATCCAACGCCTGCGCGCCGAAATCGCCGACGTAGGTGGCAGTGCCCAGGTAATCCAGGCGCCAGCCGTTCGCGTCGAGGATCCGCGTGAAATTGTCCGCCGGCAGGCCGTCGAACCGCAGGCCGTTGACATTGTGACTCCCGAGTTCAAACATGAACAGCCGCGCGCCAGGAGCCGTCGCCCGGTGCAGGGCCTGGATGTAACGCGCCTGCATCTGCTCGTCGTGGGCGAAGACGTGATAAAACGCGCTGTCGACGACGGTCCCGAACCTGCCCTCGAACTCCGCCAGCCGGGTTGCGTCGGCGACCCGGAAGTCCACCGTCACTCCCGCGCGCTGAGCATTGCGCCTGGCCTGGTCGATTGCCGCCGGCGAGGCGTCGATACCGGTGGTCGAATATCCCTGCGAGGCAAAATAGATTGCGTGGTGCCCGGGGCCGTTGCCCGGGTCCAGCACTTCTCCGCGCAACGTGCCATGGGCGACGAGTTCTTGCACCACCGGCTGCGGTCCGCCGATGTCCCACGGAACCACGCCGGTGGTTGCCTGCTCGCTGCGATACATCGCGTCAAAGGTCGGGTCGGCCTGCATGGTTTTCTCCTCTCTATCGCTGACCAAGAAGCTGAAGCTCTCTGTATACTTGGTCAGTGACCAAGAATCAAGGTGTCGGGCGGGCGAAGGCAGGCCTCGGCATCGAGGACGTCGTCCGAGCTGCGTTCGACGTGCTGAATGAACAGGGCATCGCGAAGCTCTCCACGCGTGCGATAGCAGCGGAACTTAACGTGAGCATGAACACCGTGATGTGGCACATCGGCACCAAGGGGCGGCTGCTCGAGCTCATGGCCGACGCCATCGTGGGGGAGGCCGAGGTGGACAGGTTGCATGGCGACTGGCGCCGGCGGGCGACCCAGTTGTTGGGTCGCCTGCGTGAGGCCATGCTGCGGCACCGCGACGGCGCACTGGTCGTTGCCGGTACTTTCCCGGCTCTGCCGTCGACGCTGGCCTTCGGTGACCGGCTGGTCGCCATTCTGTTGACCGGCGGCGCGGAGTCCAGGGCGGCGGCTTGGACGGCGTGGAACCTCTTCTACTTCACCATGGGCCTGGTGCAAGAGGAGCAGCGCGCCTCCGATGCATTGCCCGACGCCCTGCAGGATGTCGTGGTCGAGAGCGAATTTCCCAGTCTGCATGCGGTACTGGACGATTTCCTCTCGGTGGACTACAGCGCCCGGTTCAAATTCGGTATCGGCCAGATACTGGGGTCGCTCGGTTAGTACTACAGCCGTAGATCGATGCTATTGGTACTTTGACCTGCAGTTTTGGC
>CAXYUC010000034.1:0-30804 GCA_964292075.1 uncultured Mycolicibacter sp.
CGCGGGCGGCGCCAGCACCAGCGGAAGCCAGGGGGCTGGCGCCGCCCTCGGGACCGGTGGTGCGCTCGGCGGGGGCGGCGCCGGCACCCCCAACGGCACGCCCGGCACGACCGGTGCTGACGGCACCGCCGGCACCGCGGGCAACCCCGGCAGCTAGTTACATCCAGTTAGATCGGCTCACGGTCGCCGGGTCCCCAACAGGGGCCCGGCGACCTTGTCGTTTGCGGGGCTTGTCGCCGATCGGCCCATAGCACACATTCTCGTCCCGTAGTGGCCACCTGCCATGCCCGGAACAGGTCTGCTGCCCATTCTCAGGGTGAAAATAGGCTGTATCGCGAGGTGTCGGAAAGATAACGGCTGTGAGCTTTGGAAATGCCGAAAAAATCTTTGATGAAGATACTTGTGTCTTATCTTCTTCACGGCTAGTGTTGCATTTCACATCAGTAAATAAGTGTGAATCCAGGAGCAACACGGCAGCGCCACGGCTTCTTGAGGCGCTCGCCGAGGGCGGCACTCACAAAAGGAGATGGCTGTGCAGAAAACCCTTCGCCCCTACGCCACGGCGGGTGTCGCGATCGTGGGCGCCACCCTGATCACCGTCCCCCCGGCGGTCGCGTCGTTGCCCGACATTCCGGCGGCCCGCGACGTAGCGCTCACCAGCTTCCTGACCGACGCGATGGCGCCGTGGATCGATCAGTACAACATCGCGGCCCAGAACTCCACGGTGCTCGCCAACAACTTCAACGTCGCCCCGAACGTGGCGCTCCAGCAGTTCATCGCCAACCAGTACGGCTACATCCAGGAGATCCTCAACGACCCGTCGAAGATCCCCGCCGTGGTCAGCGAAATGCAGGAGCACATGCGGGCGGTGTCGAGTGCGTACACGCTGCTCGGTATCGCCCCGGATGACACCACGACCGCGGCCACCACGATTCTGCACACCCTCAGTGGCTCCAACCTGAGCACCATGGCCATCGGTCATGACCTGCTCTACACGCTCCTGCCGACCCGTCGGTGGTGCCGGTGGCAACGGTACCGCGGGCACCAGCGGCATCCCGGATCCCTCGCACGGCGGTGCGGCCGGTCCCGGCGGCAACGGCGGTAACGCCGGCGCCGGCGGAATCGGAGGTAACGGCGGAGTCGGCGGAGCCTCCACTAGCGGCACGGGCGGCAACGGTGGTGCCGGCGGCTACGGTGGCGCCGGTGGCGCCGGCGGCGACGGCGGTGCCGGCGGCACCAACGCCACTACCGGCAACGGCTACAACGGCGGTAACGGCGGCAACGGTGCCGACGGCGGGACCGGCGGCAACGGCGGCGGTCACGGCACGGGCGGTGCCGGCAACGGCAACGGCGGCGCAGCCGGTGCCGGTGGCACGGCCGGTGGAGCCGGTGCGGGCGGTGCCGGCGGTGCCGCTACCGGTAGCGGGACGCCCGGCAGCACAGGCAGCCCGGGCAGCGCCGGCAAGACCGGCGCGACCGGAACGCCCGGCACATAGCCGACAGTTGAGAGCGACCGCGGTCGCCGGGTCCATTCGGACTCGGCGGCCGTTGTCGTATGGAGAACTACTTGAACAGTGCGGCGATCTTCTCTTCCGGGCTCACCGGCTCCGGCAGCGCGTCGAATGCCTCGGTCCTGGGCAAGGTCACCTGCGGGTTGGCGAAGTCCCGGAATGTCTTATCGCCCACCAGTTGTGCCAGCAGATATCCGGTCAGCAGAGCCCGCACCCGCCGCTGAGTGCGCCGATCCGAGGTCGGCAAGCCGAAGAACCCGGTCAATCGGCGGCCCTGCGGCAGACCGGCCGGCGACACTTTGCCGACCACCCGCAGCGTCGAAAGCTGCCAGGCGCGTGCCAGTTCGATCGCGTTGGAACGCAGCGCTTTCCGGTCATCGGGGCTGCTGAAAACCACACCCGGCACGTCCAGCGTCAAGGCCGCCTGCTCGGCGGGCGGCGTAGTGACCGTCGGGAAAATCGCTGCTACCGCTGTAGGTTTCACCGACAGTCCGGCGGCGGCGAACACCGCGGCCGAACCGCCGAAGCCGTGACCGGCCACCGCGAGCCGGCCGCGGTCGACGCTGATCCGACCCGGCCCCAACCTGACCTCGGTGGCAATCTCCAGGGCGCGCCCCAGGTCGGCGGCCAGGTCCAGCACCGACGGCGCCAGGCCCCGTCCGGTGTCGGGGGCCGCGGCCACGATGCCCCACGACGCCAGGTGCTCCAGCAATCCGGCGTACCGGTCGGCTCCGGTCAGCCAGTCGTGGCCGAACGCCACCGCGGGGAGCCGGTACCCCGACTGCGGGGTGTAGACCACCCCGGTCAGGCCGGCGTAGGCCAGATTCCCCCGCAAGACGCGATGCGGACCGGGTCGGGTCAACGCGGCGTAAAGGCGCTTGATGCTGGCCATCCGATGACGGTAACGCACCGCCAGCCAGGGTTCGCAGAGATCCGGTACCGAACGATGTCTGGTCGCTTGACCTGCGCGATTGTCTGGGTCGGGCCGCTGGTGCACTACCCTGAACAGCTATGTGTGGAATCGTCGGCTACGTCGGGCAACGCCCTGCTCGCGACGTCGTCGTCGAGGCCCTGCGTCGCATGGAATACCGCGGCTATGACTCCGCGGGAATCGCCGTTGTCGACGGGATCGGGCAGCTGACCGTCCGGCGTCGTGCCGGCCGGCTGGCCAACCTGGAAGCCGAACTGGCCGCGACCGATCCGGCGCTGCTGGTCGGGGGTACCGGCCTGGGGCACACCCGCTGGGCCACCCACGGCCGTCCTACCGACCACAACGCCCACCCGCACTGCGACACGGCCGGCAAGTTCGCCGTGGTGCACAACGGCATCATCGAGAACTTCGCCGTGCTGCGCGACGAATTGGAACACGCCGGGGTGGAGTTCACCAGCGAGACCGACAGCGAGGTGACCGTCCACCTGCTGGCCCGCCAGTACCGGGAGGGCGACACCGCCGGAGACTTCGTGGCCTCGGCGCTGGCGGTGCTGCGTCGGCTGGAGGGCCACTTCACCGTGGTGTTCGCCCACGCCGACGAACCGGGCACCATCGTGGCGGCGCGTCGGTCCACCCCGCTGGTGGTCGGCATCGGCGACGGCGAGATGTTCCTGGGCTCGGATGTGGCGGCGTTCATCCCCTACACCCGCGAAGCCGTTGAGCTGGGCCAGGACCAGGCCGTGGTCATCACCGCCGACGACTACCGCATCACCGATTTCGCGGGCAACGACGACGTCGCCAACGCCCGGCGCTTTCACATCGATTGGGACCTGTCGGCCGCCGAGAAGGGCGGCTACGAGTACTTCATGCTCAAAGAGATCGCCGAGCAGCCCACCGCGGTGGCCGAGACGCTGCTGGGGCACTTCGAGGACGGTCGGATCGTGCTCGACGAGCAACGCCTGAGCGATCAGGAGCTGCGCGAGATCGACAAGGTGTTCGTGGTGGCCTGCGGCACCGCATACCACTCCGGTCTGTTGGCCAAGTACGCGATCGAGCACTGGACGCGGCTGCCGGTGGAAGTCGAACTGGCCAGTGAGTTCCGCTACCGCGACCCGGTGCTGGACCGCAGCACCCTGGTGGTGGCGATCAGCCAGTCCGGCGAAACCGCCGACACCTTGGAGGCCGTCCGGCACGCCAAGGAGCAGAAGGCCAAGGTGCTCGCGGTCTGCAACACCAACGGCTCGCAGATTCCGCGGGAGTGCGACGCGGTGCTCTACACCCGGGCCGGACCGGAGATCGGTGTCGCGTCCACGAAGACGTTCCTGGCGCAGATCACCGCCAACTACCTGGTCGGTCTGGCCCTGGCCCAGGCCCGGGGCACCAAGTACCCCGACGAGGTCGAGCACGAGTACCGGCAACTAGAGGCGATGCCCGAACTGGTGTCGCACGTGCTGGACGGCATCGACTCGGTCGCCGAGTTGGCGCGGCAGTTCGCGTCGTCGAGCGCGGTGCTCTTTCTCGGTCGCCACGTCGGCTACCCGGTGGCCCTGGAAGGCGCGCTCAAGCTCAAGGAGCTGGCCTACATGCACGCCGAGGGTTTTGCCGCCGGTGAACTCAAGCACGGCCCGATCGCACTGATCGAGGACGACCTTCCGGTGATCGTCGTGATGCCGTCACCCAAGAACGCGGCGATGCTGCACTCCAAGCTGCTCTCCAACATTCGCGAGATTCAGGCCCGCGGCGCCGTCACGATCGTGATCGCTGAGGAGGGCGACGAGACGGTGCGCCCCTACGCCGACCACCTGATCGAAATCCCTGCGGTGTCAACGTTGTACCAGCCGCTGTTGTCGACCATCCCGCTGCAGGTGTTTGCTGCCGGGGTGGCGCAGGCTCGCGGCTACGACGTGGACAAGCCGCGCAACCTGGCCAAGTCAGTCACCGTCGAGTAGCGGGAGTTTTCAGTGCGACAATTGTTGGCGATGGCGTGCGCCGCAATGGCGGTGCTGGCGCAGGCACCGAATGCTGTTGCGGCAAACGAGATCCCCGACCTCGATCCACTCTTTGATGACAGCGGACCGCTGCCCGGTTCGGTGGCAGACCTCACCGGAATCCCGGATCTGGCGTTCACCACCCCGTCGGGCCTAGCCTGCCGCAAGAGTCGCGGAAAAGTGACGCACAGTGTGGCCTGTGCCGGCAATCTCGTTGGCGCTCCGGCGGGAACCCGCAGCGTGAGTCTTGGGACCGTCTATGCCGACGGCAACGGCCCGGCGCAGTTCATGCCGATGGCGCCCGCCGGGCTGCTCGGCGATCCGGCAAGGGTTCCGTCGATCATGTTGGCGCCCGGGCACAAGATCGTGTTCTGGGATCTCTCACCTACCGAGTCGCTGGTCTGCGGCGCTCCGATGGGCACCGAGGTGGTCTGTGTGCTCAAGGCCGCGCGTGAGAACGGCGGGAAGAGCGGCGGCCCGACGGTGACGCACGGGTTCGTCATCTCGGCGCCGCGCAGCGAAGTCTTCTAACGCGCCACAGAGTCGCGGCGGTGCCGGAATCTGGTTGCAGCAGCTCGATTGCGTGTCGCCCGTCCGTCGAAAACTCGGCGGCAATCGCGGCGACGATGAGACGATGCAGCCGTTGTTGTCGACTGCGAAGCTGACGGAGCGAGGGAGAACAGACTTGTCCAACGCTGATTCTGCTGTTCACGTCAACCGGCCCAGGCTGCTGCTGATCCTCGGCATGACGGTCTTCTTCGTCGCGTCCTACCTCGTCACCGTCGCGCTGTATGAGCGCGCGGGTTGTGGATGCCCGCGCCACCTCACCGAAGGTCTGGCGTCGGCCGACGGTACCACCGTGACCATCGATATCGAGGACCTTCAGACGGTCAAGGGCACATTGACTGGCAAGGTCACCATCACCCCGGGGGCCGAACTGCTCGACCCTGTCCGGCATGGGCTCACGGAAGAACTGAGCATCGCGGTGCACTCCGCGGTCACGCCGACGAAGCGCACCTGGACGAAGGGCATGGTGCCCGGAGAATTCCCGGTCCCGTTGACCATCTCCGGGAACTCGGCGAAGTGGCCCTTCGATCACTATCAGACCGGGCCGATCACCGTCGATGTCGTGCGCGGGGACGCCACGATTCCGGAACGGATGTCGGTGACGTTTGTCGACCATATCGCCGGTTGGAAGAACGAGATCGTCAGCGACCGCGAAGACGGCGGCCCGTACCGCATCACGCTGCACCGGTCGCCGAGCACGATGGCTTTCGGTGCCGTGATCGTCGGCGTCCTGATCGCCCTGGCCGCGGTGGCTGTCGTCGTCGCGAACCTGACGTTCCTAGGCTGGCGCAAATTCCAGCCGCCGATGACGACCTGGTATGCGGCAATGCTTTTCGCGGTGGTTCCGCTGCGAAACGCGCTGCCGGACGCGCCGCCGATCGGATCCTGGATCGATGTCACGATCACGCTCTGGGTGATCGTCGCGCTGGTGATGTCGATGCTGCTGTTCATCTACTGCTGGTGGCGCGACCTGAAACCCGAGCCTGTCACACAGGCCTGACACGAGTGCGCGGCGTGTCCGTCACCGTCGACGAATTCCGCATCGCCGATCCGCCTGACACGTGGCGGTCGGCCGGGTTCAGCGTGGACCCCGACGACGTCTGCCGGGTGGGTGAGGTTCGGCTGCGGCTGAACGGAGGCGGCACCGGCATCCTCGGGTGGGCCCTGCGGGGCCTGCCTCAAGACGGCCCGCTCGACGGTATCCCCACCTCCCGTTCCGCCGCGGCGGCCACTGAACCGGCCGCACATCCGAACGGCGTGACCTCGATCGATCACGTTGTGCTGTTGTCGCCCAACTTGTCTCGCACCATCGAGGCATTGATTGCCGTCGGGCTGCAGTCGCGCCGGGTACGCGAGGCAGAATTCGGCGGCCGGCCGATGCGGCAGATCTTCTTCCGGCTGGGTGCGGTGATCCTCGAAGTCGTCGGGTCGCCCGACACGGCGGCGGACGGCCCGTCATCGCTGTGGGGTATCACCTACGTCGTCGCCGATATCGAGGCGACAGCGTCGTTCTTCGGTGAGCGCACGTTGCCGGTGAAGGACGCCGTGCAGCCCGGTCGCCGGATCACCACGCTGCGGCATCGCGATCTGGGTATGTCGGTCCGCACCGCGATGATCTCGCCCCCTATCCTCAGCCGATGACCGAATCCGCCGATGACGTGGTCGTCATCCACACCGACGGTGGGTGCCGCCCCAACCCGGGCCCCGGTGGTTGGGGCGCGGTGCTGCGCATGCGCCACCACGTCCGCGAGATGTACGGTGGCGAGCCCGGCGAGACAAGCAACAACCGGATGGAGCTGACCGCTCCGATCGTGGCGCTGGAAGCCCTCACCCGGCCCGTGGTGGTACATCTGCACACCGACAGCACCTACGTCCGCAACGGCATCACCAAGTGGGTGTCAGGCTGGGAACGCAACGGCTGGCTGACCGCCGCCAAGCAGCCGGTGAAGAACGTCGACCTGTGGCAACGGCTTCAGGCCGCCTGCGCGCGTCACCAGGTCGAGTGGTTCTGGGTGAAAGGCCATTCGGGGGTTGCCGACAACGAGCTGGCCGATGAGTTGGCGACGCGGGGCTTACAGGAAGCGATCGCCGATTCGGCCATGCGTACCGTGGCGGCGGCGGCTCAGCCGCCCACCGCAGCGAGATAGCCGCCAATACCCACCGCGCACGCCGCGGCGGTCAACACCAAGGTTGCTACGGCGAACGGCCAGGCCGGGTTACGGCGCACCAGTCGGACGATGGTGGCGACCGTTCCGGCCACGCCGACTACGGCGGCTGCTGCGAATCCGGCCATGATTGCGGTGACGCCTGCATCGATATCGCAGGTCGCGGGCGGGCAGTTGTCGGTGAAGGCCATCAGGAACAGCCCCAGAAACGCGGCCACACCACCGCCGATGACTGTCAGGGCCAGTGCGCAGAAGGAACCAGCGAGATCTCCCCTCGAGATCGGCGGCTTCGGCGGCGGGTAGCTCAGGGCCATCCGCAGCGACACTACCGATACGCGTGCTCGATGTGGCGAGGTTCGCGCGCCTTGAATGCACACGGTTGGGCCGGCCGGATGACGTTGACCCGAGAGCCCGTCGCTCGTAGTTTGAAGATTTACGGCGAACAAGGAGGCTTCGGGTGGCGCGGCGAGCCCTGGCAGTGGCGGTCACCTCGTTGGCCCTAGTGGCGACGGTGCCGAATGCCGTGGCGGCACCGGGGTTCCCCGATGTGGACTCCCTGATCGACGACAGCGGACCGCTGCCCGGTTCAGTCAGCGACCTGCAGCAGGTGCCCAACGTGGTCTTCGCGACCGATTCCGGACTGGTCTGCCGGGCGCGGCAGGGCAGGATCACTCATGACGTCAACTGCGCCGGCGATATTCCGGGGGCGCCGCGCGACGCCGGCTCGGTGGAGCTGCCCGGGATCTACGGGAAGGAAAGCATCCCCGCTCGTTTCCTTCCCACCCCACCGGACGCTCTGCTCGCCGGAAACCCGCCGGCTGCAAAGCTTTCGGTGGGCCACAAGATCGTGTTTTGGGACTTCTCGCCCGCCCAGTCGATGGTTTGCGGGGTTCCGCCGTCCACCGACTTGGTTTGTGTGCTCCGGGAGCCCCAGGTGCGCGGGGAAGTGAGTAGTCCGGTGGCCACCCACGGCTTCGTCATCGCCGCACCGCAGAGCTGGGTCTCCTGAATTAGGGATGCCGGGCGGTGACTCCACCGCCGACGACGATCTGGGTTCCGGTGATGAACGACGCCCGCGACGACATCAGGAACGCCACCGCCTGGGCGACCTCGGCCGGTTGACCGATGCGCCCCAGCGGCGCCGCAGCCACAAAGCCGGCGGCGACTTCTTCGACGTCGAGCGCGATCTGCAACATCGGGGTTTCGATGAAGCCGGGACAGACCGCGTTGACGCGGACTCCGGCCGGACCCAGCTGGGCGGCCATCGACCTGGTCAGCCCCAGCAGACCGGCCTTGGAGGCGCAGTAGGCGGGGATAAACGGGTTGGCGGTCAGGCCCTCGATGCTGGAGATACCGACTACCGCCGGGTCGCCGCCGGCCCGGGCGACAGCCTCCAGGTGCGGCAGCATCAATTGCACCAGCATCGCCTGGGCTCGCAGGTTGACAGCCATCACCGCATCCCAGGATTCGCCGGTGTAGGCGCCCACCGGTTCGGGCAGCACTCGGCCCGCGGCATGCACCAGCCCATCGATTCCGTCCAGCGACTCGGCCGCTGCTGCGACCGCAGCGGGCAGCCCGGCGTCGTCGCACACGTCGACCACCGCGCCGGGCATCCCCAAACTCTCGGCCACGTCCTGAACCGCCGGGGCTATATCCCACAACGCAACCCGGCGACCGTCGGCGACGAGGGCCTGGGCGCAGGCCCGGCCGATTCCCGATGCTGCTCCGGTGACGACAATCCCGCTCAACTCAGCGCTCCTTTGCGATGACGAACTGCGACCAATCCGGTTCGCGCACCGCCGACCAGTATTCGTCGAGCCGCCACGGGCTCACCGTGTGGATCTCGCCGTCGGCGTTCTTGAAGTAGGAATGCTTGACCGCCGGATGCGCCCACACCGTCTGGGCGATCGCGGCCTGGGTGGCCTGATGCCATTCGGTGGCCGCTTGCGCGGTCGGCTCGATCGAGTGCAGTTGTTCGTCGGCGAGCTTGGCCAGACAGGCGTCGATGTAGCGCATCTCCAACTCGGAGTTGAAGATCAGGCTGCCACCGTGCGCCAGATGCGCGCCGGGCCCGTAGAGCACAAAGAAGTTGGGGAACCCGGGCACCGTGATACCCAGGTACGCATACGGTTTGCTGCCCCACAGCGCATGAAGATCGGTGCCGTCGCGGCCGGTGATGCGCATCGGCCACAACACATCGGTGTGCCGAAAGCCGGTGGCGTACACGATCACATCCACGTCGTGGTGGATGCCGTCGTCGGTCTCGACACCTTGCGGGGTGATGCGCCGTATCGGGGTACGTATCAGTTCGACATTGTCGCGCCGCAGGGTTTTGAGCCAGGTGCCGTTGTCCTGCAGGGTGCGCTTGCCGGTCGCCGGATAGTCGGGCAGCACCTTGGCCAGCAGCTCGTCGTCGTCGCCCACCTGATCGGTGATCCAGCCGGTGAACATCTGCCGGGCCAGGGCGTTGATCTCGCTCACCGCATAGTCCTGGTCCGGATAGTCCGGATCTACTCGGGCAGCCTCCAAGCCCTTGTCGGCGCCAGGCCACAGCAGCAGGAAGCGGTACCAGCGGCCGTAAAACGGCAGGTGCTGCAATGCCCAGCGCACCCCGTCATCGACGGCGTCGTGATACATCGGATTGGGGAACATCCACTGTGCGGTGCGCTGAAACACCGTGAGGTGAGCCACTTTCTCCGCAATCGCGGGTGCGATTTGGAAGCCGCTGGCGCCAGCACCGATCAGCGCCACCCGCTTACCGGTCAGGTTGACGCTGTGATCCCAGGCCGCAGAGTGAAACGCTGGCCCGGCGAAACTGTCCGCCCCGTCGAGGTCGGGCAGATTCGGCCGGTTGAGCTGACCGACCGCGGTGATCACCGCGCGCGCTGCCAGCGTGGACACTGCACCGTCGGCGGTGCGGGTGGTCAGCGTCCATGTTCCGTTGCCCTCGTCCCAGACGGCGTCGGTGACCTCAGTGCCCCACCGAATATGGTCAGCCAGACTGTGTTTGGTGACTAGATCGGTGAAGTATGCCCGCAACTCGGGCTGCTCGGCGAAGTAGTGCCCCCAGTCGTTGTTGGGTTCGAAGCTGTAGCAGTAGAAGTGGTTCGCGACGTCCACCCGAGCGCCCGGATAGTCGTTCTCCCACCACGTTCCGCCCGGGCCCTCGTTCTTCTCGATGATCGTGAAGGGAATGCCGGCCTGCGCGAGCCGGATTCCGGCCAGCACGCCCGATTCGCCGCAGCCGATCACGACCACCGACAGCTCCGCCGCGCGTTCCGGGTCCAGGGGCGCGGGGCTTCGTGGATCGTGGCCGTCGAGGTCGAGTTCTTCGGAGAGCAGCCCCAGGTAGGCGTCCGGCACGGTCTCGCAGGCCGCCCAGTCCATCATCTCCTTGACCAACTCGGCGGGCAGGGGAGCGGGCTGCGGACAGCCGCGGTCGCGGTAGTCCACGATCACCGGCAGCGCTTCGGCGCGGGCGCGGGCCTTGTCTTCCTCGGACATGAACCCCTGGATCTCGTTGAGGAAGATCCCGTTCTGCTTGTAGTCCCGGATGAAGCGGGGGTCGCCGGTGATGTGCACGCACGACAGCAACAAGGTGGGGATCGAGACCTGCTCCAAAGCGTCAGCGATCTCAGAATCGGTGGTGGTGAACGGTTCCCCGGCGTAGCGGTTGCGCAACGGCTCGGCCCTCTCCCTCTATTCGCTACCGTGCGACGCGAAATTGAATCGGACGATACGCGAGGCGCTGAGGCTGATCAAGGGTTGGGTGGCGCCGGCTCACCCGGCCGCGTCGATCTTCGAGGTGATCGAGTCGAGCAGCGTATGTGCCGCCACTATCGAAGGAGTTGTGCGCGCGGCTATCGAAGCAGTTGAGCTTTCGCACACGGAGACGCGGACAACAACGTTGCTGCGTACGGTCAGTCTGGTTTGACATGTCCAGTCGGGATTGACGTTGTCCATCATGATGGCCTGGAGCACGCCGTCGGAGTCGACGAAATTGTCGATATACCAGAGCTGGTCGGGTGAATCTTTCGCGCTGACAATGCGGCTGTTGACAATGCGGACGCTGCACTTCCGCCACGCAGTGCTCTGATTGGCATAGAACGCCCGGGCAGCGGCGGCATGCGGATAGCTGGTCACGGACATCGAGACATGCTTCACCAGGTAGCGGGGATCGGGTTCGGCAGGACTGTTCCATCGTTGCCAGCGGACTGCAGTCCAACCCGTGCCTGCGTAGGCCTGCGAGGAGACGGACGTGATCCCTTGGCAATCGGCATCCGTCTGATCGTCGGGGTCGATGTACTCACCGTGTGTCACCAGATCGATGGCTGGGTCGTCCACCGCGGAAGAGACGACGCCCCTATCCGGCAAGAGGCCGTCGAGCGCGGCGACGGGCACCGGACGGTCGGAAGCGGAGACGGGTGCCGGTGTCGGGTCGGGGGAAGCAGCCGGTGACGATGTCGGGCTGGATTGCGGGCGTTCGTGCCGGTCACCGCGTATGGCGGTCACGGTGAGTACCACGACAATCGCCGTGAGCACGCAGACCAGACCCAGCAGCAGCCGTATCAGTCGGCGGTTGCCGTTCGGTGGGGGACCCGGTGGCCAGAATGGCGGGACTGGGCCGCCTGGCCCCGGCGAGACGGGCTCGTTCATCGGGGCACCCCATCCCCTAGGTGCCGGCCGTAAACGGACGGCGTCGTCAGCACGAGACGTTATCAGCGGGCGGTCTGCCGCAACCCAGCATTGACCGCGCGGTAGTGCCTACCGGCGCGGCGGCTGGGCATCGATGTCATGCTGCCGAGTCGATCTTCGCAGTGATCGAGTCGAGCAGTGCCTGTGCCGCCGCTGTCGAATCCGTCTCCGCGCACACGCTGATGCGGACCGCAACGTTGCTGCGTACGGTCAGCGTGTTCTGGCACGACCAGCCGCCGCCGCCCTCGGAGATTGTGGTCGCTTTGAGCACCCCGTCGGCGTCGGTGACGCTCTCGACAGACCAGAATCGGCCCGGCGAGTCTGCGACAGCGGGTATGCGGCTATTGATGATGCGGCCGGAGCACTTCTGCCACGCTGCGCTCTCCTTGGAGTAGAAGGCGCGGGCGGTGCTGGCATGCGGATACGTCGTTACCGACATCAGAGCTTGGTGCTTCCAATCGGGCGGATCCGGCTCAGCCGGACTGTTCCACCCTTGCCAACGCACTGCGGTCCAGCCGGAACCGGCAAGAACGGGCCCGGAAACAGAGGTAAGCCCCTGGCAGTCGGCGTCCACCATGACGTCGGCGTCGATACCCGCACCGGTAGCGACGAGACCCATGCCCGGATCGCCCACTGCGGAGGAGATGACTTCCTTGGCCGGCAGCAGTCCTTCTAGAGCGGAGACAGGTACGAGCTTCCCGTCGCCGGAGTCCGTCTCTGTGGCGGATTGCGCGCTCTCGTGCCGGCCACGGCCGACGATGTTCACGGCGAGTACCACGGCAACTACTGCCAGCACGCAGGCCAGGCCCAGCAGGACCCGTACCAGTCGGCTTTTGCCCCGCGGCGGCGGACCCGGTGGCCAGGGCGGCGGGTATTGCCCGCCCGCAACCGGCGGCAGGGGCTGGTTGGTGGGCGCAAATTGCGTTGGGTCGTACGGATTGGGAGTTGGACCGTGCGGTTCGCTCATCGGGGCACCCCCGTCCCATCGGGGCCGGTCACAGGCGGACGGGCCTCACTGGCATGAGACGTTATCAGCGGTCGGCCTGTCCGTGTCTGCATCAACCATGCGACGCTGTACGCCGTGGCGGACGTCAGAACGCGCCTGGCCGCGGTGTGGCATTTTGTGCACACCGCGCCGCTGACCTACCTGTGGCTGGCGGTGCTGGGGGTCACCACCGTCATCCAGCACCTGGCCGGCCCGCGCCTGCACACCATGCTCGTGGAGCAATCCACCAACCTGCATCACCTGGCCACCGACCCGCTGGAGGTGCTGGTCTCCAGCATGTTGTGGATCGACGGCAAGGACTGGTCGCCGTATCTGGTGCTGTTCACCCTGTTTCTGGCGCCGGCCGAACACTGGCTGGGGCACCTGCGTTGGCTGATGGTCGGATTGATCTCCCACGTCGGCGCCACCTACGTCAGCGAGGGCGCGCTCTACGCGCTGATTCACCTGCACCGCGAATCGGAGCGGTTGACCTACGCCCGCGACATCGGCGTCAGCTACTTCCTGGTGGGCGTGATGGCAGTGCTCACCTACCGCATCCGTCGGCCGTGGCGCTGGGCCTATCTGGCCGGCCTGGTCGTCATCTTCACCGTGCCGCTGCTCATCAACCCCGACTTCACCGCGATCGGCCACGCCGCCGCATTGGTCATCGGGTTGTGCTGTTACTCGCTGACTCACCCCCACCATCCGTTGCGACATCACCCGAGCGCCGTCGGCGGCCACTAGCCTGACAATCGCGAGCAGGGCGAGGAGGGCAAGTGCGGGATTACTACAGCGTCGAGGTCATTCGCGCCGCCGAAGCACCGCTGTTAGCGAGCCTGCCCGACGGGGTGTTGATGCGCCGGGCCGCGTTCGGGCTGGCGACCGCGATCGCTCGGGAACTGGCCGCGCGCACCGGCGGGATAGCCGGCCGCAACCTGTGCGCGGTGGTGGGTTCCGGCGACAACGGCGGCGATGCGCTGTGGGCGGCCACCCTGCTGCGTCGGCGCGGCGTGGCGGCCAGTGCCATCCTGTTGGACCCCGAGCGCGCCCACGCCAAGGGCCTTGCGGCGTTCCGGCGTGCCGGCGGCCGGATCGTCGGCACCGTGCCGCCCGCAACGGATCTGGTGATCGACGGCGTGGTCGGGATCTCCGGGCGCGGCCCGTTGCGGCCGAACGCCGCCGAAGTCTTCGCCGCGGTCGAGGCGGCGGGTATTGCGGTGGTGGCCGTCGACATCCCCAGCGGCTTGGATCCGCACACCGGGGCCGCGGACGGTCCCGCGGTGCACGCCGCTCTCACAGTCACCTTCGGTGGTCTCAAGCCGGTGCACGCACTGGGGCAGTGCGGGCGGGTCGAGCTCGTCGAGATCGGCCTGGACCTGCCGGACACCGACATTCATTCGTTGACCGCAGCCGACGTCGAGGCCTGCTGGCCGGCGCCCGGCCCACGCGACGACAAATACACCCAGGGCGTCACCGGAATCCTGGCCGGCTCGGCGACCTACCCGGGCGCGGCGATCCTGTGCGCCGGGGCGGCGGTGGCTGCGACCTCCGGCATGGTGCGCTACGCCGGAAGCGCTGACGCCCAAGTGGTTTCGCACTGGCCGGAGGTGGTCGCCGCACCCAGCGCGGCGGCCGCCGGGAAGGTGCAGGCCTGGGCGGTCGGTCCCGGTCTGGGCACCGGCGAACAGGCCGCCGCCGCATTGTGGTTCGCACTTGGCACCGATCTGCCGGTGATCGTCGACGCGGACGCGCTCACCATTCTGGCTGCCCACCCAGCCCTGGTGACCGACCGCAGGGCCCCGACGGTGCTGACCCCGCATGCCGGCGAATACGCCCGGCTGGCCGGGCACCCGCCCGGGCCGGACCGGGTCGGCGCCGCCCGCGAGCTGGCCGACCGATTCGGGGCCACCGTGTTGTTGAAGGGCAATGTCACCGTCATCGCCGACCCCGGCGGTTCAGCGAGGCTCGACGGAGGAGAGGCGAAGCTGGGACCGGCGCATGAACTCGGCGGTTCGGTCTACCTCAACCCGGCCGGCGGGTCGTGGGCGGCCACCGCGGGCTCCGGCGACGTGCTGTCCGGCATGATCGGTGCGCTGTTGGCATCGGGCCTGGCGCCCGCCCAGGCCGCGGCCGCCGCCGCGTTCGTACACACCCGCGCCGCCGCAGCTTCTGCCGCCGACCCCGGACCGGGCGACACTCCGACGTCGGCGTCGCGCATCCTGGCGCACATCCGCACCGCCCTGGCCCAGCTATAGAGGAGAGTCGCAGTGACCCATTCCCACCCGTCCGTGCCGGCGCACGCCATCGCTCCCGCCTACACCGGCCGGATGTTCACCGCGCCGGTCCCGGCGTTGCGGTTGCCCGACGACCCGATGGACCCGCAGGCCGCCTACCGCTTCATCCACGACGAGCTGATGCTCGACGGCAGTTCCCGGCTGAATCTGGCCACCTTCGTCACCACCTGGATGGACCCCGAAGCATCGGCGCTGATGGCGGAGTCGTTCGACAAGAACATGATCGACAAGGACGAATACCCGGCCACCGCGGCCATTGAGCAGCGCTGCGTGTCGATGGTCGCCGACCTGTTTCACGCTGAGAACCTGCGCGACGATGATCCCGCCAGTGCGATCGGGGTGTCGACCGTCGGGTCGAGCGAGGCGGTGATGCTGGGAGGGCTGGCGATGAAATGGCGCTGGCGGGCCAAGGTGGCCGATTGGCAGGGGCGCACGCCCAACCTCGTGATGGGCGCCAATGTCCAGGTGGTGTGGGAGAAGTTCTGCCGCTACTTCGACGTCGAACCCCGCTACCTGCCGATGGCCGAAGGCCGCTACGTGATCACCCCCGAGCAGGTGATCGACGCCGTCGACGAGGACACCATCGGCGTGGTGGGCATCTTAGGCACCACCTACACCGGCGAACTGGAACCCATCGAGGCGATCTGCGCGGCACTGGACACCCTGGCCGACGGCGGCGGGCCGGACGTCCCAGTGCACGTGGATGCGGCCAGCGGTGGCTTCGTGGTGCCCTTCCTGCATCCGGGCCTCAAGTGGGATTTCCGGCTGCCGAGGGTGGTGTCGATCAACGTCAGTGGCCACAAGTACGGCCTGACCTATCCGGGCATCGGTTTCGTGGTGTGGCGCAGCGCCGACTATCTGCCCGAGGAGTTGGTATTCCGGGTCAACTACCTGGGCGGGGACATGCCGACCTTCACGCTGAACTTCTCCCGGCCGGGCAACCAGGTCGTTGGCCAGTACTACAACTTCCTACGGCTGGGCCGGGCCGGCTACACCGAGGTGATGCGGACCCTGTCCGACACCGCCCGCTGGCTGAGCCACCAGTTGGCCGCCTCTGAGCATTTCGAGGTGATCAGCGACGGCTCGGCGATCCCGGTGGTGAGCTGCCGGCTGGCCGGTGAGCGCGGCTATACCGAGTTCGACGTGTCCCACGAGTTGCGGACGTTCGGCTGGCAGGTGCCGGCCTACACCATGCCCGAGGGCGCCGAAGACGTCGCGGTGCTGCGCGTCGTGGTCCGTGAGGGGCTGTCGGCGGATCTTGCCCGGGCGCTCTTCGACGACATCATGAAATCGGTGACCGCGCTGGACCGGGTCAAACCGGCGGGCCACTACGACGATCAGCAGCACTTTTCGCACTGATCCGCCCGGCTTGCCGCCGAGTGTGCGTTTTCGTGGGTAAAACCGCGTTAGGGCCGACTAAACCGCACACTCGGCGCGGAAGGTCACCAGGTTTTCGGGCAGCCGCGGCTGATCAGGGCTGCTCCGACTCGGTCCAGGAACCGGTCCGGAGCCATGTGCAGCGTGCGGCTGGTCAGCTTGATGTCGATCCACCCGAGTTCGAGAAGGGTGTTGTAACGCTCGGCGTCACGTTCCCGCTGCTTGGGATCGGTCCAATGGTGGGCGCCTTCGAAGTCGACGCCGACTAGGTGCTCTTTCCATCCCATGTCGATTACGGCGACGAGTTGCCCGTAGCCGCCATACAGCGAGATCTGGGTCTGCGGCCGGGGGAAGCCGGCGCGCACCAGCAGCAGTCGGGTGAGCGATTCGTATGGTGAGTCGGCTCCTCCGTCGACAAGCTGCAGCGTCTCGTCGAGTCGCCGTAGGCCCCGCGCACCCCGGTGTGCGTCAGCCAGCGCCATGACTTCCACCGCCTTGAGGTTGGTGGCATTCATCAAGGCGTCGATACGCTGCACACCTTCGGTAGTTCCCAAACGTCTGCCCAGGTCGAAGGCGGTACGAGCGGCCGTGGTCACAGGCATTCCGCGGATCGTCTGGATCTCGCCGGGCAGCAGTGCGTCGGTGTGCACGGCCAGGAGCGGCGGCGCGCGCCGATTGCCGTGGATGAGCTCTGCGGGACTGTCGGCATCAATCCACTTCGCGCCGAGCATCGCCGATGCCGACAACCCGGCAAGCACGCCGCTGCGGCGTGACCAGAGCCAGGCGGCGCGGGCCCGCTGCGTCGCCGAGAGAGCTGCCTCGCTTGGCACCCAAACACCGGGGTAGAGCCTCGTATAGTCACGGCGCAACCGGTCAGGGGTGATCGCGCCAGCGGCCAGCGCTTCTGCAGCCCGAATCGGCCACCGCGGAGCTGGCATGACCGCAGCCTGGCATCCTGGGTCGTCTCGGTGCCGACGTCGATCCACAGGCCGACTCGGGGCGCAGCATCGAGTGTGCGTTTTCGGTCACAAAACGGCTTCTGAGCCGATCAAACCGCACACTCGGCGATCCGACGGGCCGGTTCGGCAGGTTCTGGGACAATCGAAGCTGACATGACTGCCGTATCCCGAACGTCCGGCCTGCTCGCGCAAGCGCTGGTGGACCTGGACGCCATTGCCCACAACGTGCGGGTGCTGGACGAACACGCCGGCGCCGCCGGGGTGATGGCTGTGGTCAAGGCCGACGGCTACGGCCACGGCGCCGTCCCGGTGGCCCGCGCCGCACTGGCCGCCGGCGCGGCCGAACTCGGGGTGGCCACCGTCGACGAGGCCCTCACATTGCGGGCGGCTGGCATCACCGCACCCGTGCTGGCGTGGCTGCACGGGCCCCACACCGACTTCGCTCCCGCCCTGGCCGCCGATGTGCAGATCGCGGTCTCCTCGGTGTCGCAGCTGGGCGAGCTGCTCGACGCGGTGGGACGCACCGGGCGGACCGCGACCGTCACGGTCAAGGCCGACACCGGCATGAACCGCAACGGGGTGGGCGCCGCTGACTTCCCGGAACTGGTGACCGCGCTGCGGAAAGCTGTCGCCGACGACGCGATCCGGGTGCGCGGCCTGATGTCACATCTGGCCTGCGCCGATGAGACTGCCAACCCGGTCAACAACGTTCAGGCCCAACGTTTTTCCGATCTGCTGAGCGTGGCCCGCGACCAGGGGCTGAAGTTCCCGGTCGCTCATCTGGCCAACTCGGCCGGGGCCATGACCCGCCCCGACCTGGCGTTCGACATGGTTCGGCCCGGAATAGCGATGTATGGCCTGAGCCCGATCCCCGAACGTGGTGACATGGGTCTGATTCCGGCGATGACGCTGAAATCTCTTGTGGTGCTGGTTCGTCCGATCAAGGCCGGGGAAGCGGTCTCCTATGGTCACACCTGGGTCGCCCCGGTCGACACCACCGTGGCCCTGGTGCCGATGGGCTACGCCGACGGCGTGTTCCGACCGCTGAGCGGACGGTTCGACGTGTTGATCAACGGCCGGCGTCGGCGCAGCGTCGGGCGAGTCTGCATGGACCAGTTCGTCGTCGATCTGGGTCCCGGTCCCGTCGACGTCACCGAGGGTGACGAGGTCATCCTGTTCGGGTCCGGAGCAGACGGCGAACCGCTGGCCCAGGACTGGGCCGACGCGTTGGGAACCATCCACTACGAGGTGGTCAACAGCCCACGCGGGCGAGTCGCCCGGACGTATCGGGGCGCCGATGGCGGGTAATCGGCGCGGCTCACGGCGCGCCGGCGGCTGGCTGGCGGGGATGGCCGGTCTGGCGGCTGTCGGCACCATCGCCGGAAGCACCATCGCCCGGTCGGTGACACGACGCACCACCGCCGAAGACGCTTACGCCGATGAGGATTTCGAAATCCTCGACCACGACCACAGCTCGGTGGTGGTCACCGACGACGGCGTGGAACTGGCGGTGCGCGACGTGGGTCCGCGTAACGCCCCGTTGACCGTGGTGTTCGCGCACGGATTCTGCCTGCGGATGGGCTCTTTCCACTTTCAGCGGGCGCGGCTGGCAGCGGAGTGGGGCGATCAGGTGCGCATGGTCTTCTACGACCAGCGTGGGCACGGCGATTCCAGTGTCGCCCCGCCGGGGACCTATACTGTGCCGCGACTCGGCCAGGATCTGGAGGCGGTGCTGCGGGCGGCCGTGCCGCGCGGCCCGATAGTGCTGGTCGGGCATTCGATGGGCGGCATGACGGTGTTGGCGCACGCACGGCAGTTTCCCCAGCACTACGGCAACCGGATTGTCGGTGCGGCGTTGATATCGTCGGCTGCCAAAGGGGTTTCGCGGTCGCCGATCGGTGAGATCCTGCGCAACCCGGCGCTGGAGGCCGTGCAGTTCAGTGTGCGGTACGCGCCGAAGCTGGTGCACCGCGGCCGCGGCGCGGCGCGTGGGGTGATCGCACCGATTCTGCGGGCCGCCTCCTACGGCACCGACCAGATCAGCCCGAGTGTGGTGGCGTACTCCGAGGAGATGATGCACTCCACCCCGGTCGCCACCATGGTGGGCTTCCTGCACGCCCTGGAAGTCCACGACGAGAGTGCCGCGCTGTCGACGCTGGCCAAGATCCCTACCCGGGTCGCCTGTGGCGACCAGGACCTGCTCACCCCGCCGGGGTACTCGCGGGCGATGGCGGCCACGTTGTGGGATTGTGAGCTGGTGATCGTGCCCGGGGCCGGGCATCTGGTGCAGTTGGAGGAACCCGATGTCATCGACGAGGCGCTGGTGCGACTGGTGGAGCGGGCCACCCCGCGTCGTGGCATGCTGACTCACCGGTTACGCCGAAAGGCCGGGCGCAGTGGCTGATCCGCAGGAGGCGACCCTGTCCACCGCCGAGGACACTGTCGCGCTGGGAGCCCGGCTGGGTGAACAGCTACGCGCCGGCGACGTGGTGGTGCTGTCCGGCCCGCTGGGTGCTGGAAAGACCGTGTTGGCCAAAGGGATCGCCGCGGCACTCGATGTCGACGGTCCGGTCACCTCGCCGACGTACGTGCTGGCCCGCGAACATCGGGCCCGCCGGCCGGACAGTCCGGCGATGATTCACGTCGACCTCTACCGGCTGCTCGACGAGTCGGGTCTGGACCTGCTGGCCGAGCTGGACTCGTTGGACCTTGACACCGAACTCGACGAGGCCGTCGTCGTGGTGGAGTGGGGCGAAGGATTGGCCGAACGGCTGTCCGAACGGCACCTCGACATCCGGTTGGGGCGCGCCGCGGACTCCGAGACGCGCACTGCGAGCTGGCGGTGGCACGCGCCGTGACCGGAGCGATTCTGACCATCGACACCGCCACCCCCGCCGTTACCGCAGGCGTGGTGGCTGCCGATCGGCGCACGGTGTTGGCCGAACGGGTCACCCCCGACGCGCGGGCTCACGCCGAACGGCTGACCCCCAATGTGCTGGGCGCACTGGCCGACGCCGGCTTGAGCATGGCTGATCTGGCTGCGGTCGTAGTGGGTTGCGGGCCGGGACCGTTCACCGGCCTGCGGGTCGGGATGGCCAGCGCCGCCGCCTATGGGCACGCCCTGGGGATCCCGGTGTACGGCGTGTGCAGCCTGGATGCGATCGGCGTGCGCACTTCCGGGCCGGTCCTGGTGGTCACCGACGCTCGCCGTCGAGAGGTCTACTGGGCGCGCTACCGCGACGGCGCCCGGGTCGCGGGCCCCGCGGTGTGTGCCCCGGCCGACGTCGACCCCGCCGATGCCGTCGCGGTGGCCGGTTCGCCTGCGCACACCGAGCTGTTCGACCTGCCGGCCCTTGACATCACTTACCCGAGTCCTGCGGGACTGGTTGCCGCAGTACGGGATTGGAACGAAGCTCCGGAGTCGCTGGTGCCGCTGTACCTGCGTCGCCCGGACGCCAAACCTCCGGCGGCCGTCGCTGCGCCGGTGGCGCTGGGCGCGCTGGTGAACAGCGACGCGCTGCGCTGCGCCGAACTGGAAGCCCAACTGTTCGGCGGCGACGACCCGTGGCCGGCCGAGGCATTCAGTCGGGCGATCGATGCGCGTGACAACCACTACGTCGCCGCCCGGATCGGCGACGCCGTGGTGGGCTACGGCGGAATCGCGCGGCTCGGGCGCACCGCGCCGTTCGAGTACGAGGTGCACACGATCGGGGTGGACAAGGCACATCAGGGGCGCGGCATCGGGCGGCGGCTGCTCACCGACCTGCTGGAGTTCGCCGACGGGGGCGTCGTGTACCTGGAGGTCCGCACCGACAACGCCGCGGCGATCGCCCTCTACCGCGACGTCGGTTTCGTCGAGACCGGACTTCGTAAGCGCTATTACCGCAACGGTGCCGACGCCTACACCATGCGGCGGGTGGGGGCACCTCCCGCTCGCGGGGGAGCGAGTTCGTGACAGTAGTCCTGGCCATCGAATCCTCGTGCGACGAAACAGGTGTCGGCATCACCCGCCTGGAAGCCGACGGCACCCTGACGCTGCTGGCCGACGAGGTGGCCTCCAGCGTGGAGGAGCACACCCGGTTCGGCGGGGTGGTACCCGAGATCGCATCGCGAGCACACCTGGAGGCGCTGGGGCCCACCATGCGCCGGGCGTTGGCAACGGCAGGGTTGGGAGAGGACCGCCGTCCGGACGCAGTGGCAGCCACCATCGGGCCGGGCCTGGCCGGGGCGCTGCTGGTGGGTGCGGCAGCGGCCAAGGCCTACGCGGCAGCCTGGGAAGTGCCGTTTTACGCCGTCAACCACCTGGGCGGGCACCTGGCCGCCGACGTCTACGCCCATGGCCCACTGCCGGAGTGCGTGGGACTGCTGGTCTCCGGCGGTCACACCCACCTGCTGCATGTGCGGTCACTGGGGGAGCCGATCGTCGAGCTGGGCAGCACCGTCGACGACGCCGCGGGGGAGGCCTACGACAAAGTGGCCCGGCTACTCGGGTTGGGCTATCCGGGTGGGCGAGTGCTCGATGAGCTGGCGCGCACCGGTGACCGCAGTGCGGTGGTGTTCCCGCGCGGGATGACCGGCCCACGCGACGACCCGTACGTGTTCAGCTTCTCGGGCCTGAAGACCGCGGTGGCCCGTTATGTGGAGCGCAACCCCGACTTCGTCCCCGCCGACGTGGCGGCCGGCTTCCAGGAGTCGGTCGCCGATGTGCTGACCGCCAAGGCGGTGCGCGCGGCCACCGACCTGGGGGTCAGCACCCTGCTGATCGCGGGGGGAGTGGCGGCCAACTCCCGGCTGCGTGAACTCGCCGAACAACGCTGTGCGACAGCAGGCTTAACGCTGCGCATCCCGCCGCTACGGTTGTGCACCGACAACGGGGCGATGATCGCGTCGTTCGCGGCGCACCTGATCGCCGCCGGCGCCCCGCCGTCGCCGCTGGACGTGGCCACCAATCCGGGCCTGCCGGTGGTGGCGGGCCAGATCAGTTGAGCCGGTTCAGCGGGTGACGATCAGCAGGTTGTTTCCGGTTGCCCAGGCCTGGGTGAAGGTGGCCATCGGGATTTGCTCGTCGCGGCCGTCGGGGGTGCCACTGTCGTTGAGGTGAACGACGTCGTTGGCCGTGTCGACACCGGTGACGACGACGGCGTGGTCAGCTTGGGTGCGCTGGCCCTGCTCGGCCGGGTAGTTCCAGATGGTTTCGGCATTGAGTCCGGCAATCACCTTGTGTCCGGCCGCCAGGTCCTGTTCCAGGCCCGTCATGGTGTTGCCGGTCGTCAGGTCCGAGGCAATGCCGTAGTGCTCCAGTAGCACCATCATGTCCTGCGGCGAGGTGCCGTCGAACTGGTAGATGCTGCCCTGGTGGTCGCTGCTGGGGGTGAACAGGCCGCGCAGCTCAATGCCGATCTGCAGGGGTTCGTGGCCGGTGGTCTGCCCAACCACATCGGCGACCGCCATCAGGCCGCAGTCCTCCTGATGCTGGTAGCGCCAGTAGGGGGCGGCGGCGCCCGGGTCGCCATACATCTGACCGTTCGGGTCGGCGGAGGCGGTCCCGATCACCCCGATCGGGGCGAGGGTGAGCAGTGTGACCAGGGCGGCGGCGCGACGGCGAGTGAGCATGACATCAAGTATCGCCCCACGATGGGTCTTGTCGACGGTTCACGCTCAGCGCAACGGCACAGGCCAGCCTTGAGTGCTAGCACTCTCATGTATAGAGTGCTAGGTGGCAGTCGGTCGGATTCTCGCTCGGCACCCGCGACGACGATGCGAGGGCTCGTACGAATGCCGAACACCTTAAGTAAGTACGTTCCGATGGGCTCGGCATCGGCCGGGTCACATCCAGACAATGTGGAGGGCTCCAATCGTGGCGAGCGTGAACATCAAGCCACTCGAGGACAAGATCCTCGTTCAGGCCAACGAGGCCGAGACCACGACCGCTTCCGGTCTGGTCATTCCGGACACTGCCAAGGAGAAGCCGCAGGAAGGCACTGTCGTCGCCGTCGGCCCCGGCCGGTGGGACGAGAGCGGCAGCAAGCGGATCCCGCTGGACGTCGCTGAGGGTGACGTCGTCGTGTACAGCAAGTACGGCGGCACCGAGATCAAGTACGGCGGCCAGGAGTACCTGATCCTGTCCGCGCGCGACGTGCTGGCCATCGTCGGCAAGTAGCCACAAAGCAACCACCGTGCCCGCCCCGGAGATCCCCGTAATACGGGTGATGTCCGGGGCGGCACGCGTAGAGAAAAGGGCTTAAACAGCTATGAGCAAGCAGATTGAGTTCAACGAGGCCGCGCGCCGGGCGATGGAAGCGGGCGTGAACAAGCTCGCCGACGCGGTCCGGGTGACACTGGGCCCGCGCGGCCGCACGGTGGTGCTGGCCAAGTCCTTCGGCGGGCCGACGGTAACCATGGACGGCGTCACCGTGGCCCGCGACGTGGACCTGGAAGACCCGTTCGAGAACCTCGGCGCCCAGCTGGTGAAGTCGGTGGCCACCAAGACCAACGACGTGGCCGGCGACGGCACCACCACCGCAACCGTGCTGGCCCAGGCGATTATCTCTGGCGGGCTGCGCAACGTTGCGGCCGGCGCCAACCCCATCGCGCTGGGCACCGGCATCGCCAAGGCAGCCGACGCGGTGTCCGAGGCATTGCTGGCCGCGGCCATCCCGGTCTCCGGCAAGGAATCGATCGCGCAGGTGGCCACCGTGTCCTCGCGCGACGAGGAGATCGGTGAACTGGTTGGCGAGGCGATGACCAAGGTCGGCAGCGACGGTGTGGTCAGCGTGGAGGAATCCTCGACTCTGTCCACCGAGCTGGAGATCACCGACGGCGTCGGCTTCGACAAGGGTTTCCTGTCGGCGTACTTCGTCACCGACTTCGACTCCCAGGAAGCCGTCCTGGAGGACGCGCTGATCCTGCTGCACCGGGACAAGATCAGCTCACTGCCGGACCTGCTGCCGCTGCTGGAGAAGGTCGTCGAGGCCGGTAAGCCGCTGCTGATCATCGCCGAGGACGTCGAGGGCGAACCGCTGTCGACCCTGGTGGTCAACGCGATCCGCAAGACGCTCAAGGCCGTTGCGGTCAAGGCGCCGTACTTCGGCGACCGGCGCAAGGCGTTCCTGGACGACCTTGCGGTCGTTACCGGCGCTCAGGTGATCAACCCCGACGTCGGCCTGACGCTGCGGGAGGCCGGTCTGGATGTGCTGGGCACGGCGCGCCGCGTGGTGGTCAGCAAGGACGACACCGTGATCGTTGACGGTGCCGGGACTGCCGAAGCCATCGCTGGGCGGGTCAAGCAGCTGCGCTCCGAGATCGAAGCGACCGACTCCGACTGGGACCGGGAGAAGCTTGAGGAGCGGCTGGCCAAGCTGGCTGGCGGCGTGGCCGTGATCAAGGTGGGTGCTGCCACCGAGACCGCGCTCAAGGAGCGCAAGCATCGGGTCGAGGACGCGGTGGCGGCGGCCAAGGCCGCGGTCGAGGAGGGCATCGTCACCGGCGGCGGTGCGGCGTTGGTGCAGGCCCGTGCGGCGCTGTCGGGACTGCAGTCCTCGCTGACCGGTGACGAGAAGCTGGGCGTGGAGGTGTTCGCCGCCGCTCTGAGCGCACCGCTGTACTGGATCGCCACCAACGCCGGTGTGGACGGTGCGGTGGTGACCAACAAGGTCGCCGAACTGCCGGCCGGGCAGGGTTTCAACGCCGCCACACTGACCTACGGTGACCTGGCCGCCGACGGGGTCATCGACCCGGTCAAGGTGACCCGGTCGGCGGTGCTCAACGCGGCGTCAGTGGCACGGATGATCCTGACCACCGAAGCGGCTGTCGTGGAGAAGCCGGTCGACGTTGACGCGCACGCCGGGCACGGGCATCACGGGCACGCGCACTAGTCAGTCCGTACGAAACACCCCCGGTCCTGGGGCCGGGGGTGTTCTCGTGTCTGCTGCAGGGTTGCCGCGACGCGGGCGCACACGCGGAAGTTTGCATACGACTGGGTCCAGCCGGCGCCTCAGAGTCCGACGATGACAATGATCACGCCGACCACGATCGACACCGCGAGGGACACCAATAGGAAGCCGACGATCCCTTCTTTGCCCGCTGACGTCGCATGGTCACCCGCCGCGAGTGGGGCGAATTTCCGGCCGGCGCCCCAGGCCGCTGCGAGCAGTGTCGCCAACCAGTTCGCGTAGGCGGCATAGACGATCAGTGAGACTGCCGTGACTCCCCACGCGTTGGACAGATGGATGTGTGGCCACAACAGGCCCAGCAGCACCAGGAACATTCCGTTGAGCGTTGCCTCCAGATGGCTCGACAGTGCCATGCGTGGGTTCTTGCACGCGGGAATGGCGAGCCCGGTGAGCAGGCCGAGCAGGAACAGAACCAATCCGAGCTTGAACAGCACTGTCTGCATGCCAAAAGCGTAGGAGTGTCCCGCGGCGCGCGCTGCCGATTGGCGGGGCAGTAGAACCCTTCTCGATCGCTGACACTGTCTCTGCGTCGATGACTTCTCAAGGCCGTTCCACGACTGGTCGCCGAGTATTGCTGGGCATGTGCACCGGTTTGTTTGGGTCAGACGGCGTCAGACTGCGAAGTGAAACAACCCGTACCAAACGACGAAGGTGAACAACCCCAGACCGCCCAGTAAGGCCAGGGCGAACTGGCGCGCGGTGAGGACCTTCTCCTTGATGACTACGGTGCCGATCACGAGGCAGATCGGGTAGTAGAGCAGCATGGCGGTCGCGACGCCGGGTGAATATCGATCGAGGACCGGTGTCATAGCCAGATGAAAGAGCGCGTCCCAGAACAGGTTTGCGCTGGCGAAGGCAACCAGCGTAGCGCTGCGAGCCAGGGTCTGCCTGCGGTAGTTCGCATAGACGAGCACCACGAGGATCGCCATAAAGGCGACGTTGTTGGCGGCGAAGGCGGCGTTGTCGAAGCGACCGTGGACGTCATGGGTGACCCATGCTGGAAACCCGCCGAGGTATTCCTCGACGATGTGCAGGAAGTAGGCGGCCGGCATCAGCCAAATGACTTTCCGGAAGCGCGGCAGCATCATGTCGGTCCTGGATGCTGTCGCGGCCCGCGACGGTTGTGCGTCGTTGGCGTCCATGCCGACGATCCTCGCTCACTGCCGGGCCTTCGGTCGGCGATTCGAGCGGGGCCGCGACGAAGGTTTCGGCCCCGCGATGCTTGACGCGCCGCCGCCCGCGGCGCAGTGTGATACACGTCATGAGACCACTGGTCACACCCGGTAAAGGCGGTAGCGCATGACCACACGGGACAAGTACACCGAAGTGCCCAAGCCCTACTCGTGGGAGGTCGCCAGCGCCGGCGACGCGCGCTTCACGTGGGAGTACGACGACGGGCGGGCCCGGTTGCTGTCCCTGTACCAGAAGGGCAAGGACAAGCAGTGGGACGCCCAGTCACGCATCGACTGGTCCCAAGACGTCGACCCGATGAACCCGATCGGTCTGCCTGACGAGTTCCATCCCCTGTTCGGCAGCCCGATGTGGGAATCCGCAGACGAGGCGCGTCGCGCCGAGATGCGCCAGCACTCCCAGGCCTGGCAGTTCTCCCAGTTCCTACACGGCGAGCAGGGCGCCATGGTGTGCGCCGCCAAGATCGTCGAGGTCGTCCCGGATCTGGACGCGAAGTTCTACGCGGCGACCCAGACCATGGATGAGGCCCGCCATGTCGAGGCGTTCTCGCGGTTCCTGCAAGAGAAGATCGGCCTCGTCTACCCGATCAACAAGAACCTGACCGCGCTGCTGGATGACACCCTGCGTGACTCGCGCTGGGACATGCCCTATCTCGGCATGCAGGTCCTCATCGAGGGGCTGGCACTGGCGGCATTCGGGGTGCAGCGTGACCTGGCGGCACCGGACTCACTGGCCAAGAAGGTGCTGGCCTATGTGATGCAGGACGAGGCGCGCCATGTCGCCTTCGGTCGAATCTCGTTGAAGGACTATTATTCTGAGCTCACCCAGGCCGAACGCGATGAGCGTGAAGAGTTCGTTGTGGACGCCTGTTACCTGATGCGCGACCGATTCCGTGGTGAGGAGGTCTTCGAGACCCTCGGTCTGGACGTCAAGGAATGTGCGAAATGGGTCGACTCGTCACCGTCGATGATGCAGTTCCGCTCGCACCTGTTCAGTCGCATCGTGCCGATCGTCAAGGACATCGGGTTGTGGGGCCCCAAGGTGCAGAAGGCATTCCGGGACATGGGCGTGCTTGACATGGCCGGCTTCGACATCGAGGCGCTGATGAAGGCCGACGAGGATCAGGCCGAATCCCTGGACCGGGCGCACGCCGAGATGGCCATGCGGGCCGTCGAGGTTACTGAGGTGATCACCGCGGGCGCGAGCTGACCTTGCTCGCGGTAGGTGCGACGGCGCTTCGATCGGGCGAGCCGAAACCGAATGCATTGTATCGGTTATCAATTCAATTTGTCGGTCCAGCTGTACGCAATGTCGCGGTGGGTGATTAGCCGCGACGCAGAACGGGTATGAATCGTCTGCGGCGTTGACCTCAACGGCGCTAAGGGTGTCGAAAAGGAGATCACCATGAACGCAGTGGCGGCCACCGAATTCCTGGCCCGTTCCACAACGTTGACCAGTGTGGGGTGGATCGGCTACATCGTGATCGGCGCTATTGCCGGCTGGATCGCGGGCATGGCCATGAAGACGAAATATGGCCTGCTCACCGATGTCGTTGTGGGCGTGGTCGGGGCGTTGATCGGCGGATTCCTGCTCAGCTTCGTCGTCGACACGGCGAGCGGCGGCTGGTGGTTCACCTTGTTCACCGCAATTCTGGGTGCGATCATCCTGCTCTGGTTGCTGCGCCTCTTCGGGCGTGAGGCGTAGGGAGTGACGAGGATGAAAAGCGTTGCGTTTGCCGCCTTTGCTCTGGGGGTGCTGCTTTCCAGTGGCTGCTCGGCCTCGCAGGTGATCAACACCGGCGGCGACACCAAGTGCACGGATTTCGTCGACCAGGACGAGAAGAAGCAGGACGACGAAATCACCAAGATGCTCCAAGACAAAAGCGGTGCAGCCCCGTCGAATCTGGAGATCTCGGCAACTCGCCTGTCGGTATCGACCTACTGCAAGACGCTGGGCAAGCCGGACAGCAAGATATCCGAGGCGCCGCACGGCTGAGGGCACAGCGCGGTTCGGGCCGGATAAGTCCGGCTGAGCTCAGTACGAGTTGGTGAACAGCAGCACCAGCGAGTCCCACACGCTCTGGAGCGGATCGCTGGTGGCGACCCCGTTGAACAGCAGCGCGTTGAGCCAGGCATCGAAGCCGTTGATGTCGTCGTCGTTGATGTTGACGTAGGTCAGCAGGCCGTCGGTCATGGTGGTGGCGTCGGCGATCTGCTCCGGGGTCAGACCCAAGTACTCCACGTGCGGGCCGAAGATGTTCAGCAGCGCGCCCCACAGGCCGTTCTCGGCGTAGGAGTCCACGAAGTTGGCCACCGGGTCGGTGGGCAGGCTGTAAATGGTGGTGGGGTACAGGTCATTCGGCGTAGAGCTGCCGATGCTGTCATCCATATCGGTGAAGCTGAGGAAGGCGTCGGTGAACTTGGTGCCCAGTGTCGCGTCCATGGCAGCTTCCAGGTGTTGCCAGACGCCGTCCGGGTTGGAGGGATTGCCGATGAATACGAAATGCAGTGCATCGCTGGGGATTCCGTACGCTGCGAGTTGGGCCATGGCCATCGACCCGGCGGTGGCGCTCTGCGAGTAGCCGAAGATGGTCAGCGGGTGATCAGCGTCGAATGCGCCTGGGTTTGCGTCGAATTCTTTCTCCACCGCCAGGACGAGCGCTGTTGCGTCGGCAAGGCTGCTCTGCTGGAACAGCTCGGGTGTCGTCAGCACCTGTAGCGGGGCGCTGCAGGGGTCGGTGCCGTCCATGTGGCAGACCATCGAGCCGGTCGAGCCCCCGTTGAAGCCCAGCGCGTTGAGGTAAAGCTCTTCTGCGGAGCGTGCGTACTCCGGCGACGGCGTCGGTTGTCCGGTTCCGCCGAGGATCAGCGCGGTTTGGCTGCCCGCCAGCGGGCCGGTGGTGGCCAGCAGGGCCGCCTCGGCCAGCAGGGACCCCGCGGGTTGGATGATCGCTGCGCCGGACGCGGCGAGGATCATGCCGACGGTCGCCAGGCGGCCGAAGGTATTAGACCGTCTGCCGCTGCGCGGTAATGCCTGAGCCATGAGAAACCCCCTGTGTGTGGCATATGAATGTCACATTCTCATTTTTGAAGTCCAGCGTTCTCATGCCGCGACAAGGAGAATTCATGGATCAACGGACCTACGACCGCGAGATCCCCGGCCGCGGTAGACAGCTTCCGAATCGCACGCGAGTGCGCCACTACTCGGTGTACGCCGCAGAAGGCCGAAGGCGTCACCGCGGGGCGATCAGAAGAAGTCGTTGAAGAACAGCTGCGCGGAGTCGAACACGCTCTGGAACAGTCCGCTGTTGGCGGCCCCGCCTTCGAAAACCGCATTGATCCAGGCGTCGAAGCCATTGATGTCGTGGTCGGAGATGTCGACGTAGGTCAGGCTGCCGTCGACGGTGATGGTGGCGTCGGCCACCTGCTCCGGTGTCAACCCGAGATACCAGACATGCGGACCCAAGACGTCCAGCAGCGCGCCCCACAGACCCTTGTCCGCGTAGACGTCGACGAAGTTGGCCACCGGATCGCCGGGCAGGCCGTAAATGGTTGTCGAGTACAGGTCATTCGGCGTCTGGCTGCCGAGGACCTCGGTTATGCCGAAAGTGGTGAGCAGCCAGTCGGTCATCTCGGTCCCTAACGTCGCGTCCATGGCCGCTTCGAAGTGCTGCCAGATGCCGTCGGGGGTGGAGGGGTCGCCGATGAAGACGAAATGCAGTGAATCGAGGGGGATTCCCGCCTCGGCGAGTCGGGTCATGGCGATCGACTCCGCGGTGGCACTCTGCGAGTAGCCGAAGATGGTCAGCGGGTGCTCGGCGTCGTACGCGCCCGGGTTGGCATCGAATTGGTTCTGCACAGCCAGCACGATGGCCGAGGCGGCGGTGAGACTGCTCGGGCCCTGCTGGATCAGTTCGGGTGTGGTGAGCACCTGTAGGGGGGCGCTGCACGGGTCGGTGCCGTCCATGTAGCAGACCGTCGAGCCGGTTGAGCCGCCGTTGAATCCCAGCGGGTTCAGGAACAGCTTCTCGGCGGTCCGCGCGAAGTCGGTCGACGGCGTCGGCTCAGTCGTTCCACCGAGGATCAGCGCCGTCTGGCTGCCCGCCAGCGGTCCGGTGGCCGACAGCAGAGTGGCCGCGGCGTGGACGACCGGTTGGCCGGTTGCCACACCGGCCGCGGCCGCCATCAGG
>CAXYUC010000035.1:0-29967 GCA_964292075.1 uncultured Mycolicibacter sp.
ATCCTCGAATCAATCGGTAACTACTGCAAGCGAATTAACGACTCACGACACTAGCGCCTCGGCTGCAACGCTGCGCCGACCGATGGCAGGCTGAACCGGTGCCCGGTTCGATCTGCGATGTCCTGCCGTCCGCCGCCGCGCTGCTAGGAGTTCCGGGCGCGACCGACTCGCTCGGTCTGCGCGAGCGAGTCGGTGACGTGCCGCGAGTGGCGGTGGTGCTCGTCGACGGGCTGGGCTATCACCTGTTGCCGCAACTGGCGCGGGACGCGCCGCTGCTGGCCTCGGTGTTGGCCGGCGCCACCGGTCATCTGACCGAACTGTCCTGCACGTTCCCCTCCACCACACCGACCAGCCTGGTCTCACTGGGCACCGGCGCAGCGCCGGGCGAGCACGGTGTGCTGGGCTTCACCGTCAATGTTCCCGGAACCGATCGGGTGCTCACCCATATCTTCTGGGGCGACGAGCCGCCGCCGGCGTTCTGGCAGCCGGTGCCCACTTGGTTCGAGCGGCTGCGCGCCGCCGGCGTGGCTGCCCGCGCCGTGCTGCCGGAGATGTTCGTCGGCAGCGGGCTGACCGAGTCCGCCTACCGAGGCGCGGAGTTTTGTCCGGTGGCCAAGGGGGAGCCCTACGCCCAGCGGGTCATCGCGGAGTTGGCTTCGCCGGGCCTGGTCTACGGCTACACCGCGGCGCTCGACCACGCCGCGCATGCCTCGGGGATCGGCTCCCCGCATTGGCATGCCGCCGCCGCGAAAGTCGATGCGCTGCTGCGGCATCTCCTCGAGGAACTGCCCGGCGACGCGGCGCTGCTGGTGACCGCGGACCACGGCGGGCTCAACGTGCCCGAGGAGGCCCGCATCGACCTCGACGCCGACCCGGCGTTGCGTGCCGGGATCCGGGTGGTCGCCGGTGAGCCGCGGGTCCGTTACCTGCACACGGAGCCCGGCGCCGTGGAGGATGTGCTGGCCGCCTGGACGGAACGCCTGGCCGGGCGGGCCCTGGTGCAAACGCGCGAACAGGCCGTCGCCGCTGGGGTATTCGGACCTGTGCGGGACGCGCACCTGGCACGCATCGGCGACATTGTCGTGACCTGTACCGGCGACACCGCGATCCTGGCGACCGAACACGAGCCGCCGCAGACGGCGGCGCTGGTCGGCTTCCACGGCGGGCTCACCCCGGCCGAGATGGCGATCCCGCTGCTCACCTTCTCTCGTTGACGGTTACTCCGAGTCGCCGTACTCGTCGAACCAGTGGGCCAGCTTGCCGCGCCGGCTGACGGCTCGCAGTCGACGTTCGGCCGACAGCCGGGTCTTGCTGGTGGTGACGATCAGCAGCTCGTCGCCGACGGTGATCCGGGTGTCGGGCTGGGGGACGAAGGTGTCGCCCTTGCGGATGATCAGCGTGATCACGCTCGGATCGGGCAGCCGCAGCTCGAGCACCGAGACGTTGTGCAGCTTGGACCCGGGCTGCACCGTCATCGTCAGCAGCTCGGCCTCCAAGACGTCCAGCGGCGCCGCCTCCACCTGGATCTCGCGGGTGGTGTCCCGCGAGATCAGCCCCAGCCACTGCGCGAACAGACCCAGGCTGGGCCCCTGCACCACCGTGTAGACCACCACCAGGATGAACACGATGTTGAGCAGACGGTAGCTGTCGGGCACACCCTCGACGATCGGGAATGTCGCGAGCACGATCGGAACCGCGCCACGCAGGCCGGCCCAGGACAGAAAGATCTGCTCACGCCAGGGCACCCGGAACCAGATCAGCGAAGCCACCACCGACAACGGCCGGCTCAGCAGCAGCAGCACCGCCCCGATGAGCAGCGCCGGGATCAACTCCCCGGACAACTGGCTCGGGCTCACCAACAGGCCCAGCAACACGAACAGCCCGATCTGCGCCAGCCAGCCCAGCCCCTCGGCGAACGAACGGATCGCCGCACGATGCGGCAGGCCCGAGTTCGCCAGCACCACGCCAGACAAATAGGCGGCGATGAACCCGCTGGCGTGCACCGAAGCCGCCGCGGCGAACGCCACCATCGCCAACCCGAAAGTCGCCAACGGATACAGCCCGGACGCCGGCAAGGCGGCACGGCGCAGCATCATCGCACCGAGCAGCCCGGCGATCAGGCCGATCGCCGAGCCCGCTATCAGCTCATAGAACACCCCGCCGATGGCGTGGACCGGACCGACCACCAGCGGCGTGGTGCCCAGCATCAGCACCACGACCCCCGCCGGCGCGTCGTTGAAACCGGACTCGGCCTCCAGCAGGCCGGCCACCCGCCTCGGCAGCGGCAGCACCCGCAGGATGGAGAACACCGCCGCCGCGTCGGTTGGAGAGACGATCGCGCCCAGCAGGAAGGCGAGTTGCCAACTGATGCCCAGTAGCAGGTGCGCGGCTACCGCGATCACCGCCATGCTGACCGCAACGCCTACGGTGGCCAGCACGGCCGCCGGTGCGAGCAACCGGCGGATGTTGGCGAAGCGCGTCGTCAAACCGCCTTCGACCAGGATCACCGCCAGCGCGGTGGTGCCCAGGTCGCTGGCCAGTTGCACATCGGAGAAATCCAGGCCCAGCCCGTCGTTGCCGATCGCCACCCCGACCAGCAGGAACAGCAACAGACTGGGCAGCCCGACTCGGTCCGCCGCTCGGGTGGCGATGATGCTGGCCAGCAGTACCAAGCCCCCGATCAACAGAGCCAGGTAGAGCTGTTGCAGGCTCATCTGTTCCCCGTTCGGGCTGTTGGTGGCGGCCGGACCCGCCCATGTGATTCGCTCAAGGTCGGCGGGTTCGTGTTATCTGTCAGTAAATCAGTAGCGCTGTCACGACCGTGTTACGCCCGGAACGGCCGAGACGAGGGGAGCCATCATGCGGATCGGGATCGCCGGTGCCGGCGCGGTGGGGCGATCGGTCGCACTGGAACTGATCGGCGACGGGCACCGGGTGCTGCTGATCGAGCGCAACCCGGCGCACTACCAGCCCCACATTGTTCCGGATGCCGAGTGGCTGCTGGCCGACGCCTGCGAGCTGAGCGCGCTGCGGGAATGCGGCATCGAGATCTGCGATGTGGTGATCGCCGCCACCGGTGATGACAAGGCCAACCTAGCTATCGCGCTGCTGGCCAAGGTGGAGTTCGGGGTGGCTCGGGTGGTGGCCCGGGTTAACAACGCCCGCAACGAGCCGCTCTTTACCGAAGAGTGGGGTATCGATGTGGCGGTCTCCACTCCGCGGGCGATGGTCGCCGCGGTGGAGGGCGCCATCGACGTCGGCCACCTGGTGCCGTTGATGGGCTTGCGGCGCGGTCAGGCCAGCCTGACGAAACTGACTCTGCCCGACGACAACCCGCTGATCGGTAGGCAGGTCTGCGACATTGTGCTGCCCGAGGGCGCCGCGCTGGTCGCGGTGCAGCGTGGTGACCGGGTGATCCTGCCGCGGGCGACCGAGGCGCTGCAGGCCGGCGACGAGATGCTCTTCGCCGCGGCCAGCGGGATAGACGACGAGGTCCGGGCGGTGGTGCACGGCGCACCGGCCGGCAGAAGGACACATTGACGCCGTGCCGCCGCGGTGGGGACCCATGAGTATGGCGCCGAACGAGCAGGATGACGCCGGGAGCTTGGCCAGCGGGGCCGGCGTCATAGCCACCGTGCTGGCGGCCGCCCGGGCCGCGGCGGTCTCACGCGAACTGATCAACGACCCGTTCGCGGCGCCGCTGGTACACAAGGTCGGCCTGGAGTTCTGCATTCGAGTGGCCGACGGCGACTTGGACATCAGCCGGCTGGGCAAAGACGGCGGATTTCCCCGGTTTGCGGAGTTCTCCGCGGCGCGAACCCACTTCTTCGACGCGTTCTTCACCGATGCCGCTCGTGCGGGCATCCGCCAAGCGGTGATCCTGGGCTCGGGGCTGGACACTCGCGCCTACCGGCTGTGGTGGCCTTCCGAGACCATCGTTTACGAGGTCGACCACCCGCATGTCGTGGACTTCAAGACCACCACCATGCGGGCCTGGGAGGCCACGCCGAGCGTCAACCGGCGCGCGGTCGGTGTCGACCTACGCGGCGACTGGCCGGCGGCCTTGCGCCGGGTGGGTTTTGACACCGCCGCGCCCACCGTCTGGGTCATCGAGGGGCTGCTGGTCTGGTACGTCCCCTCGGACGCGCAGAATCGTCTGCTCGACGGTGTCACCGAACTCAGCGCACCGGGCAGCTGGCTCGCCGCCGATCACGCGGTGCCGCCGAGCCGACCGCAGGCGGTGCACCACGAATCACTCGTCGAGCGGTGGCGCCGACGTGGCCTGAGCCTTACCGGGCCCGGACCATTCTATTCCGGAGAGCACACCGACGTCGTGCGGCATCTCACCGAAAGTGGCTGGTCCACAACTCAATCGGGCATCGCTGACCTGTTCGCGGCGGCCCGGCTGCCCCGGCTTTCCGATCGTGAGCTCGATGGTGCTCCGGCGGCGATCCGCTACGTTGCGGCCACTCGAATCTGATCGCGTCCAGGGAAGTTCGGAGTGGCGACGGAACTAAACCTCGGAATGTGTTGCAGGGCGGGATTTTTCGTAGAAGTCGATGCTTGCCCTCAAGTATTTTCGGTCGCCGATCTGTACCCCACTATTTCAAGGCCGCATCGCACTGCACTCCAGGGGTAAGTCGACCCTAATCAGTTTGTTGCACAGTGCTATTAGCGGTCGGTCGAATCGGACCGAGCGGCCACGACGGGAAGACTCCGCGTGATGTTCGCCACTTACCTTGCTTCGCAGGCTTATCCGACAAGGATCTTCCAGTCCGTACACAGTGAATTGCCGGAAAGAAACTCTAACTTGAGAGCCGCCGATCTCGTTGCGACGGCCGGCGCGAATGCCGTTTATTTCCAGGAGGTTACGTTGTGATCACACGCCGCATAACGCATTGGGATCCCGAAGCGGTCGCCACATGGGAGGCGCGTAACAAGCTGATCGCACGCCGCAACTTGATCTGCACCATCGTCGCCGATCATGTCGGGTTCTCGATCTTCGCCTTGTGGTCTGTGATGGCGATGTTCATGCCGCAGGCGGTGTATGGATTCACCGTCGGAGACAAATTCCTGCTGGGCGCTACCGCCACCTTCGTCGGCGGGTGTATGAGAGTGCCCTACACATTGGGTATCGCCAAGTTCGGCGGTCGCAACTGGACGATCTTCTCCGTTCTGGTCTTGATCATCCCAACGCTGGCCACCATCTTGCTGCTGGAGCATCCCGGCCAGCCGCTATGGATGTTCCTGCTGTGCGCGGCGCTGACCGGCTTGGGTGGCGCCAATTTCGCCGCATCGATGGCCAACGTCAATGCGTTCTACCCGCAGCGCCTGCGGGGGTGGGCATTGGCGACCAACGCCGGTCTGGGCAACCTCGGAGCAGCCGCTGTTCAGGTGGTCGGGCTGGTGGTGCTGGCCGTCGCCGGCAACCGGCAGCCGTACTGGGTGTGCGCGATCTACCTGGTGCTGCTGGTCGTTGCCGCGACCGCCGCGGCTCTCTTCATGGACAACCTCGACCACCACATCGAAATGGGCCACGTCGGCTCGATCCTGCGGGTACCGGACAGCTGGCTGATCATGCTGCTCTACATCTGCACATTCGGCTCGTGGATCGGTTTCACGTTCGCATTCGGCCAGGTGCTGCACATCGTTTTCGAGCGGAGCGGCCAAAGCCCGGCGGCGGCTTCCCTGCACGCACTGCAGATCGCCTTCGTCGGCCCGATGCTGGGTTCGCTGGCACGCGTCCCGGGGGGAAAATTATCGGACCGGGTGGGCGGCGGACGAGTCACCGTCGTGGTGTTGGCCGGCATGATGATCGCGGCCGGCGCGCTCGTGGTGCTGAGCGTTCGAGGTGACCAGGTGCCCGGCGCCACGAATGCTATGACGGTGACCGGTTACGTTACTGGGTTTATCTCGCTGTTCATCTTGGCCGGGGTGGGTAACGCCTCGGTGTTCAAACTGATTCCTTCCGTTTTCGACGCGCGCAGCCGGTCGCTGGACCTTGATGAAGTCGGCCGGCGGCGCTGGTCTGACGCCCGCTCCGGCGCCCTCATCGGGCTCACCGGATCGGTCGGAGCCCTCGGCGGCGTTGGAATCAACCTCGCGCTGCGCCAGTCCTACCAGTCAACCGGGTCGGCAACCTACGCCTTCGCGATATTCCTGGCGGTCTATGCCGTCGCCGCGATACTGACGTGGCAGCGATACGTCCGTCTCGCGGTGATGCCGAGGCATCTCAAGTCTGTCGCGCAACCCGTTGCGGCTCTTTATGATTCGGAGCAGGTTTGACTAAAGTGGTCACCTGGCGCGGCGGGCTTGTTCTGCCGCGGCGTCGGCGGCTTCTTTGATCGGTCCGTGCCAGACATCGCCGTGACCGGGTGCCAGGATCTCGGTCTCCAGTAGTGCCAGCGCACTGAGGCTGCGTAGACAGTCCTTCTGGCTGTGGCTGAACAGCTCTGGCAGTAGCTGCGGTCCGGTGTGAGCCAGCACCGGGTGACCGGTGATCAACGCATCCCCGCTAGCCAAAACGCCGTCGACCAGATATGAGCAGTGTCCGCGGGTGTGGCCGGGAGTGGGGATGGCGACCGGCTGGCCGGGTAGTCCGGCGGCGATCTCGCCGGTCAGCGGTTGCGCGGACGGGATGCCTTCACGGTTCAGGCCGCCGCTGCGCACTACGTGCGCGCTCCACAGCGCCCAGCTCGGCCGCCACAGGCGCGGAGCCAACGCCAGTGGTGAAACCTGCTCCAGGTACTCGCGTTTGGCGTGGCCGACCTCGTCGGCGTGACAGTACACCGGTGTGCCGTGTGTTTTTGCGAGCCAGATCGCCGCACCGAAATGGTCGACGTGGGCATGGGTGAGCAACACCGCCCGCACATCGGCCGGGCGATAGCCCAGGGCGCCCAGTGACGCCAACACGTCGGTGCGGTCGCCGGGGTAGCCGGCGTCGATCAACATGACTCCGCGCTCATCGGTGACCAGCAGCCAGTTGACGGCTTCGCCGCGGGCTAAGTACACCCGCTCGGTCACCGGAACGAGCTCCACGAGCTTCTCACCCATGCCCGTGAGTTTAGAAAGGTGACGGGAGAGTAGAAAAGATGGAATGGCGGAACTCAAACTCGGGTACAAGGCGTCGGCAGAGCAGTTCGGACCACGGGAGCTGGTGGAGCTCGGTGTAGCGGCCGAGGCGCACGGCATGGACAGTGCCACCGTTAGTGACCACTTCCAGCCCTGGCGCCACGAAGGTGGGCACGCCCCGTTCTCGCTGGCCTGGATGACCGCGGTCGGCGAGCGCACCAGCAAGATCGTGCTGGGCACCTCGGTGCTGACCCCGACGTTCCGGTACAACCCCGCCGTCATCGCGCAGGCCTTTGCGACCATGAGCTGCCTGTATCCGCAGCGGATCTTCCTGGGCGTCGGCACCGGTGAGGCTCTGAACGAGATCGCCACCGGTTTCACCGGCGAGTGGCCCGAGTTCAAGGAGCGGTTCGGGCGGTTGCGTGAGTCGGTGCGGCTGATGCGCGAACTGTGGGGGGGTGGACGCGTCGATTTTGAGGGCGACTACTACAAGCTCAAGGGCGCCTCGATCTACGACGTCCCGGAGTCGGGAGTTCCGGTCTACATCGCGGCCGGCGGCCCGGCGGTGGCGAAATACGCGGGGCGTGTCGGCGACGGCTTCATCTGTACCTCCGGCAAGGGCGAGGAGCTCTACACCGAGAAGCTGATGCCGGCGGTGTTGGAGGGCGCGGCCGCCGCGGAGCGAGACGCCGCCGCGATCGACAAGATGATCGAGATCAAGATCTCCTACGACCCCGACCCCGAACTGGCGCTGAACAACACCCGGTTCTGGGCGCCGCTGTCGCTGAGTGCTGAGCAGAAGCACTCCATCGACGACCCGATCGAGATGGAGAAGGCGGCCGACGCGCTGCCGATCGAGCAGATCGCCAAACGCTGGATCGTCGCCTCGGACCCGGACAAGGCTGTGGAACAGGTCGGCCAGTATGTGAAGTGGGGCCTGAACCACCTGGTCTTCCACGCTCCCGGCCACGACCAGCGCCGTTTCCTGGAGCTGTTCAAGACCGACCTGGAGCCGCGGCTGCGTCGGCTGGGCGCAACCTCAGGGGCCGGTCAGGCGTAACCGCAGCCGGGGTCGGGCGCATCCTCGACCAGCGGTGCGCCGATCGGCAACAGGTACACCGCCTGCAGCACCACCGGAGTCGATCCCAGGTTGCGGCCGATGTGGGCATGCTCGAACCCGCCGGGTTCGGTCATCTCAGCGCCCGGTCCGTAGCTGCCGTCGAGGCTGCAGTCCGCGCGATTGTGGGTCAAGGTGCCCTGTCGGACGACCCCGAATACGGTGCCGGGGTGCCAATGCCAGCCGGTGCTGCCGCCGGGTTCGATGGTGATCTCGCGCAGGACGTAGTCGCGGCCATCGACCGTGGTCTGTGACAGGGTCACCCCAGTGGTCTGATCGCTCGGCGTCGCGGTGGCTGGCGGCGGCGCAACTGCCGGCGCCACGGCGATCGCCAGGGCCACCGATATCGCCGAAGTTCGCCGAAGCCGGCTGCTCACGGTCATCGGATCTAGAACGTGCTCATCGGCCGGACTGCGTTGGCCGTGTCGACCAGCCGGTAGCGATGCTCCTGGGTGGGCGCCAACCGGGCCAGGGCGCGTAGCGCCATTTCCACGCCCAGGCGCAGCCCGTGCTCGGTGAACGGGAATCCGAGGATGTGGTTCGTACTGGCTTCGTGCTCGGTCAACCAGTCCATCGCCGCGCCCAGCACCAGCGCCCGGATCTGCAACACCCGCGGTTCGGTGTCCGGCAGCGCCTCCACCCGCCGTGCGGCATCACGAATCTGGGCCTCGGTGATGTCGCTGGACGAACGGCCCGACAGCAGCGTCACCGCGCTGGTCAACCGGGCGGTGGTGAAATGCCTTGAGGTAGCGGGAACTTCGTCCAGGGTGCGAACCGCCGCGGTTCGGTCGCCTTCCACGGAGAGGGCTCGGGCCAGACCGAAGGCGGCCGAGATCACGCTATCGTCGGTGCGCCACACCGACTCGTAGAAGCCGCGCTCGTCGTCGGTTCCGGCCAGTTCGGCGGTGGCAGCCAGGGCCATCTTCGGTGCCAGCTCGCCGGGGAACATGTCGAGTACCTCGGTGAAATCCTTGCGGGCGGCTTCGTAGTCGCCGGTGAGCAGTTCGGCCACCCCACGGAACCAGACCAGCCGCCATCGCCAACCCACCTGCTCGGCCAGGTCATCGAGCTTGCTGGTGGCCTTGGTGACGTTGCCGAGGTCGAGCAGTGCACGCACCTCCATCAGCGGCAGCCCGATGGACTCCGACAGGTCGATGCCCTCGGATTCCAGCGAACTGTTCCGCACCGCGCGCAGCGAATCCAGCGTCTGCACCGGTTCGCTGAGCTCCATCGACGACAGCAGCGGGGCGGCAACGTCACCCGGGTCGATCAGCGGCACCTGCAAGGCGGTCACGATCTCACGCGCCGTCAGGTTCTGGGAGTGCACGTGCCCGTCCAGGTAGACGTCGGTGTGCGCGACCAGCAGGTGCTCACCGAATGTGGACCGCGACCGGGTGAACACCGTCGACAGTCCGGGCCGTGGCGTCCCGGTGTCGCGGGCGACCACTTCGCGCAGCACACCCATCAACTGCGCCGACATCTCCTCGGCGGAGGTGAACCGCCGGCGCGGGTCGGGATCGATGGCCCGGCGCAGCAGCCGGCGGTAGGAGTCGTACTTCTTCAGGACTGGGTCGTCGTCGGGCAGTCCCTCGACGTAGCGGCCGTCACGGGTGCGCAGCTTCAGTGTCAGCGCGGCCAGGGTGCGGCCCACGGTGTAGATGTCGGTGGCCACCGTCGGCCCGGTGCGAACGATGTCGGGTGCCTGGAAGCCCGGGGTGCCGTAGAGGTAGCCGAACGAGTTGATGCGTGCCACCGCGCCGAGGTCGATCAGCTTCAGCTGCTCCTCGGTGAGCACGATGTTCTCCGGCTTGAGGTCGTTGTAGACCAGGCCCAGGGAGTGTAGATAGCCCAGTGCGGGAAGGATTTCCAGCATGTAGGCAATGGCCTGGGCCACCGGCAGCCGGGTGCCGCGGCGCTGTTTGAGCGACTGGCCGCCGACGTACTCCATCACGATGTAGCCGACCGGGTCGCCGTGGGAGTCCGGATGTTGCACGAAGTTGAAGATCTTGACGATCGACGGGTGGGTCACCTCGGCGAGGAACTGCCGCTCGGCCATCGCGATGGCTTGGGCCTCAGCGTCGCCGGAATGCACTAGGCCCTTGAGCACCACCGGGCGCTCGTTGACGTTGTGGTCGACCGCCAGGTACACCCAGCCCAGTCCGCCGTGGGCCACGCAGCCCTTGATCTCGTACTGCCCGGCTACCAAATCGCCCGGCTTCAATTGCGGGAGAAAGGAATACGGACTTCCGCAGTGCGGGCACCAGCCTTCGGAGGCGCCCTTCGCGTCCCCGGTGGACCGGCCCACCGGTCGGCCGCAGTTCCAGCAGAAGCGCTTGGATTCGGCGACCTCCGGGTCGTCCATGAGCGCGGCGAGGGGATCGATCGGGGGAACCCGGGGGATCTCTACCAGGCCACCGCCCAACCGTCGCCGCGGAGCGACGGTGCGCACCACGGTCGTTTCGTGGGATTCGACCGCTCCCGGGGAGTTCGAACCCTCCCGGGGCCGGAAGATCGCTTGGGTCGACATCGGCCGGCGTACCGATGACGATTCGGCCAGCACGTCCGCCCGCTGGGTGACCGGGCCGTCGTCTTCGGGCTCGGGTGCGGGCTGCTCGGTTGCGTCGTCGTCGGCGGGAGGTGCCCCCACCGCATCGTCGTCGTCGTCGTGCGCGGCCATCAGTCCGAATACCTCGGTGTAGGTGGCACCGGCGCCGGGCCCAACACCGTCAACCACTTGCGGTACAAGGTGTTCCACGTGCCGTCGCGGCGGATGCGCTCCAGCGTTCCGTTGACGAAACGCACCAGCCCGGTGTTGTTCAGATTGATCCCGATCCCGTAGGGCTCCTCGTCCATGCTCGGTCCGACGATGTGCAGGTACGGGTCCTGCGACATCAGGCCGGCCAAGATCGAGTCGTCGGTACTGACGGCGTCGACTTGACGCTGTTGCAGCGCCACCAGGCAGTCGGCCCAGTTCACCACCGAAACGATGATCGGGGCGGGTGAGATGTTGCGGATTCGCCGCAGCGAGGTGGTGCCCTGCGCCACACAGACCCGTTTATCGGAGAGGTCCGCGGCCTGGCGGATGGCGGAGTCGCGCGGTACCAGCAGACGCTGATTGGCCACCAGGTACACCGTCGAAAAGTTCACCAGCTTACGTCGACCGCAGGTGATGCTCATGGTCTTGACCACGATATCGACTTCGGACTTCTGCAGGGCCGCGATGCGTTCGGCCGACGCCAGGATCCGGTATTCAACCTGCGACGGGGTGCCGAAGATGTCGCGGGCCACCTCGCCGGCGATGTCGACGTCGAAGCCGGTGATCTCACCGGTGATCGGGTCGCGGAAGCTGAACAAGTTGCTGCCGATGTCCAGTCCGACGATCAGCCGGCCGCGCTGGCGGATCTTGGCCACCGCCGCGTCAGCCTCGGCCTTGTTGTGGAACGGGCGCAGGCTGGCGGTGGCGTCGCAGTCCTCGGTGCGGGCGTCGGGAGGCCGCGGCGCCTCCGGTGCCAGCTCCTCCATGCCGGCCGGGGTGGGCGGCGGCAGCGTGGGCATCGCGGTCGCTGTCACGAACTCGGTACGGCCGCAGCCGGTCAGGCCGGACAGCACCAATGCCGCGCTCAGTGCGCACAGCAGCAACCGGGGCCGACGGTGGATCATCATCTGTACTCGTTCAGTCGAGGCCACAACCCGAGCGCGACCGCGATCGCGGCACCCATGCTGAGCACCGCGCCCCCCACCGGGGCCACCGACAGTACCCGGCGGGCGTTGAGGACATCGCTGCGCAGCTGATTGCGACTGTGCTGCAGTGCCTTGTCCAAGGCTGCGTCGAGCTGATCGAACGCCGGCGTCGAGTCGTCGCCGCTGCCGCCCAGCGCTACCTGGGTGGCGGCCCGATAATTGCCGACGCTGATATAGGCGTTCATCCGGTCATTGGCCTGTCGCCACCGGGCCAGCAGCTGCCCGGCGTTGGCCAGATCCGCCTTGTCGACTGCGTCCCCACGGTCCAGATAGCCCTGCATCTGCTCCTGCATGGTGTCGATGCGCTGGTAGAAGGTCTGCTTGCGGGTCTCCTCGTCACCGCGCCGGATCAGCGAGAGAGTCTCGTCGGCACGTGCCTGTTGCGCGGTGATCGCCAGATTGGTGATCTCCTTGAGCGATTCGGCGCCGGTGTCCTTGGCGTTGCGGCTGCCCGCGGTGGAGATCACCAGCACCGTTCCGACCCAGATGATCATCAGCAGAATCGCCAGGCCACCGGCGACTAGGCCGAAGTTGATTCGGCGCCGGGTGTGCCGGGCCAGCCAGCGGTGCGCGAACGCGCCGAACAGCACGGTGGTCGCCACCACCAGGATCACCGGGGCGGGGACCCGCGTCGAGGCCGTGGTCTGAAGGTCCACGGTCGCCGAAGTGGCCTGGTAGAGGCGCTGGGCGTCGGGAAGGATGATGTGCTGCATCAGCTCGGAGGCTTCCGACAGGTATGACGAGCCGACCGGATCTCCCGAGCGGTTGTTGGTCCGGGCCGTCTCGATCAGCCCGGTGTAGACGGCCAGCTCGGCATTGATTCGCCCCAGCAGCTGCAGCAGCGGCTCGTCGTCCAGACCGCCGGAGGCCCTGGTCACCGCCACCGCGGCGGCGGTAATGGCCTGCTCGTAGCGTTCCCGCACCGCCCGCGGTTCACCCTGGGCGATGAACGCGGTGGCCGCGGCGGCGTCGGCGACCGACAGCGTGGTGTAGAGCTGCCCGGCGGCATACGCCAACGGCTCGGTGTGGTCGAGAACCGTGGTCAAGGTGTTCTGCCGGTTGTTGATCGTGGTGGCGGTGGCAAAGGCGCTGATGCCGCCGAGGGCGGCCAGGATGAGTCCGATGGCCAGAATTCGTCCGGGGGTGGTGGTGAAGAACCACCAACGGGGTCGGGCCGGTTCGGTCGGCGACCGTAACCCCGCCGGCTCGGTTGACGGGTGCGCCAACTCAACGGTCACGTCTGTTCAGGCTCCATCCCTGCGGCTGCTCGCGGCACCAACGATAATAAAGGGATTCTAAGAGCGCGGCGGTGTCTGTGCGCTCTCTAGCGCCGGTTGTTGTCGAAAACGTCGCGTGATCTCGCCAGAACCGAGACCTTGCCTGCCCCGATACGCTTCCAAGCGTGCGTGGTGACGGCGATGGGTGGGCGTTTTCCGATACCGGCGTCCGCTTCTGGGGCCGGCACGGTGCGGCGGGCCTGCTGCTGCGGGCTCCGCGCCCGGATGGCTCCCGCACCGTACTGCTGCAACATCGCGCCTGGTGGAGTCATCAGGGCGGCACCTGGGCGCTGCCCGGCGGCGCCCGCGACAGCCACGAGAGCGCTGAAGAGGCCGCCATCCGCGAGGCGCAGGAGGAGGCCGGCCTGCCCGCCGATCGGATCATCGTGCGCGCGGCAGTCGTGACCGCGTCGGCCAGCGGCACCAGCTGGACCTACACCACCGTGGTCGCCGACGCCGACGAATTGCTTCCGGTGGTGCCCAATGGCGAGAGCACCGAACTGCGCTGGGTCGACGAACATGAGGTCGCCGGGCTGCCGCTGCACCCGGGTTTCGCCGCCAGCTGGGAGTTGTTGCGTGGCGTGTGACGCCTTGGCATTGCGGGCATCGCGCATGGGGTTCGGCGAACGTGTACCCAGCTCGAAAATTGCCGGAAAATCTCGGTCTCAGTGCACGTTCGGCGCGGCCCGGCTCAGAACGCGGCGAGCCCGGCCCGCAAGGCTGCTGCGGCCGCTTGCGGATCCTCGGCGGCGGTGATCGCCCGCACCACCACCACCCGGCGGGCGCCGGCGGGCACCACCTGCGGCAACCCCTCGATGTCGGTGCCGCCGATGGCGAACCACGGCTTGGGGTCGGGTTGGTCGGCGGCGAACCGCACCAGCTCCAGGCCCGGCGCCGCCCGGCCCGGCTTGGTGGGGGTGGGCCAGCAGGGGCCGGTGCAGAAGTAGTCGACCGGCTCGGTCAGGGCCGCGCCGACCTGATCACGGTCGTGGGTTGAGCGGCCGATCAGCACCTCGGGCCCGACGACCTCGCGCGCCGCCGGCAGCGGCAGGTCGTCTTGGCCTAGGTGCAGCACGTCGGCACCGGCGGCGTGGGCGATGTCGGCGCGGTCGTTGACCGCCAGCAGTGCCCCGTGCCGGCGCGCGGCGTCGGCCAGGATCTCCAGCGCCGCCAATTCGCCGCGGGCTTCCAGCGGACCGAACCGCTGCTCGCCGGGCGAACCTTTGTCGCGCAGCTGGATGATGTCGACGCCACCGGCCAGGGCGGCATCGGCGAACTCGGCCAGGTCACCGCGTTCCCGGCGGGCATCGGTGCACAGGTAGAGCCGGGCATCAGCGAGTCGGGCGAGACGGTCAGAGCGTTTGTGCACACCGCGACGCTAGCGGCTAGCTTGGTGTGTTGACACGCGAGCAGGTGGAAGGGAGCAGCGCATGCCCGGACCCTCGCTCGGTTCGCTGGCCGTGATCGGCGGCGGCGTCATCGGGCTGTCGGTGGCGCGGCAGGCCGCCCGGGCCGGGTGGACGGTGCGGGTGCACCGCACCGGCGAGCCCGGCGATTCAGCGAGGCTCGCCGACGGCGAGGTGAAGCTGGGATCGCCGTATCAACCCGGCGCCTCCTGGGTGGCCGGCGGCATGCTGGCCCCGCACAGTGAGGGATGGCCGGGCGAAGATCGGCAACTGCGGCTGGGGTTGCGCTCGCTGGAGTTGTGGCACGACTTCCTCGACGGGCTGCCGGCCCAGGTCGTCACCGCGCGCGAATCGCTGGTGGTGGCCGCCGACCGGGCTGATGTCGCCGATCTGCGTACCGTCGCCGACTGGCTGTCCGCGCAGGGTCACCCGGTGATCTGGGAGTCCGCGGCCCGCGACCTCGAACCCCTGCTGGCCGGCAATATTCGGCACGGGTTCCGGGCCCCCACCGAACTGGCGGTCGACAACCGCGCGGTGGTCACCGCCCTGGTGGATGTCTGCGAGGAACTCGGCGTGAGGTGGGCCCCGCCGGTGCGTGACCTGGCCGAGGTGGCCGCCGATGACGCGGTGGTGATCGCCAACGGTATCGACGCCCCCGCGCTGTGGCCCGGCCTGCCGATCCGGCCGGTCAAGGGGGAGGTGCTGCGGCTGCGCTGGCGCAAGGGCTGCCTGCCGCCACCGCAGCGGGTGATCCGGGCCCGGGTGCACGGTCGCGCGGTCTACCTGGTGCCACGTCCCGACGGCGTAGTGGTGGGGGCGACCCAGTACGAGCACGGCCGGGACACCGCGCCGGCGGTCTCCGGGGTGCGTGACCTGCTCGACGACGCCTGCGCGCTGGTTCCGGCGCTGGGGGAGTACGAGCTGGCCGAATGCGCCGCGGGGCTGCGGCCGATGACGCCGGACAATCTGCCGCTGGTGCACCGCCTCGACGACCGGACCTATGTCGCTGCCGGGCACGGCCGCAATGGGTTCCTGCTGGCGCCGTGGACTGCCGAACAGGTTGTGTCCGAACTACTTCCGGTGGGAGCACAGCAATGATCATCAATGTCAACCAGAAGCAGGTGGAAGTGGCCGAGGCGACTACGGTCGCGACACTGCTGGCCTCGATGGGGTATCCCGACCGCGGTATCGCGGTGGCGGTGAACCAGGCGGTGCTGCCGAAATCGCGGTGGGCCACTGCGCTGTCCGACGGTGCCTGTCTCGATGTGGTGACGGCGGTGCAAGGTGGTTGATGACGCGAAGCTGACCATCGCGGGGCGGGAGTTCAGCTCCCGGCTCATCATGGGAACCGGTGGGGCACAGAGCTTGACGTCGCTGGAAGAGGCGCTGGTGGCATCCGGCACCGAGCTGACCACGGTCGCGATGCGCCGCGTCGACGCCGAAGGTGGAACCGGCATGCTGGATCTGCTGAGTCGGCTGGGCATCACGCCGCTGCCCAACACCGCCGGCTGCCGCAGCGCCGCGGAAGCGGTGCTGACGGCCCAGTTGGCGCGCGAGGCGCTCGGTACCGAATGGGTCAAGCTGGAGGTGATCGGCGACGAGCGCACCCTGCTGCCCGACGGCATCGAATTGGTGCGTGCCGCCGAACAATTGGTCGACGACGGGTTTGTGGTGCTGCCCTACACCAGTGACGATCCGGTGCTGGCCCGCCGGCTTGAGGATGTCGGATGTGCGGCCGTGATGCCGCTGGGCTCGCCGATCGGCACCGGGTTGGGCATCGCCAACCCGCACAGCATCGAGATGATCGTTGCCGCCGCCGGGGTTCCGGTGGTGCTTGACGCTGGCATCGGCACCGCCAGCGATGCCGCGCTGGCAATGGAACTGGGCTGCGACGCGGTGCTGCTGGCCACCGCGGTGACGCGGGCGGCCGACCCGCCGGCGATGGCCGCGGCCATGGCGGCCGCCGTCACCGCCGGTTACCTGGCCCGCCGTGCCGGACGAATCCCGAAGCGGTTCTGGGCGCAGGCGTCCAGCCCGGACCTGTGATGCCCCGCGAGTGTGAACGTCACGACGCTGCCGCGGCATGTTGCGTCGTCAGATTCACACTCGGCATGGGCGGTCGGCCATGAATCGCTATGTCGCCCTGGGGAGTTCGATGGCGGCCGGCCCCGGAATCCGGCCTCGTGTCGCTGGCGCTCCCCGGGCGTCGGGTCGCTCGGCGCACAATTACCCGCACTTGGTCGCCCACGCGCTGAACCTCGATCTGGTCGACGTCACGTACTCCGGGGCTACGACGGCCCATCTGTTGAGCGAGCGCCAACACGGTGCGCCCCCGCAGATCGAGGCCCTGGACGGTTCGGAATCCCTGGTGACCATCACCATCGGCGGCAACGACGTTGGCTACGTGCCGTTGTTGATGGCCGCGACGCTGCCGGGGGCCTTCCGGCGGCTGCCCGCCGTCGCCGCGCTGCTGGACCCCGGCCAGCGCGAGCAGGCATTGGGCCAGGTCGAAGCGGCGCTGCGGGCGGTCGGCGCCGCGGTGCGGGGCCGCGCACCGCAGGCCCGGGTGTTCTTCGTGGACTATCTGACCCTGCTGCCGCCGGCCGGGCTCCAGGCCGGCCGGTTGCCACAGGACGTCGTGACCCTGGCCCGTCACGTCGCCGACGAGCTGGCGTGCCATACCGCCGCGGCAGCCGCCGCAACCGGTTGTGAACTCGTCCGTGCCGGCGATGCCAGCCGAGAGCACCACCCGTGGTCAGCGCGGCCCTGGACGGTGGGGGCGGGCCTGCCGCTGCCCTGGCGACCATGGCCGTTTCACCCCAACGCCGCCGGTATGGCGGCGGTTGCCGAGTTGGTCGCCGTGCAGTGGGGCGGCCGGGCCTGACCTTCGCGTCGGCCGCATACCCACTAACGTGGGGGCGGTGGACTACAAGTCGAAGTTGATCCCTGCCCTTGGCGTCGTGCTGGTCGGCGCGCTGTTCAGCGCCGGCTGCAGCCGCGCCCCGGAAAACACCGAGCAGGGAGCAGATCCCGCCGCGGCCGCTGCATTCGCCAACAGCCTGCGCGACAAGGTCACCATCGACGCCATGATGGCCCACCTGCAGAAGCTGCAGGACATCGCCGACGCCAACAACGGCACTCGTGCCATCGGCACCCCGGGCTACGACGCCAGCGTCGAGTATGTGGCCAGCGCCTTGCGCGAGCACGGCTTCGACGTGGCGACCCCGGAGTTCACCGCCCGGGTGTTCAAGTCCGAGCCGGGCTCGGTGCATCTCGGCGACAAGACCGTCGAAGCCCGTGCGCTGATGTACAGCCTCGGCACCCCGCCCGACGGTGTCACCGGCCCGCTGGTCGCGGCGCCGGCCGACGACAGCCCGGGCTGCAGCGCCGAGGACTACCAGGGGCTCACGGTCAAAGACGCCGTCGTACTGGTAGACCGCGGCACCTGCCCGTTCAAGGAGAAGATGGCCGTCGCCGTCGAGCTGGGTGCGGTGGCGCTGGTGGTGGCCGACAGTGTCGACGAACCGAAGATGGGCGGCACGCTCGGTGAGCAGACCGAGGTCAAGGTTCCGGTGGTGAGCGTGACCAAGGCTGACGGCGCGATGCTGCGCGACGGGCACGGGGCGATGACGGTCAAGCTCGACGCGCACACCGACGACATCCCGTCACGCAACGTGATCGCGCAGACTAAGAGCGGATCGACCGAGAACGTCGTCATGCTCGGAGCCCACCTAGACAGCGTTCCGGAGGGTCCGGGCATCAACGACAACGGCTCCGGCGTTGCCGCGGTGCTGGAAACCGCTTTGCAGTTGGGCGATTCGCCCCAGGTGCGCAACGCGGTGCGGTTCGGCTTCTGGGGCGCCGAGGAGCTCGGCCTGATCGGCTCGCGCAAGTACGTCGAGTCGCTCGACGAGGAGCAACTCAAGAACATCGCGCTGTATATGAACTTCGACATGCTGGGTTCGCCGAATCCGGGCTATTTCACCTACGACGGCGACCAGTCGCTGCCGGCGGACAAGCGGGGCCAGCCCGTGGTGCCGGAAGGATCAGCCGGCATCGAGCGGACCATGGTCGGCTACCTCAAGTCGGCCGGTAAAGAGGCACGCGACACCTCGTTCGACGGCCGGTCCGACTACGACGGCTTCACCCAGGCCGGTATCCCGTCCGGCGGATTGTTCTCCGGCGCGGAGGTGAAGAAAACGCCCGAGGAGGCCAAGCTGTGGGGCGGCACCGCCGATGAGCCCTTCGACCCGAACTATCACCAAAAGGGCGACACCGTGCAGAACATCGACCGCGATGAGCTGGCCATCAACGGCGGAGGCGTGCCCTACGCCGTCGGGTTGTATGCCCAGGATCTCAGTGGCCGCAACGGGGTCCCGGTGCGTGACGACCGCACTCGCCACCTCCTGACCCAGCCATGATCCGTCCGGCGGGAGCCCTGCTGGTCGCTGTTGGCGTACTGGCGGGCTGCTCGCCGGCGCCCGCCGGCCCGCCGCTGTCGAATCGGCTGGCGAGCCAGGTCACTGTCGCGGCGATGCTTACGCATCTGCAGCGGCTGCAGGAGATCGCCGACGAACACCAACGGATTCGGGCTGACGGCACGCCGGGGTTCGACGCCAGTGCCGACTACGTGGCCAACGCCCTGCGCGACAAGGGCTTCGAGGTGGCGACACCCGAGCTCATTAGGTTGGACACCATCTCGGCCGGCAAACCCACGCTGACCGTCGCCGGGGTTGGCTACCCGGTCGATCAGGCCTCGCTGCTGGTGCGCACACCGGCCGGCGGCGTCAGCGGTCCGGTGGTGCGCCCGACGCGGTCTTCGGGCTGCGCAGCGGCCGACTATCCGCCGAAAGTGCCCCGTGGCGGGATCGCCGTGGTCAGTGACGCCGGCTGCTCGGTGGTGGTCAAACAGAACGTGCCCGCCGAGCACGGACCCGCCGCACTGGTCGTGGTGAGCCTGCCGAGCCGTAACGGCGCGCCCGCCGGATTGTTCCCTGCCGAGTACTACGACCAACTCACCATGCCGGTAGCGGTGGCCGGACGCGACGGCGACAACGCGCTGCGCCGCGCGACCGGGACGGTGCGGCTGGTGCTCGATGCCCACACCGTGAAGATCACCTCGCGGAATATCTTGGCGCAGACGAAAACCGGCTCGGAGCGTGACGTGGTGATGGTCGGAGCGCACCTCGACAGTGCGCCTGGCGGCCCGGGGATCAACGACAACGGCTCCGGGGTGGCCGCGGTGTTGGAGACCGCGCTGCAGCTGGGCCCGGAGCCAGCGGTGACCAACGCGGTCCGGTTTGCGTTCTGGGGCGCCCAGGAGCAACAGCTCGGTGGTTCCAGCGACTACGTCTTCGGGCTCGACCGCGATCAGCTCAACGACATCGCGCTCTACCTGAACTTCGACATGCTGGCCTCCCCGAATCCCGGCTTCTTCACCTATGACGGAGACCAGTCGGCGCTGCCGAGCCTAGACATCACCCCCGACGACGTGCCGGTGGGATCGGGCGGTATCGAACGCACCTTGGCCGGCTACCTCAACCTGGTGGGCGTGCGGCCCGCCGATATGCCGCTAAGCAGCGACACCGACTACAGCCCGTTCGTGGTGGCCGGGGCCCCCATCGGGGGCATCACTACCGGGGCTTCCCAACTCAAGACCACCGCGCAGGCCCGGCTGTGGGGCGGAAAGCCCGGCGCCGCGTTCGACCCGAACTATCGCGGCCCCGGTGACACGGTCGAACAGATCAATCAACGGGCATTGGCGCTGACCGGCGCCGCGGTGGCGTTTGCAGTGGCCAACTATGCGCAGTCCATCGGCGGACCCAACGGGGTCCCGGCCCGCGACACCCGGCACCGGGCACCGCTGGGCCCGTAACTCTGGCACTGGGCGGGGCGCGTCGGGGCAGGTACGAGCGGGCTCGATATTGTGTCCGCTGTAGCCCGTTTACCCGGCTGTGTTAATAATGCTGTGCACGTGACAGAGCTGGCCTGAGTTGATCGGGAGGGGTGGTGACCACGCTTGGTGCCACGAACGACCCTGGCGGACGCACTGGTGCCCGCATAAAGCGGCGCCCCAAAGACCGCAAGGCGCAAATCACACGTGCTGCCGCGGAAACGTTCAGTGCACAGGGCTACCACGCGACCAGCATGGAGGCGATCGCCTCCAAGGTCGGGATCTCCGCGCCGGCGCTGTACCGGCACTATCCGAGCAAGTACGAGATGTTCTCGGTCGTGGTCGGCTCGCTCGGTCAGCAGTTGGTGGACTGCACCGAGTTCGTCGACGAGTTGTCCGATGCCGAGATGCTCGACGAGGCGCCGGCAGTGCTGGATCAGGCCGTCGACGGGCTGATCACGTCATCGATCCTCAACCGCGAGGCCAGCGGGTTGTTCCGCTGGCAGGCTCGCTACTTGCAGTCTGAGGACCATGCCAAGCTCATGATGCAGATGAATACGGTCGGCGCGCGCCTGAAGCGGCCGATCAGCGTCATGCGTCCAGAGCTGAACTCCCTGGAGCAGTGGACTCTGACCGTGGCGCTGGTCAGTGTCGCCGGCAGCATCATCGGACACCGGCTGCAGCTCCCGGACGACGAGATCAAACCGTTGCTCATCGCGGCCTCGCGATCAGTGGTCGCTGCGCAACTGCCCGGAGCCGACGAGATCGGGGTCAATCGGCCATCGGTGTGGCGCATCTTCACGCCCGACGCCGGACCCTACGAGGCGCTGCTGCACTCGGCGGTCCTGTTGTTCGGCAAGCAGGGCTATGCCGAGACCGGCGTCACTGAGATCGCGGACGCCGTCGGCGTCCCAGCGTCCGGCGTCTACCGCTATTTCTCAAGCAAGGGCGACATCTTGACGACGGGGCTGCAACGCGCCGTGGACCGGATAGCCGGGGAGATGGCGGCTATCGCCGGCGTCTTCGCCGAGCCGGACGAGGCGCTGCGCCGATTGATCGAGGCATACGTGGCCACGGTGTTCGCCAACCCCGAGTTGGCGTCGGTCTATGACACCGAGCGGGTGAACCTGGCGTCGGCCGAGCGTGAGCTGCTGCGCGATTCCGAGCGCGCGTTCATCGAGACCTGGGCCCGACCGCTGATGGCGATCAGGCCGGATCTGGATGTGATGCACGCGAAATTCTTGGTGCATGCCTTGGCGGCGCTGGTGGACGACTTGGCCCGGGTTGCCCGCGGCGGTGAGATCCCGGGCCAGGGGTTCCTCGCCGGGGGGCCGGGTTACGCGCAGGCCTGCCTGCGCAGGCTGATGGAGTCCATCGTGTTCGCCGGAGTCGACCAGAACTGAGGAGCCGGCGAGCCTCGCTGAACCGCCAGGTTTATGAGGCGGTCCCAGCTGCGCCTCTCCTGCGTCGAGCCTCGCTGAACCGCCTGATGGATCAGGCGATTTCGTAGTCCTCCAACGGGAAATGCGAGCCGTCGCGGACCGCATTGCGCACCGTAGTGGGCCGCAGCAGGGTCGCTTCGCCGCTGGGGTTGTAGTAGTAGGACCGTGACGTCGTGCAGTCCCCGGCGTAGAACACCGTGTGGTCCAGCCTTTTGGTCATGGCGTCCAGGAACCGGGTGTTGGCGGCCTCGGTGACTTCGAAGGTCGTCGCGTTGCGGCGCTGTAGCTCGCCGAACAGCCGGCCCATGTGCCGCATCTGGTATTCCATGGTGTTGAAGAACGACAGGCCGGAGAACCCGTACGGGCTGGCCAGGCTCAGGAAGTTCGGGAAATACGGCATCGACAGGCCCTGGTAGGCCTGGAATCGGTTCTCCCGCCACCACTTACCCAGGTTGCGCCCTTCCCGCCCGACGATCTCGATCGCCGGGAAGTTCGCCTCCCACAGGTCATATCCAGTGGCCAGCACCAGGGTGTCGATGACGGTCTTGCGGCCGTCGACGGTGACGATGCCGTCCGGCTCGATCCGCTCGATGCTGGTGGTCTCCAGGTGCACATGCGGCTTGGTGAAGCTGCGGTAGTAGTCGTTGGACCAGCTGGGCCGCTTGCAGCCGATGTCGTAGTTCGGGGTCAGCTTGGCCCGCAGTTCCTTGTCCCGGATCTGGGCGAACCGGTGCATCTTGCACGCGTCCATCCCGGCGATCGACAACCGCCGGAAAGCGGGGTAGTTCAACACCGCGGTCACCGTCATGAACTCCAGCAGGTAGTCGCTGATGAAGCGCATCACCCGCTGGGCGAACGGAACTCGGGCGAACAGTTTCTGCAGCGACGCCGGGATCCGGAAGTCGATCTTGGGCGCCACCCAGATCGCGGTGCGCTGAAACACGGTCAGGTCGGCGACGGTCTTGGCCAGCTGCGGAATCAGCTGCACCGCGGTGGCGCCGGTACCGATCTGCCCAACTCGACGGCCGGTGAAGTCGTAGTCGTGGTCCCAGGCGGCGGTGTGCACCACCTTCCCGGCGAAGCTGTCGATCCCGGCGATGTCCGGGTTGCGCGGCTGGGACAGGAAACCGGTGGCGGTGATCAGGAATCGGGCGCTCAGCGTCTGCCCGTCGGCCAGGGCCACCCGCCAGCGTTTGGCGTCCTCATCCCAGTGGGCATCGGCGACCGTGGTGTTGAACCGCATGTGGCGGCGCACGTCGTACTTGTCGGCGACGTGATCGGCGTACCGCTTGATCTCCTCGCCGGGTGCGAACATCCGCGACCAGTACGGATTCGGCTCGAACCAGTACGCGTAGGTGGTCGACGGGATGTCGACGGCCAGGCCGGGATAGTGATTGACGTGCCACGTTCCGCCGAGGTCGTCTTCACGGTCGAGCAGGACAATGTTGTCGTAGCCGAGCTTCTTCAGCTCGATGGCCGCGCCCATGCCGCCGAAGCCCGCACCCACGATGACGACGTCGAACTGCTCGGTACTCATGAAAATTAAGGTACCTGACCCACCGGTAACCAGCGAAGCTCCCGGGGCCCCCGACGATGGGCGACAATGGCGATTGCACGCTGTTCACGATTTCGGGAGGGCAGTCATGACCAGCCGCAATGTTGAAGCCAGCGACGCAGACTTGGCCGGCCAGGCGGTCCCGGCTGTGGAGGCCGACGACGAAACGCCGGGCCCCGAGATCTCCGCCGGCGACCACGCCGACATCGCCGATGTGGTCGAGCAGCATCGGGGTGTGCCCACCGATGAGGACGACTACGACCGCTGAGGGATCGCCGGTCGCCCTCGGCGCGCGGGGCGTGCCTGCCTTCGATGCGGCCACCTGATGCGCGGGGTTCGGCTATGCCCTGGGGCTGGCGGCCGATCTGCGCCGCGGCCGGACCATCAACACCGCGGGTTCAACCCAGCAGTCGCAGCGCCGCATCGACCGCCAGCACCGGCACGTCCAACGTCTTGGACGCCAGATCGTGGCGGGCACCGGTGATCTCGACGACCTCATGCGGCGCGGGAATCAGCGCGGCGGCAGCGCGAATCTCGGCCCCGGTGCCAAAGCTGTCTGAGCTGCCGTGGGTGAACACCGTCGGTACGCCGATCCGGGGCAGGTGCTCGGTGCGGGTGCGGGTGCGCTCGGGTTTGCCCGGCGGGTGCAGCGGATAGGAAAACAGTGTCAGCAGGTCCACCGCAACGTCGCCGGCTGCCACCACCATCGAGGTCTGCCGGCCGCCGTACGAATGCCCGCCGACAATCAGCGGGCCGTCGGCCAACGCGCGGGCATACCCGATCGCCTCGGTGATGCCCTCCCGATCGCCGGTGCCCGACCCGGACGGCGGGCCCTTGGGGCGGCGCCGCCGGAACGGCAGGTTGTAGCGGATCGCCAGGAAACCGCGACGCGACCATTCCTCGCAAAGCCGTTGCAGCATAGGCGAATCACGGTCTCCGCCGGCGCCGTGCGTCAGCAACACCACGCCCGCGGGTGCGCCGTCCGGGTGGTGGGCGATCCCGGCGATATCGTCCAGTGTCATGCCCGCAACCGGAACAATGGCGAGACCGGACCGTGCCCATGGCCCAGCGGGTAGGCGGCCCGCAGGCACTCGGTCACCCAGCGCTTGGCGAATGCCACGGCGTCCGGAACGCTGGAGCCGTGGGCCAGCGCGGCCGCCGAGGCCCCCGCGAGCGTGTCGCCGGCGCCGTGGTCGTCGCCGGTGGCCACCCGTGGCCCGGGGAACTCCAAAAAGTCCTTGCCGTCATAGAGCAGGTCCGGACTGTGTTCCGCCGAGGGTAAGTGTCCGCCCTTGACCAGTGCCCACTGCGGCCCCAGGGCGTGCAGCGCGCGTGCGGCCGCACGCTGGGATTCGGCGTCGACCACGTCGATACCGACCAGCAGTCGCACCTCGTGCAGGTTCGGGGTCACCAGGGTAGCCAGCGGAAACAGGCTGTCGCGCAGTGCATCCAGCGCCGAGGCCGCCAGCAGTGCGTCGCCGTGCATGGAAGCCGACACCGGATCGACCACCAACGGGACCGTCAGCCCGAGTTCTCGCCATGTCGCGGCCACCGCGGTGATGATCTGCGCCGACGCCAGCATCCCGGTCTTGGCGGCCTGGATCCCGATATCGGGCACCACCGCCGCGATCTGGGCGGCGACGGTATCGGCGGGAACCTCGTGGAAGCTCTTGACTCCCACGGTGTTCTGCACCGTCACAGCGGTAACCGCGACGCAGGCGTGCACCCCCAGCAGCGCGCACGTGCGCAGGTCGGCCGCAATGCCCGCGCCGCCGCCGGAGTCCGATCCGGCAATGGTGAGTATCCGCAGCGGTGTCGCCCGCGGCGGGGCCAGCGGCAGGTAATCCACTAGGTGGAGAGGGGCAGGTACACCCGGTTGCCCTGGTCGGCGAACTCGGCTGACTTCTCGTCCATTCCCTTCTGGATCGCGGCGTCGATGTCGTCCTGGGTCTGCAGGTTGTGCTCGTTGGCGTAGTCGCGCACGTCATGGCTGATCCGCATCGAGCAGAACTTCGGGCCGCACATCGAGCAGAAGTGCGCGGACTTGGCCGGCTCGGCGGGCAGCGTCTCGTCGTGGTACTCGCGTGCGGTGTCCGGGTCCAGGGACAGCGCGAACTGGTCATACCAGCGGAACTCGAAGCGTGCCTTGGACAGTGCGTTGTCGCGATCCTGGGCTCCGGGGTGCCCCTTGGCCAGGTCGGCGGCGTGTGCGGCGATCTTGTAGGCGATCACCCCGTCCTTGACGTCCTTGCGGTCGGGCAGCCCCAGGTGCTCCTTGGGGGTCACGTAGCACAGCATCGCGGTGCCTGCCTGGGCGATGATCGCCGCGCCGATCGCCGAGGTGATGTGGTCGTAGGCCGGTGCGATGTCGGTGGCCAGCGGTCCCAGGGTGTAGAAGGGCGCCTCGTCGCACCACTCCTCTTCCAGTCGCACGTTCTCGACGATCTTGTGCATCGGGACGTGGCCCGGTCCCTCGATCATCACCTGCGCACCACGGGATTTGGCGATCTTGGTCAGCTCGCCCAGGGTGCGCAGCTCGGCGAACTGGGCTTCGTCGTTGGCATCGGCAATCGAACCGGGCCGCAGTCCGTCGCCGAGGGAGAACGTGACGTCGTAGCTGGCCAGGATGTCGGCCAGTTCTTCAAAGTTGGTGTACAGGAACGACTCTTGATGCCGCGACAGGCACCACGCCGCCATGATCGAACCGCCGCGCGACACGATTCCGGTGACCCGCTTGGCGGTCAACGGCACATACCGCAACAGCACCCCGGCGTGCACGGTCATGTAGTCCACGCCCTGCTCGCACTGCTCGATCACGGTGTCGCGGTACAGCTCCCAGGTCAGTTTGGTCGGGTCGCCATTGACCTTCTCCAGCGCCTGATAGATCGGTACCGTCCCGATCGGCACCGGGGAGTTGCGCAGAATCCACTCCCGGGTCTCGTGGATGTCCTTTCCGGTGGACAGGTCCATGACGTTGTCGGCGCCCCAGCGGGTCGCCCACACCAGCTTGTCCACCTCTTCGGCGATCGAACTGGTCACCGCGGAGTTGCCGATGTTGGCGTTGATCTTCACCTTGAACGCCTTACCGATGATCATCGGCTCCAGCTCGGGGTGATTGTGGTTCGCTGGGATCACCGCCCGCCCGCGGGCGACCTCGTCGCGGACCAGCTCGGCGGAAACTCCCTCGCGCGCAGCGATGAAGGCCATCTCGGCGGTGATCTCACCGGCCTGGGCGCGCTGCAGCTGGGTACCGCGATCGCTCACCACGCCCGGCCGCGGCGCCAAGCCGCGGTGCAAGTCGATGTCGGCGTGGGCGTCGGTGTAGGGACCGGAGGTGTCGTAGACGTCGAAGTGCTCACCGGTGGTCAGGTTGATGCGCCGGAACGGCACCTTCATCGTCACACCGCCGGGAGCTTCGATCTCGCGGTAGGCCTTCTCGCTGTAGGGGATGGGCCCGGTGGTGACCTGCGGCTCCACTGCAACGTCAGTCATAGTTCTTCCTCTCCCTTGCCGGCATGACCCGGTCAGGTTCGTACGGTCGACGGCCCCGGCCGTCCTCTCAGCGCACTGGTTGCGCTCCCGCGGTTTTTGCGATTGCTGCACTGGCGATTCGTGCACTGCCACGCTATCGCAGCAGAGCAGCCGGCGTAAGGCGCCGAGGGGGCCGGGGCGACGATTAGGTAACTGATCATTTGCTTAGCTAACATATATGCTCGGGGCAGAGGTAGCTGGGAGAGACATGACGGCGCAGATAGAGCAGGTGAACACCGGTGTCCAGGACCCGGGCGTCGTCGCCACCGCTCGCCGCCGACTGCGCTACGACCGTGACCACCCGCGCTACAAGTGGGTCGCGCTGTCCAACACCACGCTGGGTGTCCTGCTTGCGACCATCAACGGCTCGATCGTGCTGATCTCGATGCCGGCGATCTTCCGGGGTATCGGCCTGAACCCGCTGGAGCCGGCGAACGTCAGCTACCTGCTGTGGATGTTGATGGGCTATCTCCTGGTGTCGGCGGTGCTGGTGGTGTTCTTCGGCCGGCTCGGGGACATGTTCGGCAGGGTGCGCATCTACAACCTGGGCTTCGTGGTGTTCACCGCCGCGGCCGTCGCGCTGTCGATCGACCCGTTCGACATGGGCCGCGGTGCCCAGTGGCTGATCGCGTGGCGGGTGGTGCAGGGCGTCGGCGGGGCGATGCTGATGGCGTCGTCCTCGGCGATCCTCACCGACGCGTTCCCCGCCAATCAGCGCGGTATGGCCCTGGGTGTCAACCAGGTGGCCGCGGTCGCCGGGTCTTTTGTCGGCCTGCTGATCGGTGGCGTGCTGTCGGAGTGGGACTGGCGTGCGGTGTTCTGGGTCGGGGTGCCGATCGGGGTGTTGGGCACCGTTTGATCGCTGCGCTCACTGCACGAACTCGGTGAGAGGGCGTCGGCGAAGCTGGACTGGGCGGGCACCGCGACGCTGGCGTTGGGTCTGACCGTGGTGCTGACCGCCATCACCTACAGCATTCAGCCGCATGGATCCTCGCCGACCAGCTGGACCAGCCCGCTCGTGCTGGGCTCGCTGGCGCTGGGAGTGGCACTGCTGGCACTGTTCTGCGTCATCGAACTGCGGGTAGCCGCGCCGTTGCTCGACGTGCGGCTCTTCGCGATTCCGGCGTTCGGGATGGCCAACGCGGCCGGGCTGCTGTCGGCGATCGGCCGCGGCGGCATGCAGTTCATGCTGATCATCTGGCTGCAGGGCATCTGGCTGCCGCTGCACGGCTACAGCTACGAATCGACGCCGTTGTGGGCGGGTATCTATCTGCTGCCCATGACGGCGGGGTTCCTGTTGGCCGGTCCGGTGGCCGGTTCGTTGTCGGACCGCCGCGGCGCTCGCCCGTTCACCGTCGGCGGCATGTTGCTGATGTCGACGACGTTCGTGGCGCTGGTTCTGCTTCCGGTCAACTTCGACTATCGGGTCTTCGCCGTGCTGGTGTTCCTCAACGGGCTGGGCGGTGGGATCTTCGCCGCGCCCAACAGTGCCGTGATCATGTCCAGCGTTCCGGCCGACCAACGCGGTGCGGCGTCGGGCGTTCGGGCCACGTTCTTCAATGCCGGCACATCGCTGTCGATCGGCATCTTCTTCTCGCTGATGGTGATCGGGCTGGCCAACACGCTGCCGGGTGCGATGGCTGCCGGATTGCAGCGGCAGGGCGTCGCCGCCGCGGTCGCCGATCAGGTGGCCAACACTCCGCCGGTGGGCAGCCTGTTCGCGGCGTTCCTGGGCTACAACCCGATCGCCGAACTGTTGGCCCCCTCGGGTGCGCTGGCCGCGCCCGGCGTTGATGCCGAGGCGTTGACCGGGCACAGCTTCTTCCCGCAGCTGATCTCCGGACCGTTCCATACCGGTCTCGCAGTGGTCTTTGCCGCCGCGGCGGTCATGATGCTGCTCGGGGCGCTCGCGTCCTGGCGGACGCCGGGGCGCTACGCCGTCGAGCCGCTGAACCTGAAGGACTAACACCGCCCCGCCCGCCGCGGTCTTCCCGCGGACTTCGCGGAAGCTGGTTTCGGTAGCAACCACCTGGCGTCATCGCATCGAGTGGGTTCTGACGGCCGTGCCGCCATGACCACGCGTGGTGCCGCCAGAATTTAGTTGACAAATCAATAACTCCCTCCCTAGGGTTTGATGTAGTTGACGAAACAACTATCTACTGGAGAGGGGTCCGCGTGGACATCGTGATATTGGTCGGTCGAATCCTGTTCGGCGCCGTGTTTGTCGGAGGTGCGCTGGGGCACTTCACCCAGACCGCCGCGATGGCGGCCTACACCGAGAGCAAGGGCATCAGGCCCGGCAAGCTCGCAGTGCTCGCGTCGGGCGCGTGGATGTTCACCGGTGCGGCCCTGGTGATCCTGGGCGCCTGGGCGGATCTCGGTGCGCTGATGCTGGCGGTCTTCCTGTTGCCGACCGCGCTGATCATGCATCCGTTCTGGAACGAGCAGAACCCGGAGGTCAAGGCCGGCGAGCAGATCCACTTCAACAAGGACGTGTCGCTGGCCGGCGCCGCCCTGGCGCTGTTCGGCTTCTTTGCCACCGCTGGGGCCAGCGCCGGGCTGCAGCTGACCGGCCCGTTGTACGCCTCGCTGGCCGGCTGACCCCAGCCGCCGTGAAGCCCAACGGCCCGGTTCTGCGCCGGTCGCGGGACCGGGCCGCTAAGGTCTCGTTCTGGTGCCAAAGTGACTGGTGTGACACGCCGTGCGCGGGGGGTTGGGCGGCATCGCTGCACGTCAGAGACCCTCGACACACCCGAATGGGGTGGAGTTGACCGCGCCCCGTCGGTGGTGCACTATGGACCCTGCAAGCACCTCGTTAGGTGAGGCGTCTGCACGGACATAGGCCACTGACCCCGAACGTCGAAAGACGCCCCCGGTCAGGACAGCTCCTCCCGGCTTAAAGGTTGGGCCCAAGTGGCTTCCCGGCTTGGGAGA